>DAIRDA010000024.1:0-12645 GCA_036796375.1 Albibacterium sp.
GGGGAGGTATTACCGGCGGAAGTAAAGAGATACCCAAAGCGTTGACGGAAAAAGGCTTCGCGGTTGTGGGGGTAGGCTATCGTTTCTCACCAAAGGTCAAAGCCCCTGCTTATATTGAGGATGCTGCTGCGGCCATTGCCTGGGTGTTTAAGAATATTAAGAACTTTGGAGGGAGCGAAGAGCTGATTTTTGTTTCAGGCCATTCCGCTGGTGGATATCTGGGAGCTATGGTGACGCTTGACAAATCCTATCTGAAACGTTTCGGGGTGGATGCAGACCGTATTGCTGCTACCATTCCTTTTAGCGGGCACACCATTACGCACTTTACCATCCGGCAGGAAAATGGAATTGAGGGAACCCAGCCCACCATCGATCGTTATGCGCCTCTTTTCCATGTGCGGAAAGACGCGCCGCCTTTGCATTTGATTACGGGTGATGCCGAACTGGAGATGCTTGGCCGATACGAGGAGAATGCGTATATGTGGAGAATGATGAAAGTGGCCGGACACGAGCAAAGTTATCTTTATAAGCTGGACGGCTTTGATCACGGAGGCATGGCTGAACCGGCTTTCCCGCTGCTGCTTCGGATTGTATCGGAACGGGTCAAAGAACTGAAAAAATGACAATCGTTCGCTGAAAAAATGTCTTTCAAGCTGAAAATATTTCAGTTAATCGTTTGTCAGATAGGGATTTCTACCCTGTTGTATGCATTGGTACTTCCTTTGATATTATATTATCAAAAATGGTTTAACAATAAATTAAAGGAGGTTTATTATGTCACTTATTAAATTCAACAACGGAACCAGAAACCAAGGTTTAAGTAATGGCGTGAACGACATTTTTGAATCCATCTTTAACGATTCTTTTTTCTCTGACCGGATGATGTCGCGCGTGCCAGCAGTGAACGTGTCGGAAACAGCCGATCAGTATTTGATTGAGATGGCAGCTCCCGGTTTATCTAAAGAGGAGTTTAAAATCAATCTGGAGCGGAATATGCTGACCGTATCGGCTGAACAACAAAAGCAATCGGAAGACTCAGGCAAACGATACAACAAGCGAGAGTTCAGCTATACATCCTTTGTTCGTTCGTTTGCATTGCCCGATAGTGCTGACGATGCCAATATCAACGCTGAATATCGAGACGGTATCCTGCATATTTCGGTTGCCAAGAAAGAAGAAGCGAAATTAGTGTCGCGTCAGATCGAGATTAAATAATATACCGGCTTACTGGTCATGTTAACCGCCTTTTTACAGGCGGTTTTTTTTTGCTCTGAAACAGGATGTTGGCAACCTGCCTGATGTGGATAAAAATAGCTTGTATCACTCTTTTTTAATCCTAGTTTTGTTTCTGTAAAACATAGCGATCAGGTATTACCAAAGTAATAAAAAAGGGGAATCGTGTGAGAATCACGAGCTGTTGCGCAACTGTATATAAATTTCGATTTATAAGCCAGATCACCTTCCTTTTCCGCTAGGCTTTGCTTTCGCCAAAGAAGTAATGTCCGAATGTATGTCCGCCGGTTTCCTGCCGTTGTGGATTGATCCGTTTGAACATATTACTCTTTTGATAAGATTGTAAAATTAAATCGAAGTAATATGAGTATTTTTAAGAGAAGGGTGAACTACAAACCCTTTGAGTATCCCGAGATTCTGAAATTTACAGAAGCGATCAACAAATCATTTTGGGTTCATTCTGAAGTCGACTTCACAGCTGATGTTCAGGACTTTCATTCCACGCTGGAGCGGCACGAACAGGAGGCCATTAAGCGGAGTTTGCTTACCATTGCTCAAATCGAAGTTGCCGTGAAATCTTTTTGGGGCGACCTGTATAAGCACCTGCCGAAGCCTGAATTTAACGGGTTGGGAAGTACCTTTGCTGAGTCTGAATTCAGGCACTCGGAAGCGTACTCACGGCTGTTGGAGGTGCTAGGCTACAGCAATTCATTCGAGCAGTTGATTCATGTGCCGGTGATTAAAAAGCGCGTGTCGTATTTGCAGGAAGCACTTTCGACTGCAAAATCAGACGATGAAAAGGAATATTTGTTCTCGCTGATTCTGTTCTCGATACTCATCGAGAACGTTTCCCTTTTCAGTCAGTTCGCTGTTATTTTATCCTTCACCCGCTTTAAAGGAGCGATGAAAAATGTGAGCAATATTATTGGCTGGACCTCGGTCGACGAGCAGATTCACGCGAATGCAGGGATGTATATCGTGAATCAGATCAGGGACGAGTTTCCGGAGTATTTCGATAGGAGTACGCAAGATAAAATCATCTCGATAGTGAAAGCTTCCATAGATATAGAGGCTGAAATACTCGATTGGATTTTCGAGATGGGAGAGATCGATACAGTCAGTAAAAAAGATCTCCTGAACTTTATGAAGTATCGGGTAGACGACAGCCTCCATAAAATCGGAATTTCTAAAATTTTCCATGTGGCTGAAATCGACTATCTCCCGATGGTTTGGTTTGAAGAGGAGGTTTTTGCCAACTCGATGGACGATTTCTTCGCGAAGCGGCCGGTGGATTATACCAAGCACGATAAGAGCATTACCGCAAACGATCTGTTTTAACCCTTAAAATTTAAAGATAATGGAAAGATTATGGTGGCTGAACGATGAGAGTCAGCAGATCCTTAACAGGGGCTACTTATTGAAGGGCGAGACGGCACGAACGGCTATTGAACGGGTGGCTGTAGCGGCAGCCAGGCGCTTGTATAAACCGGAACTGGCAGAGGCGTTTATAGAAATGATTGAGAAAGGCTGGATGAGTCTGAGTTCGCCCATTTGGGCCAATATGGGAACGGAACGCGGATTGCCGATCTCCTGTTTTAATGTTTATGTACCGGATAACATTGAAGGCATTACTCATAAGCTCGGAGAAGTGATTATGCAAACCAAGATCGGGGGAGGTACATCGGGTTATTTCGGGGAGTTAAGAGAACGTGGCAGTGCGGTAACCGATAACGGGAAGAGCAGCGGGGCGGTAAGCTTTATGAAGCTGTTTGATACCGTGATGGACACCATATCGCAGGGCGGTGTGCGCCGCGGAGCATTTGCGGCTTATTTGGATATTGATCATTCGGATATTAAGGAGTTTCTGGATATCAAAAATATCGGGAATCCGATCCAAAACCTGTTCAACGGTATCTGTGTGCCAGACTACTGGATGCAGGAAATGATCGACGGTGATGTGGAAAAGCGGAATATTTGGGCGAAGGTGCTGGAAAGCCGTCAGCAGAAAGGCCTGCCATACATTTTCTTTTCCGACAATATTAACCGGAATAAACCGCAGGTATATAAAGACAAGAATCTAAAGATCCACTCGAGTAACCTATGCTCCGAGATAGCGCTTCCTTCCTCAATCGACGAATCCTTTATCTGTTGTTTGTCGTCGATGAATCTGGAATTGTACGACGAATGGAAGGACACGGGCGCTGTAAAGCTGGCAGTATATTTTTTGGATGCGGTGCTGCAGGAGTTTATTGCAAAAACAGAAGATAATTATTATCTGGCCTCGGCGAATCGATTTGCCAAAAGGCATCGGGCCCTTGGATTGGGGGTCATGGGCTGGCATTCTTATCTTCAAAAAAACAGAATTCCTTTTGAAGGGATGGAGGCGAAACGATTGACCTCTGTGATTTTTAAAGATATCAGCGAGAAGGCTGAAAAGGCAAGTGTGGAACTGGCGCATATATACGGAGAGCCTGAAATTTTGAAAGGCTATGGAAAACGAAATACTACGCTGATGGCTATTGCGCCCACCACCTCCTCTTCGGCCATACTAGGGCAGTCGTCACCGGGAATAGAACCTTTCAGCAGTAATTACTATAAGGCTGGCCTTTCGAAAGGTAACTTTATGCGAAAAAACAAATACCTGCGCAGCCTACTCATGGAAAAGGGGATCGACAACGAAGATACCTGGCGTGGCATCATGCTGAACCATGGTAGTGTGCAGCATATGCACGAGCTTTCTGAAGAAGAGAAGGCAGTATTCAAAACGTTCAAAGAAATAAGTCAGCTCGAAATTATCCAGCAGGCAGCGATCAGGCAGAAGTATATCGACCAGGCGCAAAGCCTCAACCTGAATATTCCGGCTAACTTACCGGTAAAAGATGTAAATATGCTGATGATTGAAGCCTGGAAGCTGGGAGTAAAGACGCTCTACTACCAACGCAGTCAGAGTGTCTCGAAAGAATTCATCGCGAATATGGTGAGCTGCTCGAGTTGTGAAGCCTAAGGTTGTACGTTAAAAGCTGCTTAACTTAAAGTATCCGACATGAATTTCATCGTGTATCACTTCTTTTTCCTCTATAATTTGAAGCTGGAATTGATCTTTAAACTTCTGAGGTAGGATATCCTCAATAAGATACAGATCATCTACATCGACGCCGTATTGGTCATCGATATGAGATATAGCGCCAGGAAAACCGCAGTGTTTGTAAAATGCGGTTTTCTTGGCTGCCTGAATTGCTTCCGCTTTGCTTGAAGCGACCGTAAGGAGTTTATAATGAAATTCGTCGAACTCGTTGGCTTTATATCCTCCCAGATTAATAAAGTATAATCGCTTTTCGCTTTCTTCGCCGCTGCCGGCACGCGGCACCACCCGAATTCGATATTGATCGACATATTGTACTTTGCGCCAGGCGTCGAAATGGATTTTTTGATCGGCTTCCGGCCAGAATGCCTGGCAGTCGGGAATCAGATCTTTCAATTCTTCGGCAATTCCGAAGAAGATATCGTGTTGCTCGGTTAAGCGCCCTTTAGGCTTGCAGCCGAGCATTGTCATATAAAGTGAATAGTTTTCCATGAATTATTCGACGTCGGAATCGGTGGTTTTCGGAAACTTCTCCATGCCTGCCACGATAAATTCAGGAACCGGCCTGGCTAATTTTCGTTGTTTGGTGTCCATCCATGCGCCGTCGACGATGATGGTTGCACAGAGCGTACCGTCTTCTTTGGTTAATTGATGCTTGATCGTCCAGCGGGATCCGTCGGGGGTGGTTGATTCCAGGCGGGTTGTGAGCCGGATCCGGTCTGAAAATCGTATCTCCCTCCGAAAGATGCATTCCTCCCGGAAGAGAACCGGACCGATGTGTTCTTTCTGGAAGAGTTCAAGGGTGAGTCCGATGCGGTCGAGTATTTCAAGGCGGTGCTGGGCACAAAAATCATAGTAGGCGCTATGACGGAGGTGGAAATTCGGATCCATATCAGCCCATCGCACAGATATTTCTTTTTCAAACAGGAGTTCCATACTTTATTTTGATGTGAAAATAGCGATATTTTTCAAAAGTCGCCCAGAAGGATGGCATTAATCTTGTCGTGCCTTCGCAGATAAATAATAGCATATATGAAAAAGCAAATTAAACTTCTTTCCCTGATAGCACTTATTCTCGTATCGTTCGGGTCGTGCAGTAAGGAAACGCTGAATAGCGCAGAAAAGGACATTGTTAAAAATGTGATTCGCACCGGAAAGTGGAACCGGCTGACGAAAACCGTGACGATTGGGAGTGCTGCGGGCATCACCACTGAGGAACTGAACGACGGCGCTTACCTGGAATTTAAGAGTGATAACCGCGCCTGGATATATCAGCCTGGGGGGAACGCCACCTCTGTCGCATACAATGTAGTGGATACACGCGTAATGGAGTACGATGGTGTGGTGTACCGGATCCAGGAAAATATTATTGGCAAGATCAGTACCATGACGCTCGTGAACGATGATGAAGGAACGCGGACGCAACTGGTATTTAAACGGAACGACTAACACGGTTAAATACTGGCAGGAACAGGGTATTCTTATTTGAAAACGCGTAATTGTCGCCGAAACTTTCGCTGTCCATAGAGGTTGATTTTTCTGAAACGTTTAATTAAAAATAAATTACTATGAAACGATTAAGATTAATAGGATCAGTGGTGGCAGTATTGTTCGGAGCAGTCACATTGCAGGCGTGCAGTGACGACGATGATGACAACATCCGTATGGACAACCAGGGTTTTGTAACAGAAGCGGCGAGCAGCAACATGTTTGAGATTGAGGCTGGTGAGATGGCGGTACTCCAGGGTAATAGCGCAGATGTGAAAGAGTACGGCGGGATGATGGTGCTCGATCATCGAGCTACCGGCGTTGAGATGAGTACGCTGGTGGGCAGAAAGGGATGGGATATGCCCGATAATTTATTGCCCAGGCATCAGCAGATGCTGGACAGGCTTGACGGTAAAACGGGTGCGGAATTCGATCGCGAATTCGTATCCCTGATGGTTGCTTCTCACGAAGAGGCCGTTAACTTGTTTTCCGATGCTTCAGGATCTAACGGCGTTTCGGACGGCGACCTGAAGCGATTTGCAGGCGAAAAACTTCCTGGCTTAAGGCACCATCTGGAAGAAGCCCGCGATCTGGCTGAGCAGGTAAACGATTAAAACGACGGTATTGTTGTTGATCAAAACCGCCGGATAGCGTAAGACCTATCCGGCGGTTTTTTCATTAACCGATAAAACCTTTCTGGCAGGCGATTGTTTAATCATTTATTACCTTATAAATCTCACATTATGGACCAATCAGACATGCGCAGCAAGCCTGGGAAGGGGAGTTCTCCCCGTTTAACTACCCGCAACGGACATCCTATTTATGACAATCAGAGCCTACGAACGGTCGGAAGCCGCGGACCGGCCACGCTTGAAAATTATCAGTTTTTGGAAAAAATGTCGCATTTCGACCGCGAGCGTGTGCCTGAAAGGGTGGTGCATGCCCGGGGTGCCGGTGCTCACGGATTTTTCGAATCGTATGCGATGGTAGGCGATGAGCCCATTTCAAAATATACACGGGCGAAGTTTCTGCAGGAAAAAGGTAAAAAAACCGATCTTTTTGTTCGTTTTTCTACGGTTATCCATGGCGGGCACTCACCGGAAACGTTGCGCGATCCCAGAGGTTTTGCTGTTAAGATGTATACGGAGGATGGGAATTGGGATTTGGTTGGCAATAATTTAAAGATATTTTTTATACGCGATGCGCTGAAGTTTCCTGATTTTATTCATGCTTTTAAACCCGATCCGGTTACCAATCGCCAGGACGGCGAGCGCATGTTTGACTTTATCAGCCATACTCCTGAGGCGATGAATATGATTACATATCTTTTCTCACCCTGGGGTATTCCGGCCAATTACCGCCAGATGCAGGGATCGGGTGTGAACACCTATAAGTGGGTGAACAAAGACGGCGAAGCGGTGCTGGTTAAATATCATTGGGAGCCACTTCAGGGCATCAAAAACCTGACGACAGCCCAGGCGCAGGAGATTCAGGGAAAGAATTTCAATCACGCTACACAGGATTTGTATGAGGCCATTGAGCGCGGCGATTTTCCTGAGTGGGAACTGTGCGTTCAGATCATGGAAGATGGAGAACACCCCGAACTGGATTTCGATCCGCTGGACGATACAAAGATATGGCCAAAGGATCAGTTTCCCTGGTATCCGGTAGGCAAGATGACCCTTAACCGCAATCCTGAAAATTATTTTGCAGAGGTAGAGCAATCGGCATTTGGAACGGGTGTTCTGGTAGACGGACTTGATTTTTCGGACGATAAAATGTTGCAGGGTCGAACGTTCTCTTATTCCGACACGCAGCGTTATCGGGTGGGAACCAACTATCTTCAACTTCCGATTAATGCGCCCAAAGCGCCGGTTGCGACCAATCAACGCGACGGTCAAATGACGTATAATCAGGGAGGGGTTTCAGGAATGAACCCACATGTGAATTATGAGCCTTCCTCCCTGGGTGGGCCGGTTGAAATAAAAAATGACTACGCAGATCATACTCCCCTGTATCATGCTAAACTCGTCAGGCAGAAGATTGAGAAGCAGAATAACTTCAAGCAGGCCGGGCAGGCTTATCGCGATATGGAAGATTGGGAAAAAGACGAATTGATACTCAACCTGGTCAACACAATCGCAACGGCCAACCTGGATATTCAGAACAAGATGATTGAGCTGTTTAAGCAATGCGACGAAGAGTATGGTCGTCGGGTAGCCGATGGATTAGCTTCGACGCGCGTTGATGCCAGCAACAAGGGCCCGATTGGTACCACCCAATCGCACAACGCTGTGAAGCAGGCAGAAGATGAAAGCAATGAAAGCAAGCCTTATTAAAAATGATGGAACATCGTATAAATGACCGCCTGATAGACGCCTCGCGGAGTGGCGACGCCCGCCTGGTGTCGTCGCTCCTTGCTGAAGGGGCTGATATAAACTATCAGGATGAACGCGGATTTACTCCGCTAATTATTGCCAGCTATAATAACCAGGCAGCGGTGGTGCAGGTTCTTCTGGACGCGGGAGCCGACGTGAACTTGCAAGACTCGGGAGGCAATACAGCGCTGATGGGCGTTTGTTTCAAAGGGTACCCTGAAATTGCTGAACTTTTAACAAATAAAGGTGCCAACCTTAACCTACAGCATAGCAATGGTGGCACGGCCCTGATGTTCGGGGTGCTGTTCGGACGCAACGAGCTTGTCTCTATTCTGTTGAAACACGGTGCCGATATGACCATTAAAGATAAACGAGGTTTGACGGCAGTCGACCTGGCCGTTCAGCAGGGCAATGTGGAAGCTGTTGAAATGATGACCGCTATTCAGGATTAGGCTGTGGAACGAAGCTTCGATGTAGTGATTGTGGGAGGCAGTTTCGCCGGACTATCAGCAGCAATGAGTCTTGCCAGAGCGATGAAGACGGTAATGATTCTTGATAGGGGCACACCGTGCAACCGCTTTACGCCACATTCGCATAACTTTATTACGCACGACGGTAAAGCGCCGGCCGATATTGCCGAGGAGGCAAGAAAGGATGTGCGGAAATATCCGACGGTGTATATGGAGCGGGGTGAGGTCGACTCGATTAGTAAAGAGGACGAGGGCTTCATGGTTCGCTTTAGCGCAGAAGGAGCGTCTGCGAAGGAGCAATTTCGTGCGAAGAAAATTTTACTCGCCACCGGACTGGAGGATATTCTTCCGCCCATTGAGGGCTTTTCCGATTGTTGGGGAAAAACGATTCTCCATTGTCCGTATTGTCACGGCTATGAATATAAAAACTGCACAACGGCCATTTTAGGCCACGATAAACGGGCGTTTGAGCAAGCAAAACTCATTGTTAATTGGGCAAAGGGCCCCTTTATCCTCAGCAATGGAGAAACTCAGTTTACGGCCGAGCAGCAAGCGGTTTTAGGCGAGCTGGGTGTGAAAATTCACACAGGGAAAATCAAACGATTCGTGCATAAGGAGGGAGTACTTGAGAAAGTGGTGTTTGAAGACGGCTCTGAGCTGATCCTGCAAGTGATTTATGCGAATCCGGATTTCAAACAGCAAAGTGACCTGGCGGATCGACTTGGGTGCAAATTCACCGACCGGGGCTATATTGAGGTGGATTTATTTCAAAAAACGAGTGTTCGAGGAGTTTATGCTGCTGGCGATAACTCCACCCGTGGTCGCTCCATTGCCATGGCGGCTGCCTTTGGATCGCTTGCCGGTATTATGATGAGCAAGGAGCTGATCTCTCAATATCAACTTCCCTGATTTTACATCCATTCCTGCCCGGAGCTTTCCACCTGGAACAGCCATTGGTTTTTTAAGGCCTGTAGTCCGGAAAAATTACCGAACCGGAAGGCCAGATCACCTCCTGCCGTGTGTAATGTGATATGCCCGATGTCGTTTTTTCGATGCCAGGGCAGCTGCTTGCTGGTGATTGCCTGGATTTTATGTGGCTCAAGGTATTCCGTGGTGATGTCCCAGATTCCCGACTGCCGGATAATAAAATCGGTACTGATAAATAGTCGTGCGTTGCGATAACTGAGGTAGATCATACAAGCGGCAAGGCACAGGTAGAACAGGGCAAATCCGTGTGTGTAGGCTGGAAGGGCGCTGTAATGGTGAATCAAGAGATAGATGATCAGGGGAAGTAGCACAAAAACGAGGAAGCCCGGAAGCATCTTCCGCCAATGCGGGTGGATGGCGTAGCCCTTTTCAGGCTGCCGACCGTAAAGGAAGTTCATCAGTTTTTTCTCCTCACTACTATTGCAGCCAGGGATGGCAATTTTTGCTTTTTTGTCGAGCTGTATGTCGCTGCTCGGTTGGTGAACCGTTAACTGCGAAAGGTCCATTTTTCGCTGAAAAAAGTTTTGGGTTACTTTGGTTATCTGAACCTTGGCCGGCCTGATCAGGGTGTTTCGTGTATTGAAAAGACCATAGGAAATCATCAGCGATTGTTTGAGCTGACTGATCGTGAAACCGTAATAGGTTATCAGGGTTCGGATCAGATTGAAGAGCAAAATGACGATAATAAATCCGCCCAGAAATACTCCGATTGCTTGGAGGGTGAAGAAACTGCCGATGAGTACGTTTAGTTGCTGTTCGTCTTCCTCTCCGCTCCACCAGATATCCCGCGCATTGGAATAAATAGCATAGAAGAAGGCAATAAGCAGCGAAAGGCTTTCCAGATAGCGCGAAGTGATACCGATTTTGAAGAGGCTGTCAATCCCGATGCGTATAAAGGGTTTGGGACTTTCGGTAGTTTCGGACTGAATTACCAGATCGGCGCTTGCCGAGCTTTCGAGAAGGCGGGATTGGAGTGCGCGGGCGGTGTGCCTTGAGATGGCATTGATGACTGCTTCACTTTTGGAGCTTCCCGCGGTTTCGATTGCCACGGAGTAGATATCGAATATTTTATGGACGAAGTCCTGATTGATGTTTACCTGTTGAATACGCGCAAGGGAGACCACCACCCGCTGCTTGTTTAAAATTCCACGGTTTAATATGAATTCTCCGCTGCTTGCTTCGATATAAAAGCTGGTATTACGATAGGTAAGGTATCCGAAAATGCAGATAAGCACGAGCACGATGAGGATGATACCGGCCAGATAGCCCATGTTGATATTTTCGAGCCGGAGATACATAACCAGCAGCACCGGCCATAAGCCTTTGATCAGCTTGAACAGGATGAGTCCGGATTCTACGGCCATCCCCATCGCTGACTGCCGCTGCGGTTGATCAAACTTCATCCTTCGTGATTTGATTGAGTATCAATTCTTTTATTTTTACTGCGTCTTCATGCAGCAATCCGGATATTCTGATATCACTGCCAGCACCACCGGCCGTGAAGATCTGAAGTTGAGCGAGTCCGTAAGCACGCGAAAAGACGCCTTCATTGACATTTACGTGCTGAATACGCTGGAAGGGGATGACGGTGGTCAGCGTGGCGATGGTTCCCCGCCGGTAGATAATATCGTGCTGACGGACGGCATAGCCTCGTCGTTCAAAGGCTCGTTTCTGCAGCCAGAATATTCCGGTCCATAACAGTATAAATAGAACAACGATGACCGCCAGGTAGCTCTGTAAATCAGGAGCAATAAATAGGAGACCTGCCACCAGGGCCCCGACAATCAGCAGACTGATACCCAGGTTGATGAGGATAATCCGCCAGTATAAATCTGAAACCGGTGTGAGCGTTGCTTCCTCGTATCGGGGAAGTTCACTACTTTCAATGACAGAATTGGTAAAGCTATTCATGGTTTATGGGGGGGTGTTTCAGCGTTTTTTCAAAAAGCTTATAGATTCTTTTGTACTCGTCGGTCCAGCTGGCTGGCTCAACAAAGGCGTGATCTTCAACCGGATAAACCGCAAGCTCCCAGTTGTCTTTTCCAAGCTCAATGAGCCGCTGCGACAGCCGCACGATATCCTGGAAGTGGACGTTCACATCGACCATGCCGTGCGCCATCAACAAATGACCCTTCAAGCCTTCGGCGAAGTAGAGGGGTGAACTTCGTTTATACGCGATTTCGTCGTTAAATGGCTCATTCAGGATATTGGACGTATAGCCGTGGTTGTAATGTGCCCAATCGGTAACCGATCGGAGGGCTGCGCCCGACTTGAAGACCTCAGGCTCTGTAAAAAGACCCATCAGCGTGATAAACCCACCATAGGAGCCACCATAGATACCCACGTTGGACGGGTTAATTCCGTAATTTTTTTCCAGGAAGGCAACGCCGTCGACGTGGTCGGACAAGTCTTTGCCACCCATGTGACGGTATATTCCGGTACGGTGATTCCTTCCATAGCCTGAACTGGCTGTATAGTCAATGTCTATAACGGTGTACCCCTGATCGGCGAGGAAATTATTGAACATATACTCCCGGAAATACTGGCTCCACCAATGATGGACGTTCTGAAGATAGCCGGCACCGTGTACGAAGATGACGGCTGGCTTCGACGGGTGTGCGATGGTTGGTTTATAAACGCGTGCATAAACGTCGTCGCCGTGCCGGTTTTTGAAACTTACGACGTCAGGTTCACGCCATGCGTACGCATCAAAAGCTTGAGAAGTCGACTTTGTAATCTGAACCGCTTTCGCTCCGGCTTTGTTTTCCTGCAGGTATAGCTCCCAGGGGCGATTGCTGGTGGAGTGTCGGATGGCCAGCCATTTTTCATCGGGCGAAAGGCTGACTTCATTGCCGCCTTTCATATTGGTCAACTGCGTGGGTTCGCCTCCTGATACCGAAATTTTGTAGAAATGCGTAATTCCCGGATGATCGATGTTGGCGCTAAAGTAGAAATGTTTTCTGTCGTTCGATAGGATGAGCGACTGTATTTCGTACTTTCCGCTGGT
>DAIRDA010000024.1:12745-16052 GCA_036796375.1 Albibacterium sp.
AATGTTTTCTGTCGTTCGATAGGATGAGCGACTGTATTTCGTACTTTCCGCTGGTCAGTTGCCTGCGGTTTCCGGTCTGGAAATCGTAGACATACAGGTGCGAATATCCACTTTCCTCGCTTTGAAAGTAGAGTTGGTGGTTGTTTATCCAACCTATGGCATTGGAATACGGAGATATACCGGGGCCGCCGATCCACGCTTCGTCGCGCTGGCGGTCGACCAGCCGAAGGCTTTTGTCGTCTAGTCCTAGTTCGAGTATCCAGCGGTCTTTGTTGTCAGACGAATATGCAGTAACGACGGCCCTTTCGGATGCCGGGCTCCAGTAAGGCCCGAAAATATTGACCTTGCGGTCGATATTTGCTTTTTTAGCCTCCTCCAGCCGCTCGGGATAATCATTCAGGTAGTCGGGGAGATCCTTGATGCCAGGAAGCGAAGCGCTGTTCACCTCTGAAATGCTGTCGAGTCTGCGATCGTAAATATAGAAACGCGATGTTGCCAGACGGTTGCCGACTTTCGTTCTCCCGTTGATGTTGTTGGTATAACCCGATTCGGTAACAAACTCGGGAATAAGGGTATTCTGATTGTCTTCGGGCGCATTGGTTATGCGGTAGGTGACGTAGTGCAGATCGGGACTGATCTGAAGCTGGCTGATACGGTCTTTCGCGGCCAGGAATATTTCTTTCGGACGTTTGATCGATCGGGTTTCATTCCTCTCCTTATCCAGTTCCTGATTCTTCTTCTTGCCTTGGATGGTTTCAAACACGCGTAGTTGATCGTCTTTGAGCCATTGATCCTGCGCGGAGAGCGGACTGTCCTGATTTTTCTTATTACGGGAAAAATTGGTGAGTTGGGTCCATTGGTTGTTTGCCAGATCTAGCAGGTAGAGATTATCATCACGTTCAAAGACGATCTGGTTGTCCTGAAGCGTAAAACGCGGGTTGGTTTCGCGTTCGATGGTGTTCGAGAGCTGACGGTGTGATTGATTTTTTGGATGATAAAGAAAGAGGTCGCCGTTCTGTTCATAAACGGCCACGCTGCGGTCAGTCTTGTATACCATTTCTGAGCGTAGCAGTGAATTGGCAGTCGCCAGGGTTGTCTTGGCGGGTTCGTGCCGGCCCAGTTGAATTTCATAGGTTTCTGCACGTTCTTTCAATTCCGGATTCCAGGTAAAAAAGAGGGTCTTGCTGTTCTCCGACCATTGGGGCCGATCGGGCGAAACGCCCATCCACTTCGGATCCTGCATAATTTTTTCCACGCTGAGGGTATCGGAGCGTTGTGCCAGAGCGGCAGTCGGTATTAGAAAAAGAAAAAAGGCGAAGGTTTTGTACATTATCGAACGTATTGGTTGTAGATGTTTTTGGGTGCTTCGTTCAAATCGATGAGGTAGCCGTTAATGATCGCATAGCGAAGTTTACCGTTACGGGAGAGGAAAAAATTGGCCGGCATGCCCAGATGCATTCCTCCTCCGGGTTCAGTCGCGTTTTTAAGGATGAGTAAGGGCAGATTATACTGCCTGTCTGCCGGCATTTCTTCAATGCGTGCGCCGTAATATCCGGCTTTCATTAGATCGTAGGCTATTTCAGGCGTAATTTTATCAATGGTTTTAAAGGTTTTCTCATAGAACTTCCCTTCGGTGAAAGTCATTCCCTCAGCATTGATCTCGTGATATCCATTGCTCTCCTGCAAATCGCCCACATCATCAATCCGCCCCCGGAGGAAGTAGCGTCCGCTGTCGAGACTGTGCTGATCCTGATTGATGGCAAGATCGGTTTTATATTCAAGTGTATCGTTTTTAAAGGTTAGGTTGCGGATCAAAAGATCGTTAATTTTCACACGATTATCCGGTATACCTGCGTATTCCTCTACCGCATACTTCTGGTAATTGTTGCTTGCTATATCCATCAGTCCGTTCAGAATAATCAGAAAGTTGAGACGGCGGATGTATTGTTTTTCGGGGTCGTTAGGGTAGCCGCCCGACTCGATCAGGACGGTACTGGCGCCCCACTTTTGAAAATTGTCGCCAAATCCTCTGGGCTCGTGCGCATCGTCGTACTTGGCAACGCCGCCTTCGATAAACTGTTGTAGCAAGCGGTTCATCCCGACAATCAGCCGCATGGCGTCGGCCCGGGTCTGGTTGGTATCGCGCTCGTAATTATAGGCAGGGGCGAGGAAGGAAATCGTAGCCGGTTTTTGATTGAAGCCAGCCGCATAATAGGGTTGCTGATCGTGCAGGTTGAATGCGTATTGCGGACTGATACTTTTTGCTGCCTCGATCAGAATTCTGCCTTCCGGTGTGGTGCCGCTCCGGGCATCCCGGTTAATATCGATACCCATGGCATTTCTACGGTTAAATATCTCTGCTCCGTCGGGATTGAGCATGGGAATAAAGTATAGATGCAGGTTGCTTCGAATCAATGTTCTTACCGTATCAAACTCATCGTTGCTGGCGCCTAAGAAATTTAACAAATCGAAGATGGCCATGGTGGCAGTGCTTTCGTCGCCATGCATTTGCGACCAAAGCATCACTTTTTTAGGACCGTTTCCGAATTCGACCTGGTAGATGTTTCTTTTCTGGACAGACTCGCCAAGTTTATGAAGCTTGAAGGCCTCGTTGGCGGTCAGTTGATGCAGCAGGCGCTCCACTTCCTGGTGTTTAAAACGTTTTGTGGTAAAACTGAGCTCTTTGTACTGATCGTATGCCTTGCTGAGCATAAGGGTGTCGGGAAGGGTAGCTGTCATTTCCGGTGTGTCGGCGATGGTTGTATTTTCGGTTGACTCAGTAGTATTTTGGCAGGCGGCCAGACTCAATAATAGAAAGGCCGATGAAAGGATATTTTTCATTCTTTTGTGTGATATTAATTTTCTGGATCGCGTTCAAATAATAGTCGCCTGCCCGGGATGCCCTCGATGAGCCTGCCTTTTTCATACACGAGATTTCCAGAAACCATCGTATAAACGATTGTCGAACTGAATGTGTGGTTTTCGAAGGGCGACCATCCACACTTGGAACGGATATTGGCCTTGGTGACCCTATAAGGTGTTTTTGTGTCTACCAGCACCAGGTCGGCCCAGTAGCCTTCGCGTATAAAGCCGCGCTTCTCAACTTGAAAGCAAACGGCGGTGTTATGTGCGCTTTTTTGAACAAGGTCTTCGAGACTGATTTTTCCGTCGTTGTAGAGGTCGAGTAGTGCCAACAGGGCGTGCTGCACCAAGGGCCCGCCAGAAGGCGCCTCCTCGTAGCTTTTCTCCTTCTCAGCAAGGGTGTGCGGAGCATGATCGGTGGCAATAACATCAATTCTTCCATCCA
>DAIRDA010000025.1:0-5450 GCA_036796375.1 Albibacterium sp.
GAGCAAGGCATAATTCTCTGTAGCATGGGCAAAGGCATGGAAACTTAATTTGCTGATATCAGGCTCGTTTTTGAACACTTTTTGATTCAACGTTTCCACGTCGTCAAAAAATACCTCAAAATCAAGTCCTTCTGTATCAATCTTCTTGTGAATAAGTGCATCGAAAATAAAAGTATCGTTCGGACAGGGAGAAAAACCGAGGCTTAATTTCATGTTGCAATTGCTTAAAAGGCAAAGTTACGAATCTTTACGAAGAAAGAACTCACGCGTAAATGTGCTCAGCCAATCGTTCAGGTTTTCAATGGCCAGGGCAATATCCCAGCTTTCCGTATTGCGCGTTTCAACCCGATTGGAAATGCTTCGAATCTGCAAGCATGGAATGTCGCGCTGCCGGGCGCAATAGAACACAGCCGCACCTTCCATGGATTCTACCTCCGGATGCATTCGCTGACGGATGCTCCCAATGCTTTGCAAATTGCCGTGAACGGTATTTACTGTAATACCCCGCACTTGCCGCAACAACTCCAGCGAGGGTAGTCCATCAACCCCAAGAGGACTTTCCGAAAAATGCTGTGAGCCAAAGCCCATCTGGTCGATGCTTAAAAATTGATCTTCGTTTTCCGCCCCCAGCTCGCTGAAGGAATCGCTCACCACCCGAACCAGCGAACCCAGAGGCAAGTCGCCCTCAAAGCTGCCTGCAATGCCTGCATTCAACACGATATCAACCGGGTTGGATGCCAGGTAGGTGCCCAGCGCATAGGCGGTAGCCACCATGCCAACTCCGGTAACCAACACCGAACATAGCGGATACTGGGCGCTGCTGCCGCTCAAAAACGGGCGCACTTCCATTTCGGTAGCAACTACAATCAAAAGCCTCATGCTGCAATTTTTAAATCTAAGGTACTATTAATATAGAATGTTATCTTTGTATCCTATGATTTATATCACTCGAAGGGAGCGCTTTTCTGCCGCTCATAAGCTTTCGCGAACCGACTGGAGCGAAGACCGCAATCAGGAAGTTTTCGGGAAGTGTTCCAACCCCAACTGGCACGGACACAATTACGAACTTTACGTAACTGTAAAAGGTGAAATCAACCCTGAAACGGGTTTTCTGATCGATCTTCGAATAATGAAGGACCTTATTTCAGCGCATGTTATTGAGAAACTCGATCATAAAAATGTGAACCTTGACGTCGATTTTATGCAGGGCAAAATGGCTTCCACCGAAGTGCTTGCCGTCGAGATTTTCAACATCCTGGCACCGCTGATACAACAAGAAGGCGCGCAGCTGCATTGCATCAAGCTATGCGAAACTGAAAATAATTTTATTGAGTATTTTGGCCACTAGTGGCTTCTATTGCAAACTATGGAATTACCAGAAAACAGACCCGAGCATCTTGATGGCTATGTGAAGATAGACCGTTATAACGACGAGTCGGTCGACCGCATTGCATCCCATTATAAAGATATTATTGAGGCCATCGGCGAGAATCCGCAACGTCAGGGACTTTTAAAAACACCCGAGCGCGTTGCTAAAGCCTTGCAGTACCTTACCCACGGTTACGACCTGAACCCGGAAGAAATTTTAAAAGGCGCGATGTTCGAGGAAGAATACAGCCAGATGGTCGTGGTGAAAGACATCGAAGTATATTCCATGTGCGAACACCATATGCTCCCCTTCTTTGGCAAGGCCCATATCGCCTATATCCCGAACGGACATATTGTCGGGCTGAGCAAAATACCCCGCGTGGTCGATGCCTTTGCCAGGCGCTTACAGGTGCAGGAACGGATGACCAATGAAATACGCGACTGTTTACAACAAACCCTTAACCCCCTGGGTGTCGCCGTGGTCATCGAATGCAAGCATTTGTGCATGGCAATGCGTGGTATACAGAAACAGAACTCCGTAACCACCACCTCGGCTTTTACCGGCGAATTTGCAAAAGAAAAAACCCGAAGTGAATTTTTGCGGCTAATCACTGCCAGTTTACATTAACCATAGCAATATTAAGTATGAAAAAAGCATATCTTTTCCCCGGGCAGGGCGCCCAGTTTGTGGGTATGGGCAACGACTTATACAACTATAATGAAGAATCCCGTACGCTGTTTGAAAGCGCGAACGAAATACTTGGCTTCCGTATTACCGATATTATGTTCACCGGTACAGAGGAGGAGCTCAAACAAACAAACGTAACCCAACCCTCTATTTTTCTCCATTCTGTCATTTTGGCGAAGGCATTGGGCGGGCAGTTTCAGCCCGATATGGTCGCCGGTCACTCGCTTGGTGAATTTTCGGCGCTGGTGGCAGTGGGGGTATTAGATTTTGAAGCCGGCCTGAAGCTTGTTGCCGCCCGGGCGAATGCCATGCAGCGTGCCTGCGAAATACAGCCCTCTACCATGGCGGCTGTTCTCGGTCTGGACGATTTCACCGTCGAGGATGTTTGCCAGCGAATCAGCGAAGTAGTGGTTCCCGCAAACTATAATTGCCCAGGTCAATTGGTTATATCCGGTAGCATTGCCGGTATCGACCAAGCCGTCGTATTGCTCACCGAAGCAGGGGCAAAACGTGTATTAAAGCTTAATGTAGGCGGCGCATTTCATTCTCCTTTGATGGAGTCGGCCCGCGTCGAACTTCAGGCAGCCATCGATGCTTCCGCCTTTCATGCGCCTCTGTGTCCGGTCTATCAGAATATCGACGCCAAAGCACATACCGATCCGCAGAAAATCAAGGACAATCTGATTGAGCAGCTTACAGGCGCCGTAAAATGGTCGCAAATTGTCCAGGCGATGATTGAAGACGGAGCCACTTCCTTCACGGAAGTAGGTCCGGGGAATGTTTTGCAGGGACTCGTGAAGAAGGTTGACCGAAAAATGGAAACCTCGGCAGCCTCCTTGTAACAATCGTTTGTTTCATTTCTGATCGAATTACTGCATGTGAACAATTCTTTAAAGATCCCGGTTCTGCTGTTATTGCTGATGCTCTGTTTTGCAGGCACAGCAATAACCATACACCTTACCTATCAAAAGGATGAAATCCTGTTAATAGATGGGAGAAAGGTGGAGAAAAACCTTCATAAAAAGGAACGGGTTGTTAAAGACTTACTCGGCGATTCATCGTATTTCGAGCGCCTGCGTGCCGTGGAACATGACATCGATCTGAAAAGAGAACTATTGAGTGATCTGGGCCAGGAACAGGGAATTTATCTTTATACCTACTCTAACAACGAACTTGTATTCTGGAGCTCCGAACAGGTAGTACCACGTTCCGACGCAGGCATCCAGGAAGGCAGCAGTGTTTTTTCATGGAATAACGGCTGGTATGAAGCTTATAAAAAAAGCTCCGGAGGCTTTTCAGTGGTATGCCTCATCCCAATCAAATCAAACTACCCCCTGACAAACCGTTTCCTGAGCAACGATTTTTCAGACGATCTGATCAAGTCGGCAAACCTCGAGATAGCCGACTACAACGACAAGGCTGTCTTCAATCTTCGAAACTCAGATGGCGAATACCTGCTCTCGCTCAAATTGCGCTCCACCAATTTCAATACCTTCTACTCAAAAATGGGTTTGCTGATGTGGATTCTGGCCGGCTTGACGCTCACCATCCTGGTCAATATCGGCTGCCTCTGGCTTTCAAAGAAAGGCTGGGTCAAGGTATCCGTGCTTCTTTTCGCGGCTTTTCTGATGCTCTTCCGATATTTCGACCTGAAAGAGCAATGGCTTTCTACCAACTTCTTCTCCGGCTTTTTCGATCCCCGTATATTTGCTTCCAGTTTCTTGTTGCCATCGCTGGGCGCACTGATATTACATGTTTTCTTTGCTACCTGGCTAGCCTGTTATATATATCATTGCCGCGGAGCCCTTTACGTCTTTGGAAGAAAGCCCGCTTCATGGGCCGGGTATGCAGCCTTTTTTTGTTCGGCTGCCGTACTTTTCCTGCTGAGTGAAATAGCCATCAGTATTTTCGAGCGCCTGATTGTAGATTCGAGTATCAACTTCGATGTGACCAATCTCCTAAACCTAAGCCTTTACAGCTGGGCCGGGCTGCTCTTGCTCTGTTTGGTTGTGTTTGTATTCTACCTCATCATCGAATCCCTGCTGGCAACGATTAAGGCACTCCAACTATCAAAAAAGCGTCAGCTGATATTGTTTATCATCACCGTTTGCGTGGTAGCGGTCCTCAAACTGGTTCTGAACGATTTTACACTATCGTTCGTTTTCCTTGTTTGCATCGTCGGTCTGATGGGATTATTTGCAAGTTCCAATCGACCTTTCAATTTGGCCGTCTCGGTGGCTTTGCTTTTCCTTTTTGCAGGCATCGCTGCCATTAAGCAAAACGTGTTCCAGGCTAATAAGCAACAAAGCAATCAGCTGCTGGCCATCCAGAAGCTCGAGTCGTCCGAAGATCCGAATGCGGTAATGCTTTTTCTGGATATTGAAAAAAAGCTGATGGACGACAAGCATCTGGGCCAGTTCTTTCTGAAGGGACAGACCGAAGATGAATTACTGATCAACGAGGAAATAAGAAAGGCCTATTTCAGTGGCTACCTTGCGAAATACGACTTCAGCGCTTATCCTGTTTTGAACGATAGTGCTCTTAACCGGCGTGCGTCTGTAAGCAAGTTTGAATATTTCAAGGATAAAGTAATCGCCGGTTCCAGAAAAGTAACCCACAACTTCTACCGGCTCAACAACAATATTGGCTACATCAATTATTTTGCGCTCATCCCTGTGCGGATGGAGGAAGATGTGATTGGTACCTATGTGATTGAGTTGAGGGATAAATCACTCAGCCGATATGCGGCCTATCCCGAAATACTCTCGTATGGTACGATGGATCATTCCAGCGACTACGATAAATACTCTTACGCCTACTACAAGAACGGCGTCATAAAGGCCCAGCACGGTTCATTCCTCTACCCGAACACCCCAAAATTCTACCCGAAAAATGTACGACAATACTATCAGTATAACGACGAAGAGGGTTATAACCACATTGTCTTCAGCGCCAGTAAAGACGATCTGCTCGTACTAAGCAGCAAATTGCCGAGCGGTTGGAAGCAACTGGCCACCCTTTCCTTCCTTTTTATAGTCTTCCTCACCTTTGCTATCATCCTGTTTTCGGTTCAATGGTTCTTTACACTTCTCAACGATTACGACTTCAACCTTCGCAACCTGCGCTGGTCGGTCATGATTCTTCAAAACAGGGTGCTATACAGCACGCGCATTCAGGCTTTCGTCGTATCGGCCGTCGTAGGAACGCTGGTAATCGCCGGCATCATTACCTTCTTTAGCTTAATCGATCAATACAGGCTGCAGCAGGAAAAGTCGGCCGTAGTCAGAATCAGTAAAATTTCACGCGGACTCGAATCCAGGCTATCACGGGATCCCCTGGCGCTGGAAAGTGAAGAAGTAGAACAGGAATTCAACTTAAACTCGGAAAGCAACGC
>DAIRDA010000025.1:5550-10354 GCA_036796375.1 Albibacterium sp.
GATGAGATCGGCTCATTGATAAAAGAGTATAACAATATGATCGTTGCCCTCGATAACAGCGCCAATCGAATAATGCGCTCGGAAAGGGAGTCGGCCTGGAGGGAAATGGCAAAGCAGGTAGCACATGAGATTAAGAACCCCCTAACGCCGCTGCGACTGGGTGTTCAGTTGCTCGACAGGGCCTGGCGGGAGAAGGACCCACGCTTTGATGAAAAGTTTGAGCGCTTCAGCAAGTCCTTTATCGAGCAGATCGAAAGCCTGAACCACATCGCCTCTGAATTTTCGAACTTTGCTAAGATGCCGGATACCAAACTCGACGATGTTGAAATTATCGATGTGATTGAGAAGGCGATCAGTATTTACAGCGAAAACCCTAATATTATCATCCGGCTCGATACAGCCCTGGATAGGCGGACACTGGTACATGGCGACCGTGACCAACTTTTGAGAAGTTTCAACAACCTGCTGAAGAATGCCATTGAGGCACGGGTTCATAAGCAGAAAAGCATTGTGATTATCTCGGCTGTCTACAAAGAACCCGGATTGGTAGCTATCTCTGTTCAGGATTCGGGCCGGGGGATCGACCAGGCCGTACAGGAGCGGATCTTTGAACCCAACTTTACAACTAAAAGTTCGGGTACGGGCTTAGGCCTCGCATTCGTGAAGCAAACCGTGGAAAGTATGGGGGGAAGTATATCGTTCAGGACCTCGCCAACAACAGGCACTACATTTTTCATTCTGCTTCCGTTGAAGATACGGAGCTAATGAAAAGATTCGTGCGTATGAGATAGAGTAAGATCAGAAAAGTGAGATCGATTAAGATTAGAAAAGTGAGATAGAGAAAGGTCAGAAAAGGCTGTGCGGCTTATCAAATCGGAAACTGCTCTCTGTTCAAAGGGGTTTTTTATTTCAGGTTGATGGTTGATCTTCCCATAATGCTTTGGTCGCTATAAAGGATAACGGTGTAGGTCCCCTTCTGGAAGTCATAATTTTGGGGTGTCCATGTAAGCGAGTAAAGTTCGCCGTCGTTCTTAAAGTTGATGGTTCTGGCGTCTGTATATTGCAGTTCCTCGTTGTTTACTGTAAATACTTCACCGCTGGTAATTAAGTTACCGGTTGGTTCGGTAATCCGCAAATAAACACGATGATTACCCGCTTCAGCCAGTGGGTTGTTTGCCAGGTTAAAGCCGATCTGAAGTTGATCAACACGCTTCGCACGATCTTCCGGGCTTAAGCGTCCGGCCCCCCTTTCGCGAAAGGCGTTCACTCGAATAACAGACACTTTGAGGTCTGATGCCATCCTTATCTGCTCCTCCAGTCCTGTCTTCTCCTCCTGCAACTGCTTCATTTCCGTATTGATCGATGCTACGGAAGCTTTCAGATCATTCCGTTCTGCGCTCAATGCCGCGTTCTCTGCTCGCAGGGTTTCCAGTTCCTGACTGTATTTCTGTACAAGTGCTCTCAACCTCCTTATCTCCTGCTGTGTCCTTAATAAATCGGCCTGATCAATTACCGGGCTCTGGCTCAATTCCGTTCGCAGATTAGCAATCAGTTTTTGAGCCGCATCGTATTCGGCTTTGTAGTTGGCCGCCAGGTCGATATTCTCACTGGTAACGCGGTCCAGTTCCGCCTCGATCCGGTCTATTTCGAGTTCGAGCTGGCTTTTTTCTGAGTTGATGATTTCTACCTGTTTTCCCAGGTTTTTGTAGCGAATGGCATAATACGCGTTTGTGGCAAGGAGTGCGGCAATGGCAATTACGAAAAAATAAATTTTACTGGGGGTTTTGGTCTGTTCTACCTTAGAGGAGTCATCAACCAGCTTACCGTTTTCTATTTCCATCCGACATTCACGTAAGTAATACAAACGATACAAGCAAATTACGTTCCAGTTTTTTTGCCTGATAATTCGTTGAATTTGCCGTTGTTACCTATCTTTATCGGCTTCGAAACAGAACATTATTCTTATGAAATTCCCCTTCTCAGTTTTCTTGATAGTTGCGAGTATATTGACTGCCCAAAGTGGTTTTGCTCAGCGGAGCACAGAGGCCCCCAAGCGCGAATTCCGGGGAGTCTGGATAGCCACGGTGGCGAACATCGACTGGCCCACCCGTCAGGGAATGCCGGCGGCGCAGCAGCGAGCTGAATTAATCGCCATACTCGACGCACACCAACGGGCTGGAATCAATGCCATTATGTTTCAGATACGGCCAGGGGCCGACGCGCTGTACGGAAAAAGTCGTGAGCCCTGGAGCGCATTTCTTTCAGGTACACAGGGAAGGGCGCCCAGTCCGGTTTATGATCCGCTCGATTTTGCCATCAAAGAAGCCCATTCGCGCGGAATGGAGTTGCATGCCTGGATGAATCCATATCGCGCAACGTTCAATTCGGCGAGCAATGTCGCTCCTGACCATATTACCCGTAAAAAACCGGAATGGTTTTTTACCTACGGCGGAAAGAAATACTTCAACCCGGCATTGCCCGAAGTTCGATCCTATATATCCTCGGTCGTCATGGATGTGGTAAGAAACTACGATGTAGACGGTATCCATTTTGACGACTACTTTTACCCCTATCCAGAGAAAAACCCCATCCCCGATGCAAAAGAGTTTAGGCAATATGGACACGGTTTCAGCTCCGTCGACGACTGGCGGCGCAATAACGTCGATCAGTTGATCAAAAGCGTATCCGACAGTATTTTCGCAGAGAAAAAATATATTAAATTCGGCATTAGTCCCTTTGGCATCTGGGATAATAAGCGCGACCATCCGCTGGGGTCAGAAACGGCAGGGTTCAGCGGCTATCGCCAGCTCTATGCAGATGCACGGAAATGGACCGAAGAAGGGTGGATCGACTATATCAATCCGCAGATTTATTTTCCGTTCAACTACCGCGCGGCGGCCTATGAAGTGTTGGTCGACTGGTGGGCAAAAAATAGTTTTGGGAAGCATCTTTATATAGGCCACGGTGCATACCGCGCCTCAGAGAATGGCCAGGGATGGCGTGAACGCGATCAAATCCCCCGGCAAATAACGCACCTCAGAGAGAACGACCAGGTACACGGCAGCATTTATTTCAGTTCAAAATCGCTCACCAATAACGTGGCCGGACTGCGCGATTCCCTTCAGTATACCTATTACCGGCATAAGAGTTTGCCACCGCTGATGCCCTGGAAAGATAGTACCCCGCCGATTGCTCCCAGGGGATTAACCGTACGTGCAGGTCAGAAAAAGGCGGCAACACTGCACTGGCAAAAGCCCGATGCTGCCAGCGACGGAGAGGAGCCTTTTGGTTACCTGGTTTATCGTTTCGAAGAAGGGGAAAAACAGGACTTGTCGCGGGCGAAGAACATTCTTCATATCAGCTATAACAGCGGATATACCACCTATACCGACGATTCTGTAGACCGGAACAAACGGTATACCTATATAATTACCAGCATCGACCGCCTTAAAAACGAAAGCCCGGGATCGAACGCGGTGTCCATCCTTTTTTAAAAAAATAAACGTTATATTTGCCTTCCATAATTCGATTTAGATTCTTTAATAATATGAGAGAAATACAATTCAGAGAAGCGCTTCGCGAAGCAATGAGTGAAGAAATGCGCAAGGATGAGACAATTTTCTTAATGGGCGAAGAAGTCGCCGAGTATAATGGTGCCTACAAGGTTAGCCAGGGCATGCTTGACGAATTCGGCGCTAAGCGCGTGATCGACACTCCCATTGCCGAACTGGGATTCGCAGGGATCGGGGTTGGTGCGGCAATGAACGGTTTGAAGCCCATCATTGAATTCATGACTTTCAATTTCTCCTTGGTTGCTATTGATCAGGTTATCAACTCGGCTGCTAAAATGAACTCCATGAGTGGTGGTCAGTTCCCTATCCCGATGG
Source organism: Albibacterium sp. (assembly GCA_036796375.1). Taxonomy (GTDB): domain Bacteria; phylum Bacteroidota; class Bacteroidia; order Sphingobacteriales; family Sphingobacteriaceae; genus Albibacterium. The sequence continues at coordinate 9,438 of DAIRDA010000025.1, forward strand.
TTTTCCGTGGCCCTACCGGTAATGCCGGACAGTTGGCTGCGCAGCACTCTCAGAATTTTGAAAACTGGTATGCCAATACACCCGGTCTGAAAGTAGTTGTTCCTTCCAATCCTTACGATGCCAAAGGACTTCTTAAACAGTCGATCATCGATCCAGATCCGGTAATTTTCATGGAGTCGGAAGTAATGTACGGTGATAAAGGTCACGTTCCAGCTGAAGAGTACTACCTTGAGATCGGCAAAGCCCACACCATTAAAGAGGGGTCGGATGTTACCATTGTAAGTTTTGGTAAAATGATTCCACGGGTGGTCGTGCCTGCACTTCAGGAACTTGAAAAAGAAGGCATCAATGCAGAACTAATCGATTTGCGTTCAGTACGCCCGATTGATTATGATGCAATTATCAAATCGGTGAAGAAAACCAATCGCCTGGTTATCGTTGAAGAAGCCTGGCCTCTGGCTTCGATTTCTTCTGAAATTGCCTATAAAATTCAAAGCGAAGCCTTCGATTACCTGGATGCGCCGGTTACACGCATTACATCGGCCGACGTTCCGATTCCTTACGCTCCTACCTTGCTTGAGGCTGCATTGCCTTCGGTAGCCAAGGTTGTAAAGGCTGTTAAAGATGTTCTTTACAAAGTGAAATAAATCAGAAATACTTTATAAAAAAAAGCCTGCAGTCTTCTTACAGATTGCAGGCTTTTTTTTTGGGGTTATGAAAAGTGAATCTCCGGCTTTATCCGCTTTTAAGTGAGTCCTCCGATGCCGCTTACAAAAACGACTTCCGCTCCAGGGTGGTCATAAACTAGTTGATACCAGGATCACATCAACTAGGTAATATTATCGTACTGTCAACAATGGAAATACGGTAAAAGTCCGTACGTGGTCTGTAGCTGGTCTGTAGCTGGTCCGAAGCTG
>DAIRDA010000025.1:10454-15841 GCA_036796375.1 Albibacterium sp.
AGCTGGTCCGAAGCTGTCTTCAACGACATCAGGCCTACACAGCTCAGATGAGACTAGTCAATCAAGCTGATCTGACGGCGAATGCTTTCTTCCAGCGAGATGATGGTTTCAGTCCGCGATATTCCCTTGATTCCCTGAATGCCTTCGTTCAATACCTGGCGAAGGTGATCGGTATCGCGACAAATAATTTTAGCGAACATGCTATAGGCGCCAGTGCAGTAATGTAGTTCAACCACCTCTTTTACTTTTCTTAATTCTTCGACTGCATGGTTGTACTGCGATCCTTTCTCCAGATAAATGCCAAGGAAGGCGCAGATATCAAAGCCGATCTTTTGGGGATTGATGGTCAGGTTGGCACTACGGATAATTCCGAGATCCTCCATTTTTTTCATCCGGACGTGAATGGTTCCACCTGAAACAACGAGTTTTTTAGCGATTTCCGTATAAGGCACGGATGCATCGTTCATAAGAATAGACAGGATTTGAATATCGAGGTTGTCAAGTTCGAAGTTAGGATTTTTCTTTTCCATAGGTGCGGGGAATATGTTGATCTCTGTAATTATTCAATTATTTACCAGAAATAAACATAATTTATTGAAATTTTTTTAATAAAACTTGGAATTAATCAAAATTATAAAAAATGAGTATAAAACTAGTATCTTTGATATAAAAAATAAATTGTTATGAAAGAAATTACTGTTGAAGAGCTAAAGGAGAAAATCGATCGCAAGGAAGATTTCCAGTTAATCGACGTTCGTGAATCTTTTGAGTATGACACATCGAACCTTGAAGGCGAGAGTATACCGTTGGCGGGTATTCTTTTAGAGAAGGATAAAATCGCGAAGGATAAGCCTGTAATTATTCACTGTCGTAGTGGCAAAAGAAGTGCACAGGCCATTAAAATGCTGGAGGGCGAAGGCTATGACAATCTGTACAATCTGCAGGGCGGCATTCTGGCGTGGAAAGAGAATTTGGACCCGGATATGATTGTTTATTAAGATGGTTAAAAAACTTTTATACAGCACATTCCTGAACATTGGGATCATTGTGCTGCTTTATTCGGCCTTTATAGCTTTCAATCAGCAACAATACGGAATTCTGGTGGCTGCAGCACTGGGTTTAGTGGCTTTGATTTATCTGAAGGTGAAGGTACTGAAGCAGGTGAGGCAAGTCAGAAAGTAGCCGGTTGTGTCAGACGCTGTTTTACCTTATATCCATCGGATTGAAGCAGGAGATTACCTGGCACTGGCCCGGGGAATCAGCTTTATTGAAAATGAACATCACCTGGCTCATCCCCTGCTGCTTTCACTTAAGCCCGACCATTCCATACCCGTTGTCGGTATCACAGGCCCCCCCGGTGCCGGAAAAAGTACCCTCGTAAACGCACTGTGCGAGCAAATCAGTAGTCGCGGGAAACGAATTGCGGTGGTAGCAGTAGATCCCAGTTCGCCATTTAATAAGGGATCGTTGCTCGGCGACCGCATCCGTATGGGCAAACAGTTCAATAACCCCGATATCTTTATCCGGTCGATGGCCAGTCGCGGTGCCCTCGGTGGGCTGGCAGAAAAGACCATTCAAATTACCGATTTATTAAAAACAGCGCCTTTTGATCTGATTATTGTCGAGACCGTAGGTGTAGGTCAGTCCGAAATCGATATCGTTGGTTTGGCAGACATGACAATTGTGGTATTGGTTCCTGAAAGTGGCGACGAGATTCAACATGTAAAGTCGGGTTTGATGGAAATTGCCGATCTGTATGTGGTGAATAAGGCCGACCGCGAGGGTGCTGATGCTTTCGCCCGGAAGCTCTCGCGAATGCTGAAGCAAAAGTCGGTCGCCATTCCGGTCGTTAAAACCGATGCGGTTAAAGGCAGTGGAATCGACGAGGTTTTGTCGGCGATATGGTCGTTCAAAAGATCTAAGAGCTTAGCGCTTAGTTTATTGACAGAGCACGCCTGGCGCTTGATTCAGGAAAACCGAATGAAGGATGTTGACCGGGAGATACTCCGTTCGCGGCTGGAGAAGGCTGGTACCCAGCCGGATTTTAATATTTATCGGTTCGTGAAACAGCATTATTCAATATAAATAGACAATTGCGTTTAAAATAGGACACCCCTTGGCATCGACACCAGTAACAACAGGCTTTCTCACCCATTGACAGGTGTTTTTAAAAAAAAATCACGTCAAGGGAAAATTTAAGGGGCTTTTTCTGTCAACTGGCACGTTTGGTACGGAATTTGTCTTTGTTGGGGAAATCAAACTATTAACAGAGTTGTATAAAAATTATACAATTAAATTTTTTTAACCTTAAAAAAACAGAGTATGAACTATTCTACATTCAAAAAAGCAGCATTAGCTGCAACGTTGGTTGCCTCTATCGGCTACGCTGACGTTGCTAATGCACAAGAGCCAGCTAAAGTATTCGGCGGAAGAAGCCAGTACAGAACTTGGTCTATCGGTCTTAACGCAGGAGCGCTAACTCCAGCTACGCTTTTAGGCGGATCACGTGATCAATCTCATCCTGAATTTGATTTAGGATACGGTGCTTATATCAAGAAACAATTCTCGCCTGCATTCTCTTTGCAAGCAGATTTCTTAAAAGGTAAATTATCAGCTACTGACGAAGGTGCTCCAAATCCATTTGACAACCCAACTGGTGGTTACTCAAGCGGACAGACTTTTGAGTCTGAGTTGAACTGGCAAACTGGTTTGACTGGTACAGCTCAGTTAGGTGCAATCGATTTCTTGCGTCGTGAAAACGCTGTTGGATTTTTCGTTTCTGCGGGTGTTAACATTGCAAACTATGCTTTGAATTCAATTGATGGAACTTCTAACGTTCCTCAAGCGACTGAAGATCGTACTAACTTTGTATTCCCTGTAGGTGCAGGTGTTAAATTCAAATTGGGTGAAGTTGTTAACTTAGATTTAGGTTACAAAATGAACTTCCTTGATGCTGACGATATCGATGGTCAGTACGATCCAATGGGTCTTGATTCTTACAGCTACGGTTATGCAGGTCTTGAATTTGTTCTTGGAAGCAAAGACAAACCAGCTCTTCAGTGGAACAACCCAGTTGCTAATCTTTACGATGAGTTGAAAGACCCTGAGTTGAGAAACGAAGTTGAAGCTTTGAAACAACGCGTATCTACTTTAGAAGGTACTGTTGCTGAGCTTGGTAAAGATTCAGACGGTGACGGTGTTGCTGACAGATTTGACAAATGCCCTAACACGCCAGCTGGTACTGTAGTTGACGGATCAGGATGTCCAATCAAATTCCCTGAAACTTCTTCAGCTGTAATGGGTGATTATTCTCCAATCCAGTTTGAATTTGATAGCTATGTTTTGAAAACTTCTTCTTACCCAACATTGGATAAAGTTTCTCAAGACCTACGTGATGCAAACGGTTCAATCACTTTGGAAGGACACGCATCTGCTGAAGGAAGCGAAGACTACAACATGCAACTTTCGAAAGATCGTGCAAATGCAGTTAAAAACTACCTAGTTAACTCTGGTGTTTCTGCAAACAATGTTGAAGTTGTTGGTCATGGCGAAGCTAAACCAATCGCATCTAATGCAACTGAAGCAGGACGTCAACAAAATCGTCGTGTAGAATTCAAAAAATAAGAATCTTATTTTTTAATCAGCAAAAAGTCCGGTGGTATCCATCGGACTTTTTGTTTGTAATGATTTTTGAATAGTCGTTATTCCACCGTAACTTCGCTGTATGTTTTTCTCCAATAAAAAGCCGGCAGGTAAAAGTTTCGAACTTCGGCTCATGCATAGGATGAATAAGATAGCGATCGGTCTTTTTGTAATCGGTATCCTTTACAAGGTTATCTCCTATTTACTCTAATATGAAAGTAGCAATTAATACCACCAACGCTCCTGCGCCGATTGGGCCATATAATCAGGCGATTAAAGCAGGAAATACCTTATATGTTTCGGGTCAGATTCCACTCGATCCGGAAAGCGGCGAATTGGTTTCCGGTAATATCATTCATGAAACGAAACAGGTGATGGCTAATGTCGGCGCTATTTTGAAGGAAGCCGGATACGACTTTTCCGACATTGTTAAAAGCACCATTTTTCTAACGGATATGGATTCATTTGTCGAGGTAAATGCTACCTACGCCACCTATTTCACAGAAGATGCACCGGCACGCGAGACGGTCGCCGTGAAGGGGCTTCCAAAGAATGTTCGCATCGAAATATCCGTTATTGCCTATAAAGATTAATGCCCCAGGCTGCCCTTCCTGCTACCAGTCGGCTTCAATACTTTCTGGCGGGTCTGACTGCGAATGCCATGTGGGGATTTATTGCCATCCCCTTCAAGGCGCTTTCCGCCTGGCCAGCCGATATCATTCTCTACTTTCGGATATTTGCTTCTTGCCTGCTGGTTTGGCTTTTCCTGCTGTTCTTTCGGAAAGATAAATGGAAGGAAGAACTAACGGCCTTTAGGAAATTAGACAGTCGCTCCAAAGCGCGACTTTTCGGTTTGATCCTTCTTTCATCCATCCTGATCGCAGGAAATTGGGTTACCTTTATTTATACGGTCAATAATATCAGCATCAAGGCAGGTGCCTTTGCCTACCTGATTTGTCCGCTGATTACAACGCTTGCCGGCTTTCTTATTTTAAATGAAAAGCTGACGGTCCGGAAGTGGACAAGCCTGGCACTTGCCCTGCTGAGCGTGATTATGCTGGCTCAAAGTTCTGTGGTGGAGGTGCTCTGGTCGGCAGTGATTGCGTCGTTTTATGCTTTCTACCTGATTATTCAGCGCTTCTTGAAGGATATGGATAAGTTTAACTTTCTGGCCGTCCAAATGCTGGTTTGTTCACTGCTTTCACTTCCCTTCTACATGGCCAGAAATGTAACGATTGATTTTTCAGCAGACTCTCTGCTGATTGTATTAGCGATATCGATTTTTTTCACCATCATCCCCCTTTTTCTGAGTATGTACTCGCTCAAAGGAATTACCTCGGGAACACTTGGTATCTTGATTTACATAAACCCGATTATTTCCTTTGCGGTGGCTATTTTGTATTTCGGCGAAATGATCGATGGGCAGCAGCTCATGGCTTATTCGCTGCTTCTGATAGCCATTGCACTCTATAATTCGGCTTTTGTTCAGCGTATTTTTGCTAAATTAGTCAGCAAATAAACCATTTAAACTTTTGCTTGCCTGTGGCGGATTTTAACTTGAAAACCCCTATCGGATATCTTCAGGGTGTAGGCCCCCACCGGGCCGAGATACTGAACAAAGACCTCGGGATATTTTCGTTCGGTGATCTTCTTCATTATTATCCTTTTCGCTATATTGATAAGAGCGTTTTTCATAAGATTAACCAGATTGATCCGGGTGCTCAGGGGGTGCAATTTATCGGTCG
>DAIRDA010000026.1:0-15757 GCA_036796375.1 Albibacterium sp.
ATCGCGTTCGCGAGCGATTGCTTGGCGCCGGTCGAGACAACAATTTGAGAGATTTCATAATCGAGGTTGTTCTCCGTTTTTAATTTGTTAACAATGGCCTCGCGAAGATCGGGATAGCCAGAAACAGGCGAGTAATACGTATAGTTATCGTCCATGGCTTTCTTGGCAGCCTCCTTGATATGGGTGGGCGTAGGGAAATCAGGCTCGCCAAAGCTCAAGCTGATGATGTTTACGCCTTGAGCAGTAAGCTCGCGGCCTAATTTTGCCATCTTAATGGTTGCCGACTCAGAAAGGTTATTGCTTTTGTCAGATAGGATTGATGTGTTATTCATTATTTTCTATGGGCTTTTACAATGGGTAAATTTAGTTGATATTATTCAAAATTCTAATTATTTGCCAGCTATTTAAATAAATATTCAAAAATAGCCTGCTGATTATAAAATAATGACATTAAAGTCTTTTATTAATCTATTGTCTTAATTTTGCAGGAAAGAAAGGCCAGGTGAACAATCAACGGAAACTTATTTTATTATCGCTTCTTACGGGCATCTTCCTGATGCTTCTGAAGTTCGCGGCCTATTTTTTTACGCAATCGAATGCTATATTTTCCGATGCACTCGAAAGCATCGTGAATGTTGTAGCCAGTAGTTTTGCATTCTACAGCGTTTATCTTTCGGCTATTCCCCGCGATCAGAATCATCCCTACGGGCATGGAAAAATTGAGTTCTTTTCGGTGTTTATGGAGGGTGGACTTATTTTCCTCGCCGGACTGTTTATAATTTCAAAAGCCATCTATAACATCTTTTATCCCGTGGCTCTTGAAAATATACTGGAGGGACTGGGAATTGTTTTCTTTACGGGGATTGTCAATTATATACTCGGTTCCTTTTTACTGACGCGGAGCAAAACCCTGAACTCCTTAACGCTGATGGCGGAAGGGAAACATCTTGTTACCGATGCCTTCAGTACTTTCGGACTTACTGCCGGATTGCTGATACTTTATTTTACCGGCTTTCAGCTGGTGGACGTTATATTGTCGATCCTGCTTGGTGCGTATATTTTGTACAACGGATATACGCTGTTGCGGCGTTCGGTAGGGGGGCTGATGGATGAATCAGACACGAAAATGCTGGAAGAGGTGGTCGAGGTACTTCAAAGAAATCGAAAAGCCCCCTGGATAGACGTTCATAACCTGCGGATTCAGCGTTATGGAAATGAGCTCCATCTCGATTGCCATTTAACGCTTCCCAATTACTTTGATCTTAATCAGGTTCATGCCGAGGTGTCGGAAGTCGACGCCCTGGTAAACGACCATGTTATGCTGAAGACAGAGTTTTTTATCCATGCCGATCCCTGTCTTCCGCAATGCTGTCATTATTGCAGCGTGGAAAATTGCCCGATCCGCTCAGAGGATAAAAAACTCGATCTGGCGTGGGATATCAACCTGCTTTCTCAAAACCGAAAGCATTTTGAATACACACTTCATGAAAAAGGAGATGTGCAATGAAATCGCTTCAGGTTCGTGTTTATGGTTTGTGGGTAAATGCTAAAGGAGAAGTGCTTATAAGTGATGAGCGCCATCGGGATATGAATTTCACGAAGTTTCCGGGTGGAGGGCTTGAACCTGACGAGGGCGTGGCAGATGCCCTGGTTCGGGAATTCAAGGAAGAATGCGACGTAACGATCAAGCAGTTCGAGTTGCTGCATGTAAGCGAGAAGTTGGTGATTTCCACCTTTGATGGTAGCCAGGTGGTGGGAATTTATTATCGGGTTTACTGTGATGATGAGCTTTGTCACCCCATAAAAACCAGGGTTTTCGATTTCGATCATGGTTCCAACCAATCGTTTCGATGGGTGCCCGCAGATCGTTTATCCCCTGCGGATTTGACCTTTGAAATGGATCAGCTGGCATGGGAACGTGTTCGCGTGCAGTTTCTTTAGCCATTAGATTTAGCATTATTTTGTAGTTTCAAATTTTGCTGCTAGTTTTTCGCCCGTAATTGATTTATCGTTATGGGGAAACTTCTTTTTTCATTTCTATTTATCCTTCCTATTCATCTAGTTGCGCAAATATCAACGGGCGCACGTTATTCAGCCCTGGGCAACTCAACCGCCGCTTTAATGGGTTTAGAAGCCTTGGCTGGCAATCCCGCGGGTATCACGTCGGTGCCGAACGTGGCAGCATCGTTGTCGTTCAAAAACGAATGGCTGTCGGCTCCGATACAAACAAACGTTCTGTTACTTTTGCCATCGAAGCTTGCGCATGGCGGATTAGCCGCTGGGATTTATGAAACCGGTGGTGACTTTCGCGAACTTCAAATGGCGGGTACGCTGGGGCGTCGCGTGAACGATCGGTTTTCTGCCGGCGTCCGTGTGAACTATCGTCAGCTTTCCTTTCCGGGTTTGGACGCTTCAACGGGTCTCGTTTCTGCCGATTTGGGCATCCAATACCAACTTCGCCGGCATTGGGTTTGGGGCCTTGAAATGGTAAACCCCTTTAACCTGAGCCGCAAGCACGGGCAGGGGTTACCCATTTATAAGCTGGGAACGCACTTCTCTTTCAGCTCGCAAACCTCCATAGCGCTGCAAACAGCCTATTCCGCACGTTATGGGTCCGACTTCACCCTCGGTCTGGAATACGGGGCTTGGTCGTGGTTGCTGTTGAGAGGCGGACTCTCGGTTAATCCTTTTGTACATTCGGTTGGTGCAGGTGTTCTTATCAAACGTTTTGTGGTTGATGGGGCCATGCGCATTCACCCTCAGTTAGGTTTGTCGCCACAAATTTCCTTGGGTTATGCGCTATAGTTTCTTATTGGCAGCGACGCTTTTGCTGTTTTCTTCGATTGTATTTGCGCAGCAACCTGTTTCGCCGGGTCAGGAACCTGTTTCGCCCGCGCAGGAACCGTCGTGGCAGCAACCCGTTTCGCCGGAAAGCATTGAGGAAGATTTGATTGACGAAATCCTTTCTGAGTCGACCGAAGAATATGACTACTCCGATATTTCGAGTCGCCTCCAGTATTTTCTGAAATACCCGATCGACCTGAATCGTGCCGACGAACGGCAGCTTTCTGAACTCTTTTTTCTTACACCGCTGCAAATCAGCTCCCTGTTGGAGCATCGTAAAACGACAGGGGAATTCGTGTCGCTTTATGAGTTGCAGGCGGTATCGGGCTTTGATGAAGGCACCGTTCGCCGATTGCTTCCTTTTGTGACGCTCGATCGAAACACCGGTGCAAAGCCTGGTCTGAAAGAGGGGAGGCACGATCTGATGCTGCGGTACGGGCGCCTTCTGCAGCAGCAGCGCGGCTATCTGGCGCAAGGGGAGGAAAGTGCGCCACGTTATCAGGGCGGACCTGAACGTTTATTGCTGCGTTACCGATATCGCCTGGATAAGCGCTTGCTGATATCGCTTAATGCGGAAAAAGACCCGGGTGAAGCCTTCTTTCAGGCTCATAACAAAGCAGGTTTTGATTTTTATTCGGGCGCGCTCTACGCTGCAGATTTGGGTCGCGTTAAACGTTTGGTGATTGGTGATTACAGCCTTCAGACAGGGCAGGGGCTTAGCATGTGGAATGGTTTGAGTTTTGGAAAGGGCTCGCTTGTTCAAAACGTTGCGCGACAGGGTATGGGAGCGAGGCCTTATACTTCCACAAATGAATCGCAGTTTCTTCGTGGGGCGGTTGCCACATTCGGCTTTGGAAATGTAGAAGTATCTCCTTTCGTCTCCTACAAGCGTGCCGACGCAAGCCTGTCGGACGATTCATCTTCCTTCAGTAACTTTCAGGAATCGGGCTATCACCGCACCGCCACAGAAATGCGGAACAAAAACAGCGTTTTGCAGCAGGTTATCGGCTTGGATGTGAATTATAAAACCTCCGGCTTCCAGGTGGGGGGCACTGCCGTGAGAACGCTGCTCGATAAAACAATGGTGCCCAATAGTCAACTCTACAACCGCTTCCGATTTGAAGGGCAGGAAATAAATAATGCGAGCTTGTATTATAGCTATACAGTGCGTAATGTGTATGCGTTCGGCGAGGCCGCTCATCATATAGGTGGTGGTTCGGCCTTTCTTAACGGACTGATTTCAAGCCTCTCGCACCGACTCTCGCTGGTTGTGCTGCATCGGCATTACGAACGAGATTTTTTCTCCTTATGGGGACAGGGCTTTGCCGAGAGCAGTGAGACGGTGAATGAACGGGGACTCTACAGCGGATTGATATGGAACCCGAGCCGACGCTTTGAGTGGGTGGCCTTTGCCGATCATTTTCGCTTTCCCTGGCTGAAATACCGGGTGGATGGGCCTTCTGCGGGAATCGACTTATTTAGTCAGGCCAGCTTCAGTCGCTCCCGCTCCCAGCGGTACACGCTGCGCCTGCGTTACCGGAACAAGGCGGAAAACCACGACGCTGGTTTACCTGTGAACACGCTCGCAGCGGTCAGGCGAATGCAAATCCGCGGTCAGGCGCAGTATCGCTTTAACCGGATGATGGAGTTTCGGAACCGCGTGGAGTATTCAACATATCAGAAAGGAGGCGCTAAGGTGGAAACTGGATATATGCTGAGCCACGATGTGATCTATAAGCCCGAGCGGAGTCCACTCAGTGGCAATCTTCGCCTGGCTTACTTCAGAACAGACAGTTATAACACCCGTATTTATGCCTTTGAAAACGATGTGCTCTACGCCAGTTCATCGCCTGCATATCATGGCGAGGGGCTTCGTTTTTACAGCAATCTTCGCTGGCGGGTTCGGCGGAATGCCGACCTATGGCTGCGCTATGCTGCTTTCTTTTATGATAAACCTGGATTAGGCTCCGGACTTGATTTTATAGAGGGAAAAAGTAAATCGGAAATTAAAGTTCAAATTCGCTTGCAATTCTGATGAAGGGAGCACAAATAGGGGAGCGAAAGCCTTTGTTCTGGGAAACCAGGCAGGTGCCTTTCTTCCTTTTACTATTGTTTTACCTGTGCGGAATTGTAACGGCCCGATGGCTGGAGCCTTCCGTAAAGATACACCATGTGCTTGGGCTTATGCTGCCGGTTTTACTGCTGGCCTTTTATGTCAGTTTTGCCTTTCGCTGGCGAATGACGAATGGAAGTACGGGTTTACCGAGCCTGCTGTTTTATCTCTTTTTATATGTGTTGGGTTGGTTTTCCCTTTGGCAACCACATCCTGTGCTGAACGGCCGACATTATTCGCATCTGGAGGCCGATTATCTGATCGGTTACATCGATGACGAACCGCGCACGACCGCCACCGGTGTACGTTTTCCCGTCCGTATAAGTCATGCCTACGGCGATCAGGATGTAGAGCCTGCCAGCGGGCGACTGATGGTTGGCCTTCGGACAAAGGATCCATCCGTGTTGAACTACGGCGACGAATTGATTATTCCGGCCCGTTATCGAGAAAATTCGCCGCCCTACAATCCTCACGAATTTGATTACAGGGCTTATCTTGAGAACCAGGGTATCTGGCACAGTATATATTTGCCTGACTCGCTGGTACATCGGATTGGATTGCGAAAGGGCAACTGGTTAAAGCAGGGCGCGCTGGATTTGCGGACTGCCTGGGTGGAGAAGTTGCGCAGATCTTTCCGGAACAATGAGCACTTCGCCGTTGCTTCTGCCCTGGTCCTGGGCTACCGGGGAGTGCTGGAGCCGGAAACGCTCCAAAGGTTTTCAAAAACGGGTACCATCCATGTGCTATCGGTTTCCGGTCTTCATGTAGGAATTGTATTCGCTGTCTTTTCGTTCCTGCTACGATGGATGAAGGGGAAGCACATGGACATTCTGAGAGGGCTGCTGCTGATCGGGGCGGTATGGATGTACGCCTTGCTCACCGGTTTCTCGCCCTCTGTTCTGCGTGCGGCCACCATGATTAGTTTTGGTATCATCGCATTAACAATGTATAGGCAGGGACAAATATTTAATACGATCTGCGCCTCTGCCTTTTTACTCTTGCTCTACAATCCTGCATTTCTCTTCGAAATTGGCTTTGTGTTGTCCTATCTCGCCGTGCTGGGCATTGTCGGCTTGCACCCGATTATCCAGGCAAGCTTGCAACACCCGAGCCGGTGGGTATCGGCAATCGTATCCTATGCGTCGATTTCGCTGGCTGCGCAATGGGCAACTTTCCCCTTTGTATTTTACTATTTTCAGTTTTTTCCGGTATACTTTCTTCCGGCTAATATGCTGATCATTTTGCCGGCGACCCTGGTGGTCTATCTTTCGGTAGTGGTATTGATATTGCCGCCCGGCAGCCTGCACGCCCTCGCCAGTCAGCTGTTGGAGCTTGTAATGGAAGGGATGAACCGAATTCTTCAGTTTTTTGAAAACCTGCCCTATGCCACGGTAGAGGGCGTTGGAGTTTCTGCACCGGAGAATGCGCTCCTTTACTTGCTGATCGTTTTGACCTATCTGCTTGTATTTATACGAAAGAAAATGCTGATCTACCTGATGGTTCTCGCGACAGCAGGGGGCATTTTGAGTGGCAGCTACCAGAAATTTAACCGGATGAACCGTTCAAAAGTCGTATTTTACAATGTGAACCGGGATTTTGCCATTTCATTCGTTCAAAACGGCACCTCACACGTGTTTAGCAATTTGTCGCCCGAAAGCCGTTCCTTTCAATATTCTATACAGCCGGATTTAAATGTAAGGGCGAATTCCGCCGCAACGGTCATTCAGGAAAGCGAATCCTACGGTGGTAGCGAGTTAATAATTGAGTCCGGGCTGATTCAGTTCGGCGGGCGGCGGGTTTTTCTCTACAGCACCGAACGTGCATTTACAGCTCATATTGATGTTGATATTTTATATATCCGCAACAATTCCCTGAAAAATCTTCGTTCAGCAGCAGAGTCGATCCGCTTCAAAAAGATCATTTTAGATGGGAGTAACCATGATTCCTACCTGGAGAAAATCAAAACCGAAGCTGAAATTTTAGATAAACCTGTATACATCCTGAAAAATAATTATGCTTATGTTTGGTAAGTTGTTCACGCTATATTTTCATGACCATCCACGAAGTATTATCTAAGTATTGGGGCTATTCCACCTTTCGTCCTTTGCAGGAGGAAATTATCGGGTCGGTTTTGCGGGGCAATGATGTACTCGCGCTGATGCCAACCGGAGGAGGGAAGTCGCTTTGTTTTCAGGTACCCACCCTGACGCGGCCGGGAATATGCATTGTGGTTACGCCTTTAATCGCCTTGATGAAAGATCAGGTAGAAAATCTGAAATCGCGCGGCATTAAGGCAATCGCCATATTCTCGGGGATGGGTAAGCGCGAAGTGGATATTGCGCTTGATAATTGCATCTTCGGCGATATCAAATTTTTGTACTTATCGCCCGAGCGACTTCGAAGTGATTTGGTTCAGGAACGTATCCGGCATATGAACGTGAGTCTATTCGCGGTGGACGAAGCGCATTGTATATCGCATTGGGGCTACGATTTCCGTCCGCCTTATCTGCAGATCAACTTGCTACGCGAGCTTCATCCGGATGTTCCTTTTCTGGCGCTGACCGCTACGGCCGTGGGCAGAGTAGTAGGTGATATTCAGGAGAAACTCGAATTTAGAAAAGAGAAGTCGCAGCTGTTTCGGAAGAGCTTTTTCCGGTCGAATCTGGCCTACATGGCGCTTTTTGAGGAGAACAAAATGGGCCGTTTGCTCAAGGTGATCGGGCGAGTGAAGGGGAGTGGGATTGTCTATGTCCGAAATCGTCGCGAGACGCAAGAAGTTGCCCGCTATCTGATGCTTCATCAAATTTCGGCCGACTTCTATCATGCTGGGCTGCCTGCCGCTGTTCGCTCGGAAAAGCAGAACCGGTGGATGAACGGGCAGTGTCCGGTTATTGTAGCCACGAACGCCTTTGGGATGGGGATTGATAAACCCGATGTACGTTTTGTTGTTCATCTTGACCTCCCTGAATCGCTTGAAGCGTATTTTCAGGAAGCCGGCCGTGCTGGTCGCGACGGATACAAATCCTTCGCCGTGCTGCTTTATAACAAGTCTGACCAGCTCAAGCTTGAGAAAAACTACGAGCAAAGTTTCCCCACGGTTAAAGAGATTGCACAGGTTTATTTTCATTTAGGAAACTATTATCAACTTGCATACGGTGCAGGAGAAGGGTTAACCCTTAATTTTGACCTGGCTGATTTCTGTTCACGCTATGAGCTTCATCCGGTTAAGACCATCGCTGCGCTCAAGTTTCTGGAGCGCGACGAATGGATAAGTCTTTCTGAAAATGTGTTCCTTCCCTCACGTATTCGCTTCGAAGTCGATTCCGTTGAGCTCTATCGCTTTCAGGTGGAACATCAGTCGATGGATCGCCTCATTAAAACGATGTTGCGGGCTTATGGCGCCGCGTTCGATTATTATGCTGAGATTCACGAAGGGGAACTGGCAAAAAAATTGAATACAAGCGCCTATCATGTGGTCGATTTGTTGAGTAAAATGCAGGAACTCGGCGTAATATCCTATCTCAAGCAAACGGACAGTCCGCAGTTGCAGTTTCTCAGGTCAAGAACCGACACCGCGCACCTGCAGATCGATCAGAAGCACATCGCCCAGCGAAAAGCGATTGCAGGCGAACAAAAAGTGGCTATTCTCCATTATGTGCAGTCGAACAGGTGCCGGAGCCGATTACTCTTGCATTATTTCGGGGAGGACTCGGTAGACAACTGTCAGATTTGTGATTATTGCCTGACGCGTTTCCAGAAGCCGACAGAAGACCATACCCAGACCATGCTGAACGAATTGAAGATACTTTTATTAAACGGCCCGCTATCGCTCGATGAGTTGGTTCAGGGCCTTTCCATTGGCGAAGAGAAGGAGCGTTTGTTGCTTATCCGGAAAATGATCGATGCAGGTGAAATCAAAATGAACAATGGCCGCTACTATTAAAAATCAAAAATCGGTCATCCGCGCCTGGGCAACATTCGATTGGGCCAACTCGGCCTATAATCTGGTGATCACTTCGACCATCTTTCCGGCCTATTATACCATCATAACTACCTCTGATGATGGAGGCGACCGGGTTGATTTTTTCGGAATTTCTTTTATCAATACTGCCCTGGCGAATTATGGCCTGGCCGTCTCGTACCTGCTCATGGTCTTTCTGTTACCGGTGCTGTCGTCGATCGCCGATTATAAACAGAACAAGAAAACCATGATGAAATTCTTTACCTATATGGGTAGTATCGCGTGCATGGGCTTGTTTTTCTTTGAACTGGAAACACTCGAGTGGGGAATCATATGTTCAGGCCTTGCAGCTATGGGATATATCGGCGGTGTTATGTTTAATAATTCTTATTTGCCTGAGATTGCTTCGGTGGATCAGCAGGATCGTGTGAGTGCAAAGGGTTTTGCCTATGGATATATTGGAAGTGTTCTGCTACAGCTTGTCTGTTTTTTGTTTGTACTGAAACCGGAATGGTTCGGTATTCAGGACGCCTCCTTTCCCGCCCGTTTGTCTTTTCTGCTGGTAGGGGTCTGGTGGATTGGCTTTGCGCAGGTTTCTTTTCGGGGATTACCGAAGCAAACTTCGCGTCCCGGTGGGTTAAACAGGGCCGCCTTAAGTAAAGGATTTCATGATTTGAGTGCGGTGGTATCTGAAATCAGATCCGTCACCGCACTCAAGCGTTTCCTGAGTGCTTTTTTCTTTTATGCCATGGGCGTTCAAACGATTATGCTGGTGGCGGCGGCATTCGGTGAAAAGGTTCTTCGTCTGGGTGCATCCAAACTGATCATGACCATACTGGCTATTCAGCTTCTGGCCATGGCGGGTGCCTATCTGATGTCGTGGTTGGCGGGATTATGGGGAAATAAAAAGGTTTTGTTGATGGTGATAATCCTGTGGATTATTGTCTGCATATCAGCGTATTATATTTCAAGTGAAGGACAGTTCTACGGGCTCGCTTGTCTGGTCGGGCTGGTGATGGGGGGTACGCAAACGGTTTCCAGGTCTACCTTTTCGAAGCTGATCCCAACCGATAGAACGAACACCGCTTCGTTTTTTAGCTTCTACGACATCACCGAAAAAGTAGCCATTGTTATTGGCTTATTCAGTTTCGGATTTATTGAGGAACTCACCGGTAATATCCGCCTTTCCGCGTTGTTTCTGGCGGTGTTTTTTCTGCTGGGGCTTTTGCTGCTGATGCGCATGCCCAACCGAAGGGCGTTGGAGGCTTCTGCCGGATTATCCTGAACGCTCCGACGAATAATGGGTTATCGACGAATGATGGGATATAGTTACCAGATATTAATTATTATTTTAACTTTGTTTGTATGGTAAACAACAACACGGTCGAACTGTTTATTCCCTGTTTTATCGATCAGTTATATCCACAGACGGCTTTTAACACCATTAAGGTGCTGGAGAAAGCCGGTTGTAAGGTGATCTATAATCCGGAACAAACGTGCTGCGGTCAGCCGGCATATAACGCCGGTTTTTTCGACGAAGCAAAGACGGTGGGTTCCAAGTTCCTGGGTGACTTTTCGGAAACTTATCCAATCGTCTCTCCCTCAGCATCCTGCACCGGAATGGTAAAACACGGTTATAATGATCTTTTTACCAATACGACGGTTCACAACCGCTGCCGTAATATTCAGAATCATATTTTCGAGCTTAGCGACTTTTTGATTAACGTTTTAAAGAAGGATTATTTCGGTGCAGAACTGGAAGGCAAAGCGGTTTATCATGACTCCTGTTCGGGCCTCCGAGACTGCCATATCAAGGAAGAACCACGGATGCTGCTTGCGAAGGTAGACGGATTGGAACTGTTGGAAATGCGCGACACCGACATGTGTTGCGGCTTCGGAGGTACATTTTCCGTGAAATTTGAAAGTATTTCAACGGCCATGGCAGAGCAAAAGGTGAATAATGCCCTCGAAATGGACGCTGAGTATATTATTTCTACAGACGCGTCTTGTTTATTGCAACTTCAGGCCTATATCGATCACAAAAAACTTCCCATCAAAACCATGCACATCGCTGATGTACTGGCACACGGGTGGGCTAATATTTAATCAATTACTTATACAAATGGAAAACAACAGAAGAAAATTCCTTAAACAACTTGGTATCGGAACCATGGGACTGGCCGTATTACCAAATTTGCCTTTTGAAGCGCTGGGTGCTAAAAAGATGTTCTTTAAAATTTCGCTGGCGGAGTGGTCGCTCCATAAGACCCTGTTCGACGGGAAAATGACGAACATGCAGTTCCCCGAAATAGCAGCCAAAAAATTCGGAATCCACGCTGTTGAATACGTGAATTCGTTTTTTAAAGACAAAGCGAAGGATCATACCTATCTCAGCGAATTGAACCAACGCGCGAAAGATAACGGAGTGAAAAACGTGCTGATTATGGTCGATGGCGAAGGCAATATGGCCGACATGGATCAGAAAGTACGGAACACTGCTGTTGAAAACCATTATAAATGGGTTGAAGCCGCAAAGTTCCTTGGATGTCATACCATTCGGGTGAATGCTGCTGGAAAAGGTAGTGCAGACGAGATGAAGAATGCTGCAATTGAAAGCTTAGGAAAATTGAGCGAGTTTGCTCGTCCGCATAAAATTAATATTGTTGTTGAAAATCATGGCGGTTTATCGTCTGACGGGCAGTGGTTAAGTAGTGTTCTTGCAGGCGTTGATATGAAGAACTGTGGTTCATTGCCTGACTTTGGCAATTTCTACGAATACGACCGCTATCAGGGCGTAAAAGATTTGATGCCGTTTGCCAAAGGTGTGAGCGCTAAATCGCACGATTTTGATGCCCAGGGCAATGAAACGAAAATTGATTATGTGCGTATGATGCAGATGGTAAAAGATGCGGGTTATAAAGGTCATGTAGGTATCGAATATGAAGGTGGAAATTTGAGTGAAGAAGAAGGTATCATTGCCACGAAGAAATTGCTTGAGCGCGTTGGTGCACAATTAAGTTAATGCTTTTTCGTATCTTTGTTTCATTCACAACTTAAAAATCATATTCGTAAATGATTGAAATTACACTTCCTGATGGGTCCGTAAAGGAGTTTCCAGCGGGAACCAATGCTTATCAAATTGCCTTATCCATCTCTGAGGGCCTGGCCCGAAATGTCTTAGCAGCTGAGGTGAATGGTCAGGTTTGGGATCTGAACCGACCGATCGAAGAAAATGCAGAAGTCACTTTACTTACGTGGAAAGATCAGCAGGGGAAATCTACCTTTTGGCATTCGTCTGCCCACTTAATGGCCGAGGCGCTTGAGGTACTCTATCCCGGCGTAAAACTCGGAATTGGTCCTGCTATTGAAACTGGCTTCTACTACGATGTAGATTTCGGCAATCACGACTTCTCCTCCGATGAGTTACCCCAGATAGAGAACAAGATGCTGGAACTTGCCCGTACGAAATCTGAATTTATTCGCGAAGCGGTCAGCAAGGATGAGGCTATCGAGTATTTCACCGCTAAAGGCGATGAATACAAGCTCGATTTGATTAAGGATTTAAGCGACGGAACGATTACGTTCTATAAACAAGGCAACTTTACCGACTTATGTCGTGGTCCGCATATTCCGCATACCGGCTTCATCAAGGCTATTAAACTTACCAACGTAGCCGGAGCTTACTGGAGGGGCGATGAGACACGCAAACAATTAACGCGTATCTATGGAGTCACCTTTCCCAAGCAGGGAGACCTGGCCGACTATCTGAAGATGATCGAAGAAGCCAAAAAGCGCGATCATCGGAAGCTGGGTAAAGAGCTGGAGCTATTTGCGTTTTCGGAGAAGGTGGGTATGGGGTTGCCGCTTTGGTTACCTAAAGGCGCCATGCTTCGCCAGAAGCTAACGGATTTCCTTCAGCGTGCCCAGATCAAGGCAGGATACGAACCGGTAATTACGCCGCATATAGGACATAAAAATCTGTATATCACTTCCGGTCATTACGAAAAATACGGTGCCGATTCATTTCAGCCCATTAAAACGCCTCAGGAAGGGGAAGAGTTTCTTCTGAAACCCATGAACTGTCCGCATCACTGCGAGATATATAAAACGAAACCACGGTCGTATAAAGACCTGCCGGTCCGTTTTGCTGAGTTCGGAACGGTATATCGCTATGAGCAAAGCGGCGAGTTACACGGTCTTACGCGTGTTCGGGGTTTCACGCAAGACGATGCGCACCTTTTCTGTCGTCCAGATCAGGTGAAAGATGAATTCAAGAAGGTGATTGATCTGGTGCTTTATGTATTCAACGCCATGGGTTTTGAAGACTATACTGCGCAGGTATCGCTGAGAGATCCCGATAACAAAACGAAATACATCGGGTCGGACGAGAACTGGAAGCTAGCTGAATCTGCTATTATTGAAGCGGCTGCTGAGAAAGGACTCAATACTGTGGTTGAACTTGGCGAAGCCGCTTTCTACGGGCCGAAGCTCGATTTTATGGTTAAGGATGCTTTGGGACGGAAATGGCAACTCGGAACTATCCAGGTTGACTACAATCTTCCGGAGCGATTCGAACTCGAATATACGGGCAGCGACAATGCAAAGCATCGTCCGGTAATGATTCACCGGGCGCCTTTCGGATCCATGGAGCGTTTCATCGCCGTTTTGATCGAGCATTGCGCCGGGGTATTTCCCTTATGGCTTGCGCCTGAGCAGTTTATAATTCTTCCGGTATCAGAAAAATACGAAGAATATGCGAAAAAACTTTTGGAATCCCTCAATAATACCGATATTCGCGGTTTAATTGACTTGCGCGATGAGAAAGTAGGACGGAAAATTCGCGATGCGGAAATCAAAAAGATACCGTATATGCTTATAGTAGGGGAAAAAGAGGTTGAAACCAATTCCTTATCCGTCCGCAAACATGGTGAAGGCGATTTGGGAGCAATGTCTCTCGAAGCGTTCAGCGAACAATTAACAAAAGAAATAACGATTTAAAAACAACTAATTTGGCATTAAAAAGACCAGGATCTAGGGGCCCAAGGCCACCTTTTAAAAAGAAAGAACCCGATCACAGAATTAATAATCTTATCAGAGCTACCGAAGTTCGATTAGTCGGTGATAACGTTGAGCAAGGAATATACCCAACGAGGGAGGCCATTGCCATGGCCGATGAACTTGACCTTGATCTGGTAGAAATATCACCTAATGCCGTTCCTCCTGTATGTAAGATAGTTGATTATAGCAAGTTCGTTTACGAGCAGAAGAAAAAGCTTAAAGAAATTAAGTCCAATGCGAAGCAAACGGTAATCAAGGAAATTCGTTTCGGGCCTAATACGAACGATCACGATTTTGAATTTAAATTAAAGCATGCTCAGAAGTTCCTCGAATCAGGGGAGAAAGTAAGAGCCTATGTTCACTTCAAAGGTCGTGCAATTGTTTACAAGGAACAGGGAGAAATACTCCTTTTACGATTTGCTCAGGCACTCGAGGATATCGGAAAAGTGGAATTGCTACCCAAACTGGAGGGAAAACGGATGTTTATTACCCTTGCTCCGAAGAGCGCTCCTAAAAAATAAAGCTGATCCGGCAGCTTTTTCAATAGAATAGATAGATAAAAATAAATAGAATTATGCCAAAAATGAAAACCACATCCAGTGCAAAAAAGCGCTTCAAGCTTACTGGATCAGGTAAAATTGCCAGAAAGAATGCATACAAAAGCCACATCTTAACAAAGATGAGCACTAAACGTAAACGTAATCTTGGTAACACAAGTCTTGTGTCAGACGGAGATATGGGTAACGTGAAGCGTATGCTTTGTATCGGAAAATAATTAACAAAAATTCAAAACCAGGTAGAAGGTCGTAAGTCCCTTGAAAAACACGGCGCCTGTTACCAAAATAATTCAACATTATGCCACGTTCGGTAAACGCAGTTGCTTCGAGAAGAAGAAGAAAAAAGATTCTTAAATTAGCCAGAGGCTATTATGGATCAAGAGGTAAGGTTTATACCATTGCCAAGAATACATTAGAAAAAGGTTTGCAGTACGCATACCGTGACCGTAAAGCGAAAAAGAGAACCTTCAGAGCTTTATGGATTCAGCGGATCAATGCTGGTGCACGTCAGCATGGAATTTCATATTCTCAGTTGATGGGCAAATTGGCAAAAGCCAATATCGACTTAAACCGTAAGGTATTAGCCGATTTAGCAATGAATCAACCAGAAGCTTTCAAAGCTATTGTAGACGCTGTAAAATAAATTAAATTTAATCTATCTATTAGGAAAGGAAGCTTCGGCTTCCTTTTTTTTGTACTGAGAATTTGCTGCTGATCGCTCAGGCATTTATAATCAGTGGAATATTTTGTGGCTAAATTGCTTTGCCCGATTCAAGGCCTCCATATCAAGGTCCAGCGACTGTGGATGATTTGTTTCAAGAATATCAATAAGACTTTCCGTGGGAAGATTTCCGGTCAGAATATCTTCGGCCATCGGGCAGCCGCCGTATCCCCGAATGGTGGTGTCGAAATATTCACAGCCGGCCCGCAATGCGCTTTCTAATTTCTGTACTGCGGTATCTGGCGTGCTGTGAAGGTGTAATGCCCAGGAAGCTTGCGGAAACTCCTGTTTAAGTTTGGGATAGAGGTATTCAATACTTTCCGGATCAGACTTGCCAATGGTGTCGGCCAGTACTAATTCAAAAATCCCCAGCTGTATTAACTTTTCAGCGTAACTGGCTACTACCTCAAAATTCCAGGGGTCGCCATATGGATTTCCGAAACCCATTGACAGGTACACGAGCGGAATTTTCTCTTTATGAGAACACACTGAAACAATATCTT
>DAIRDA010000027.1:0-15735 GCA_036796375.1 Albibacterium sp.
GCCAAAGGAAAGACAGGATGGCGGCTGTAATAGTCGGATCCAAGCAAACCTTTTTCTTCAGCCGTTACCGCAAGGAAAAGCATGCTTCTTCTCGGGCCGTTTCCGTCTGCTTTACTTTTCGCGAATGCTTTTGCCATTTCAAGTACGCCTGTGGTACCTGAACCGTCGTCGTCTGCACCGTTGAAGATTTCACCACCTTCGATACCTACATGGTCGTAATGCGCAGAGATAACGACCAGCTCGTCTTTTAGATCGCCACCTTCCAGGTAGCCCATTACGTTGTAAGCCTCAACCGGACGAACATCGGTACCGTAGCTTGCTTGAATGGCTGCATTGTATACTTTAGAGGCCGGTTTCCCACTTTTGCCAATTTTAGCTTTCAGGTCGGCCACAGATGTTTTCGATTTTTTCAGGATCTCGTCGGCAACTTCTGTGCTGATGTGCGCAACGGCGACACTGGCGGATGCTTTTTTCTGATCTTCAGCCAGCATGATACGTGCGCGGCTGAAATTGTCGCCAAAGCGCTTCAATATATTGGGTACTTCAGAGCTGACGGCAAGAATTAATTTTGGGTTTTTTGCCTGGATTGCCTGAATTCGTTTATTACGCTGGCTAGCCCATTCTGATAGTTCGGCAGTTCCGGAAATATAGGAAACACCTTTGCTGTTTAAGGGCTCGCCTTCGTTGATCAGTAGCACGACTTTCCCGCTGATGTCCAATCCTTTTAAATCGTCGTATTTTTCAGACGAAATACCGTATCCAATGAATACAATATCCTTGCTTTCAACCGTCGTTGCTTCGCCGGAACCGGTCATGTAATAACCATCGCCCACTGCGCGCGCTTTTCCATTGATCGAGAAGCTTTTAACGTCAAATTTGCTTTCAACGAGTTCAACTGCCTGACGGTAGCTCCCATTAACCGGAGCAATCAGGTTTAGTTTTTTAAATTCCTCTTCCAGGTATTTGGCTGCTTTTTCACCGCCGGGTTTTCCGGTATCGCGTCCTTCAAATTCATCCGAAGCCAGGATAGTCAGGTGCTTGGTGGCACTTTGAACAGTAATTTCACTTGCATACTTCTGGGCAAGCGGATCAACCTGGGCCATCGCGCAGGAGGTAAGTCCGAATCCGATAAAGAATAACGAAAGGGCTTTGATTTTCATATGGGTAATTCTAATGGTTTAACAAGATATTTTATCGACGCGGTTTCCATGACGTCCGCCTTCAAAGGCTGTATCCAGAAAGGTTTTCACAATTGCTTTCGCCTCTTCGGCGGTTACAAAGCGTGCCGGAATACATACAACATTGGCATTGTTATGCTGGCGGGCCAGAGCGGCTATTTCGCTTGTCCAGCAAAGGGCGGCACGAATTCCCTGGTGTTTGTTCGCCGTGATGGCCACCCCATTGGCACTTCCGCAGATCAGTATGCCTGCACCTTCTACCTTGCTCTCTACGGCCTCTGCAACCGGGTGGGCGAAGTCGGGGTAGTCGACCGACTGGCTATCGTGGGTACCGAAATCGGTGACGGTATATCCGAGTTCTTCGATATAGTTTTTTAAGATCTCTTTGTATTCGAATCCGGCATGATCGGCGCCGATTGCAATTTTTCTGGAGGCTTCCATGTTGATTTATATTATGAATTGAAAAATTCTTTTTCTTTTTTCAGTTTTTTCTTCTCCACTTTTTCTGATATGATAATACTGATTTCGTATAAAAGGAGCAATGGGAAAGTTACCGAGAGCATGGTAATAACGTCGGGTGTTGGGGTGACAATCGCTGCGATGATCAGGATAACAATAAAGGCATACCGACGGGTATTACGCATGAATTTGGGTGTCATTACACCCAGTTTCGACAAGATATAGATAATGATAGGAAGTTCGAAGACGATGCCTGTTCCCAGTGAGATCGTGGCAATGGACGAAAGGTATGAACTTATGGTGATTTGGTTGCTCACCTGGCTGCTCACCTCAAAATTGCTTAAGAAGTTAACGGAAAGGGCCGAAATGATATAATAGCCGAATAATACACCGATAGCGAAAAGCATGCTGGCGTAGAATACGAATCCACGGGCTGATTTGCGTTCGATGTCGGAGAGTGCCGGTTTCACGAATAACCATACCTCGTAAAGCAGGTAGGGGAAGCCTACCATGACGCCAATAAGGAGGGAGGAGTTGATCTGAAGCGTAAATTGACCGGCAAGCTCGGTATTGATCAGGATCATGGGGATTTCCGTGACGCAGAAGTCGGCCCCCAGATTAAACCTCTCAGCCGCCAGGCACATCATGCGGTAGGTCCAGAAGTCGGTTCGAAGCGGCCCCATGATGACATCGTCAAAAATGAAATCATAGAAAGCAAATGCAAGACCCATAAACAGGAAGACGGCAATGGCTGCCCGGATCAGGTGCCAGCGGAGAACTTCGAGGTGTTCAAAGAAGGACATCTCCGCCTCAAGATTCTTTCCCTTTTGTTTTATCGCGTCTAATACTTTTTTGCTGCTTGTCGTACTCATAATGGTTGAAAAACAAAAATACCATTCTATTTTCAAAGAATGGTATTTAATTTATATATCATGAAATGGATCGATTTACTCCGACAGGTTAAATGTTTCCATAAATTTAGTGGTGAAATTGCCTGCCCGGAAGTTCGGGTCGGCCATTAGTCGCAAATGCATGGGAATGGTTGTTTTCACACCCTCAATGACAAACTCACTTAATGCGCGTTCCATCGTGGAGATCGCTTCTTCGCGGGTTTGTGCGACACAGATCAGCTTGGCGATCATGGAGTCGTAGTACGGGGGGATGGTATAGCCCGCGTATACGTGTGTGTCGACACGTACGCCGTGTCCGCCCGGCGAGTGGAAATTGGTAATGGTGCCGGGTGATGGTCTGAAATTGTTGAACGGGTCTTCCGCATTGATCCGGCATTCGATGGCGTGCATCGTAGGCTCGTAATTATTTCCGGATATCGGAACCCCACTGGCAACCTTTATTTGCTCTTTGATCAGGTCGAAGTTTATTACTTCTTCTGTAACGGGGTGTTCAACCTGGATACGCGTATTCATTTCCATAAAGTAGAAGTCGCCATGCTTGTCCACTAAAAACTCAATAGTGCCGGCACCTTCATAGTTTACTGCTTTGGCTCCTTTGATGGCGGCATCGCCCATGCGTTTACGCAAGTCGGGCGTGATAAAGGGCGAGGGAGCTTCCTCTACCAGTTTCTGGTGTCTGCGTTGAATGGAGCAGTCTCTTTCAGAAAGATGGCAAACCGTGCCATACTGGTCGCCGATGACCTGGATCTCGATATGACGGGGGTCTTCAATGAACTTTTCCAGATAGATACCGTCGTTGCCGAAGGATGCACCTGCTTCCTGGCGGGCAGAATCCCAGGCATTTTCAAATTCTTCATCCTTCCATACGATTCGCATCCCTTTACCACCGCCACCGGCTGTTGCCTTCAAAATAACCGGGTATCCGATGTTTTTGGCGATCTCTATTCCTTCCTGAATATTGTCGACCAAACCGACGGAGCCGGGAATGGTAGGAACACCTGCCTTTTGCATCGTCGCTTTCGCCGATGCTTTGTCGCCCATGGCGTTGATCTGGTCGGCCGTAGCACCGATGAATTTAATGCCATAGTCGGCACAAATCGCTGAAAACTTGGCGTTTTCGGATAGGAACCCGTAACCTGGGTGAATGGCATCGGCGTTGGTTAATTCCGCCGCCGAAAGGATGTTGGGTATGTTTAAATAGGAATCTTTACTTGCAGGAGGCCCGATGCAAACTGCCTCATCGGCGAAACGTACATGCAGGCTGTCGCGATCGGCAGTGGAATACACGGCGACGCTTTTTATCCCCATTTCTCTACAGGTACGAATGATGCGAAGAGCAATCTCGCCTCGGTTAGCAATGAGTATTTTTTTGAACATAATAACGTGTTAGTTATAACTTTTGTGAAATCTTAGCTTGGATCAACCAAGAACAAAGGCTGATCATATTCAACCGGGCTGGCATTGTCGGTAAGAACCTTGACAATGGTACCGGATACTTCCGATTCGATTTCGTTAAAAAGCTTCATGGCTTCCACGATGCAGATTACCTGTCCTACTGAAACCGTATCGCCTACGTTCACGAAGGAAGGCTTTTCAGGACTGGCCGAACGGTAAAAGGTTCCGATCATAGGCGATTTGATGGTGATGTACCGCGAGGTATCATCTGCTGCCGGGGTATCCTTTACCGGAGCGGCCGGAGCGGCTGCGGGAGCTTGCGATGCAACGACAGGTGCAGGGGCCGGCACAGAAGCCGTTACGTAGGTCGGTTCTTTGCTGGTTTTTATAGTGATTTTAAAATCCTGCTCTTCTATGGAAACTTCGTTTACCCCAGATTTTGCAACAAATTTTATCAGATCCTGAATTTGTTTAATATCCATTGGTGTGTTAATTATAATAGTTTAACAATGTCTTAATTAAATATACTAATAATATTAATAGGCCCACTTGAGGTAGATGGAGCCCCAGGTAAATCCGCCGCCGAAAGCCGCCAGCACCAGGGAATCGCCCTTTTTCAATTCTTTCTCCCAGTCCCACAAGCAAAGCGGTATGGTTGCATTGGTGGTATTGCCGTATTTTTGAATGTTGATCATGACTTTTTCTTCACCAATTCCCATGCGATTTGCTGTGGCGTCGATAATACGTTTGTTCGCCTGGTGCGGAACAAGCCATGCGATATCGTCGCCAGACAGCTGGTTGCGTTCCATGATTTCAGCGGCTGAGTCGGCCATGTTTGTTACAGCAAACTTAAATACCTGCTGGCCTTCCTGATGAATGAAATGCTCGCGCGCCTCTACTGTAAGGGCGGTTGAAGGGTTAAGGGAACCACCTGCTTTCTGGTAAAGATAATGCCTGCCCGCTCCATTGCTTTTCAGAACGGAATCAATGACGCCGTTGCCTTCGGTATTTGGTTCAAGCAATACGGCTCCGCATCCGTCGCCAAACAAAATACAGGTTGTGCGGTCGGTATAATCGACAATGGACGACATTTTGTCGCCGCCGACGATCAGGACTTTGCTATAGGCTCCGGATTCAATGAACTTCGATCCGGTTGAAAGGGCGTACAGAAATCCTGAACAAGCAGCCTGCAGATCGTAACCCCACGCATTCGTGGCGCCGATTTTATCGGCCAGAATGTTCGCTGTAGCAGGAAATACCATGTCTGGGGTAGCCGTAGCAAAGATAATCAGATCAATTTCCTGCGCAGTGATTCCTCGCTTCTCTAACAGACCCTGCACGGCAGGAACCGCCATATCGGACGTTGCCAGGCCTTCGCCCTTCAATATTCTGCGTTCTTTTATTCCTGTCCTGGAAACGATCCACTCGTCATTGGTTTCCACTAAAGATTCCAGTTCCTGGTTCGTTAAAATATAAGGTGGAACGTAGCCATTAACTGCCGTAATTGCAGCATGAATTTTCGACATCTTTTAATAATTAATTAAATGCAGCTTTGATTTTATCGATAATCTTAGATTCAATCATAAGCCGTGAAAGTAAGATCATATTTTTTATCGCCTCGGGACTGGAAATACCATGACCGATAATTACCGGGGCATTTACGCCCAGGATCGGACTACCGCCGTATTGCTCATAGTTGAATCTGTCAAAAAACTCGTTCTTGTAATTTCTTCTCTCCACAAGGTCGTGGAAGGATTCAGCAAGTTTCAGGACGATGTTCCCAACGAAGCCGTCACATACCATCACGTCGGCCTTATCGTTAAACAGGTCGCGACCTTCAATATTTCCTATAAAGTTGATTCCGGATTTTTCTTTGAGAAGCGGATACGTACCATGGGTAAGGTTATTGCCTTTTTCCTCTTCTTCGCCAAGGTTGAGTAGCCCTATTTTGGGATTGGGAATATTGTATATGTGCTCAGCAAAAAGGCTGCCTAAAACGGCAAACTGAACCAGTGTTTCAGGCTTACAGTCGGCATTGGCGCCAACATCGAGCAGAATTCCGAACCCACTGCTTTCCTTAGGAATATTGGATGCGATGGCCGGACGAGTCACGCCCTGCACGCTCTTCACGCTGAACATGGAGCCAACAAGCATGGCGCCGGTATTGCCTGCTGAAGCGAAGGAATCTATTTTTCCTTCTTTGAGAAGCTGGAATCCTAGACTGATGCTTGCGTTGGGCTTTTGAGTGATGGCTTTTGTCGGGTGTTCACCCATGCCAATGGTTTCGGTGGTGTGGATGTATTCGAATTGATCGACGTCGCCCCCTGTGTCCCGAATTATAGATTGAGCCTGATCTTGATCGCCGATTAGAACCAGAACTTGATCTGCTGATAAAGCTTTCTGAGCTTCTATGGCTCCTAAAACAACTGAATTTGGGGCAAAATCACCCCCCATAATGTCTAAGCCAATCTTCATCGTTTTTATTTAAAAAAAAGTAAAAAACATCCCAAGGTACCACTTTTTTAGCGAACCCTGGGATGTTTTACATTAGAAAAAATAAATTTATGCAAGTGCAGTATTTTCAATAAGTACTTTGCCATTGTAGTATAATGTACCGTCTACATCATATGCGCGGTGTGGCAAATGTACAGCACCTGTTGTTTGGCAGGTGGTAAGGGTTGGTTCTACTGCTTTATAGTGCGTTCTTCTTTTATCTCTTCTCGATTTGGATACTTTTCGTTTTGGATGTGCCATCTCAATTTAATTATAATTATTGTTTCTTTATTTTATTTAATGCGTCCCAACGTGGGTCAATGTTCTCGTTTTCTTGAGGCTCTTTATTATCTGCCGACAACTGGCTGATTTTATCAAGCATCTCCTGATCGCAGGAGGGTGTGTTTCCCGGGTCCTCACAACGATTTTGAAAAGGAGCGGCCAGGTTAATATATTCATATACAAGAGGAGCAATGTCCAATTCAAATTCTTTCGCTGACAGAACGAGTATCTCTTCCGTTTCATCCTCAATGTCGTCAGTGCCAAAAAACTTGATTATCAATCGTTCATCTACTTTTGTTTTCCAGGGAAAGCTGCTAAGACATACATCGCATTCCAATTGGATAGAACCTTCGATATCAAAGGTTGCTATCATCATGGTCTCTTGTTTATCAAGCGTTACGATGACTTTTAAATTGCCGTCTTTTACAATCGAGTATTCGAACTCATCAAAGAATCGCTTATCTATTTCAAAGTCGAATACGTGTCGGTCTAATTTAAGGCCGGTGAAGGGAATACGATATTGTTGTAAATAATTCAAAATGCGATAATTGAGCCTGCAAATTTATGGATTATTTATAACTTGTGAAAGTATTTTACTTAATACCTTTTTATTGCCGGATTTGCTTTCGGCTGCTGCGGAATAAATTTAGTCCCGGTCGCGAGACAGGCGTCTAACTTTCAGTGGATTAGCCAGTAGTTCGGCATGTTCTCTGCGCTGCTTGATGATGTTGATTGCTGCGAACACTGCTTCTCTGAACGATTCGGGGGAGGCTAAATTCTTCCCCGCAATGTCGAAAGCGGTGCCATGATCGGGAGATGTGCGTACAAAAGGGAGTCCCGCGGTGAAATTTATTCCGTTATGGAAGGCGATATGTTTGAAGGGAATGAGGCCCTGATCGTGATACATTGCTAAAATTCCGTCGAACTGCATGTAAGTTCCCCCGGCAAAGAAACCATCGGCAGGATAGGGGCCGAACGCAAATACGCTCTCTTCATGTGCTCTTTCGATTGCCGGTTCAATGATGTCTTTTTCTTCGCTTCCTATTAAACCTTCGTCGCCGGCATGGGGGTTGAGGCCAAGAACTGCGATTTTAGGCTTTTCTATCCAGAAATCATTCTTAAGGGTTTCGTTCATTAATTTTAGTTTGGAGACGATTTTCTCCGTGCTAAGATTTTGGGCGACATCTTTCAGCGGAACATGTCCTGTGGCTACCCCAATCCGAAGATCATCGCTAATCATAAACATCAGGGAGTCTTGTCCGGCTGCCTTTGTTTGGAGATATTCCGTGTGCCCCGGGAAGTTAAACTCGTCGCTTTGAATCGTTTTCTTATTGATAGGAGCTGTCACCAACGCATCTATTTTTCCTTCGAGAAGGTCATTAACGGCAGCTTCGAGCGAAAGAAAAGCATACTTTCCCCCCGTTTCATTGGCTTCACCAGGTGTGATTTTTACATCTTCGTCCCAGCAATTGATCATGTTAGGCTTTTTATCGCTGGCCTGATCGGCATCAGTGATAACGTTGAAGCTAAAGTCGTTCAAGCCCATGTTCTTCCGGTAATACGAAGCGATCTTAGTGTTGCCGTAAACAATGGGCGTACAGAAATCTGTCATCCGGGTATCTGCGAAGGTTTTAATAATAATTTCCAAACCGATTCCGTTTACATCGCCTATTGAAACACCAATTTTGATTTTCTTTTCGCTCATTTTTATTACTTAGGAATATCAAAAGTATAAAAATTGATCAATTAATTCAATTCTACATCGAAAGAGCTCGGTCGATAGCTTAAATTTTTCCTCTATCTTTGTCGTTTATAAAGAAACAGGTTAATGACAGTACGGGCAAAGAAACATCTGGGACAACATTTTCTGACGGATAAGAACGCGGCGGCGAAAATTGTTAATGCATTGCAAGCCGAGGGGCGGTACAGCACTGTTCTTGAAGTCGGTCCTGGCATGGGCGTTCTTACCGATCTGCTTCTTCTGAACAACGATTTTGAAACTTGGATGGTCGATATCGATCGGGAGTCGGTCGACTATCTGAAAGAGAAATATCCCGAATTGGGTGAGCGGCTCATGCTGGCTGATTTCCTCTCCATGGATTTTGCTGCCCTGTTCGCATCGCCGATCGCTGTCATTGGCAATTTTCCATACAATATCTCGTCGCAGATTTTATTCAAAGTACTTGACAACCGTCAGCAGATTGTGCAGGTGGTAGGAATGTTTCAAAAAGAGGTGGCAGAGCGTTGCATCGCTCCGCCGGGAAATAAGCAATACGGCATACTCAGTGTACTGTTACAAGCATACTACCATCTGGAATACCTCTTTACCGTTAAAGCCGGGGCGTTTAACCCACCTCCTAAAGTGCTTTCGGGGGTTATCCGGCTAACACGTAATTCAGTCACATCCCTGGATTGTGACGAGAAACTGTTTCGGCAGGTTGTCAAAGCCGGGTTTAATCAGCGCCGAAAAACTCTTCGAAACGCACTTTCTTCCTTGATTAATAAAGAGAAAATGACCGATCATCCGATGCTCGACCTCCGTGCCGAGCGGCTGTCGGTCGATGATTTTGTTGAACTCACCAAGGCTATTTCTGCTTCGCGATGAATATTTGCATTCCTCAGTCCGTTCGTTTGTTGATCGTAGATGATATCCATCCGGTATTGATGGAGCTACTGGAGAAAGAAGGTGTGGTGTGCGACTATCAGCCCGATATTTCCAGAGACGAGGCTCTTGCCGTTTTGGGGAATTATGACGGGCTCGTTCTGCGCTCCAAATTTAAGGTAGATCAGACCGTGCTGGATGCCGGAACAAAACTAAAATTTATTGGTCGGGCCGGTGCAGGCATTGATAATATTGATCAGGCAGGAGCCTTGCAAAAGGGGATCGTTCTCTTTTCGGCAAACGAAGGCAACTGCGATGCAGTAGCGGAACATATGCTTGGGATGCTCCTGTCGATGCTCAACAATATTGTACGCGCTGATGCTGAAATTCGCCAGTCTGAATGGAATCGGGAAGAGAATCGCGGTGTAGAACTGGCGGGTAAGACCGTTGCCCTGATAGGGTACGGGCACAACGGGAAGGCGATGGCGCGAAAACTGTCGGGTTTCGACGTAAAAGTGATCGCCTATGATAAATATAAGCATGGTTACGGCGGGCCGTATGCTGAAGAAGTGGCGATGGAAGAGATTTTTCAGGAAGCAGATATCCTGAGTTTGCACATTCCGCTAAGCGATGAGACCCGCGGACTGGTCAACGAGCAATTTCTTGCACGCTTTGTCAAACCGATTTATTTTTTAAACGGTTCACGCGGTGAGGTTGTGGATATGAAAGCTCTTGTCGACGGTCTGGAACAGGGATCCATTCCGGGGGCCGCGCTCGATGTGTTGCCCGTCGAAAGCTTTCCGGATTTGTCTGAGAAGGATTGGTTCGGGCGCCTGAAAACGTTCCCTAATGTGCTGCTAAGCCCTCATGTTGCGGGGTGGTCTGTGGAATCTTATTTTAAGTTATCTGAATTTTTAGCTGTAAAAATCCGGGAATTCGTGAAGGCAGACCTAAAGAAGTCTTAATAGAGCGACGCTCAGAAATTGGAGGATAAGGGTGCCGTCCAGCCATAAAAAATAATAATATTCATTCTTCTCCCAGCTCGATTTGAATACCAGCCAGGCGGCCAGCGAAGTGACTGCGATTAAGCCGACCGCAGGAAGATCTATCCGATCTACAAAGATAATTAGGAGCAATATATGTGCAGCCATCAAAAGCAGGCAGACTCTGCTTGCATTTTGAGGTCCGAGCATAACCGGAATGGTTTTCAACTGGTATTGTTTGTCCTGAAATAGGTCACGGATGTCGAAGGGGATGGTGATCGCAGTTATAAAAAGAAAGCGTTTGGCGGCGAGAAGGGTGCTGTCCAGATTCGATATCATTACCCCTTCACTTCGCAACTCAATAATCGGCAGGCATACGCAGCTGAAAGTCCACACCAGAGCGATAAGAAAGAGTTTGGCGCCTGGCAGACCTCGCAAGCCATGGGGCCTGGATTTGCCTTTAAAGATTGGTAGGCCATACGATATGGCAAGTAGCCCCGTCAAACTTAGAAACCCGAGGGCGGGCATGCTGAGTTTTACTGCGAACGGGATAAGTGCTAGTGCGGATATAAGGGTGATCGCCTGAATGAGGCCGAAATGAGTATATGTCCAGTTGGAGCGGCGGCTGCTGGAAGGGGCGCCTGGCCTGGAGAGCACCATGCTGAAATTGTAAAGAAACAAGGTTGCCGTACCCAGCAGGCTGACAACAAAGATGTTGATAGGCTGCCTGACTAATAGATAAGTAAGCGCGCCTTGCGCCATGGCACAAAGCGCAATAAATATATTGCTGAATAGAAGCGTGTCTAAGAATCGCTTTTCTCTATCAGACAGCATGGGAAGGTGCTTAGCCTTAGGCGGAGAATGAGGTTCCGCATCCGCATGTAGATTCAGCGTTCGGATTGTTGAAAATGAATCCGCGAGCATTTAGTCCGCTTTGAAAATCGATTTGCATTCCGGCCAGGTAAAGACCGTGTGCCTGGTTCATAAAGACGCGGATGCCATCGATCAGGAATTCAGAGTCTCCTTCCTTTTTTTGGTCGAACCCCAAAATATAATTCAATCCAGAACAGCCACCCCCTTCAACTCCGATTCTTAGTCCGAAGTCGTCACCAATCTCTTGTTGATCTTTCAATTTCAATAACTCTTTAATCGCCCCGCTAGTGAAGGATACCGGTGCTATCGTTGAAGTTTCATTTACCATTATTTTCTGTTTTGATATACAAATATAAGGCAAAATGTTCATTTTTGTTTGAAAGGCCACATTTTTACCCTATACTAACAATATCAACATCTTCCTATATGAGCATTAAAAAAATCAATTCGTCCGGTGTTGAAATCAAGGAAGTTTATACCTTCTGTAAGCCCATGGAAGAGCTTCCCGGAATCTTCCCATTTACGCGTGGCGTAAAACCCGATATGTACCGAGGCCGGTTATGGACGATGCGCCAATATGCAGGCTTTTCAACCGCGGAGGAGTCTAATAAGCGCTATCATTATCTGCTTAATCAGGGTACCACCGGTTTATCAGTGGCTTTCGATTTGCCTACTCAAATCGGCTACGATTCTGACCACGAACTAGCCGATGGGGAAGTGGGAAAGGTGGGAGTGGCCATCGACTCGTTGGAAGATATGGAGTTGCTTTTCGACGGTATCCGTCTGGAAGATATTACAACATCCATGACCATCAACGCGACAGCGCCCATTCTGCTGGCCATGTATATAGCACTTGCAAAAAAGCAGGGTGCTGATTTAAGGAAAATTTCGGGAACGGTTCAGAATGATATTCTGAAGGAATATGTGGCGCGGGGCACCTATATCTATCCGCCAGCGCCCTCGATGCGCCTGATCACAGACGTGTTCGAATATTGCAGCCAGGAGCTGCCGCGCTGGAATACGATATCTGTATCGGGCTATCATATCCGTGAAGCAGGGTCGACAGCGGTACAGGAACTTGCCTTCACCCTTGCTAACGGGAAGGCCTATGTGAAGGCAGCAATTGAAAAGGGACTGGATATCGATGTGTTCGCTTCGCGTGTATCGTTTTTCTTCAACTGTCATAATAACTTCTTCGAGGAGATTGCGAAGTTCAGGGCGGCCCGTCGGATGTGGGCTAAAATCACGAGCAGTTTGGGAGCCCGGAACCCGAAAGCGCAGGCTCTCCGCTTTCATTGCCAAACAGGAGGTTCTACATTGGCTGCCCAGCAGCCCTTAAATAATATTATCCGGGTCAGTAATCAGGCGCTGGCTGCAGTGCTCGGCGGTGCACAGTCGCTCCATACCAACGGTTACGACGAGGCTATTTCGCTTCCCACAGAAGAAGCAGCGAAAATTGCCCTGCGCACACAGCAGATTATCGCGTACGAGAGTGGTGTCGCTGATACGGTCGACCCTTTGGGCGGATCGTTTTTCATAGAGACGCTTACCGATGAAATGGAAGCAGCTGCATTCTACTATCTGGAGCAGATTGAGGAAATGGGTGGAGCTGTAAAAGCAATTGAAAGTGGATACATGCAGGATGAAATTTCCAGTGCAGCCTACGAGTTTCAGTTGGGTGTTGAGCAGGGCGCTCAGACAATCGTTGGTGTTAACCGGTTTGTAGATGAAGTAGTGAAGCCGACGAATGTTTTCCGCGTGGATGATGGAATTCGCAAGAAGCAAATTGCGAAGCTTCATCAGCTAAAAAATCATCGCTCGTCAGGTCGGGTCATACAGGCACTCCAAAATTTGAGAGAGGCCGCAACCGGAACTCAAAACACCATGCCTTTTATACTCGCGGCCGTTGAAGCGAAAGCTTCCCTGGGTGAAATTTCCGATGTGCTTCGGGAAGTTTTTGGTGAGTTTTAATTGTAACAAAAAAAGTGATACTTGAACTTTTGTTTCCCAATCTCATGTGACTCAATCACCTACAAACTAATCTGTTTTTTTTTGGCGAATCGAGATTTAATTCCCTAACTTCAAGACGAAAATCAGCGGTAAAAACCGGTCAAAATCGTCAGGATTTATAGTTCAAAATCCGAATGTTAATAATATAAATTCTGGGAATGGAAGCGTATCAGAAAAGGGTATTTTTTTCGTTTAAGATATTGATAGTCAATATTATAAGCTTTAAATGAAATTTATCTTTTTTTAATACGTTTTTTTTATGACCTTCGATTTTCCTGCGGGTTATCAACATTGTAATCCTCGAGTATTGTAAATCAGAATTTTAACAAAGATAGTATGGAAAAAACGTGTACGGACGTGTGGAAAAATTGCCTTCAGGTCATAAAAGATAACATCCCCGCCCGAAGCTTTACAACATGGTTTGAACCCATCAAGGCGCTCCGTCTTGAAGGTGAAGTGTTGACCATACAAGTGCCCAGTTTATTTTTCTACGAATGGTTAGAGGAGCACTATGTGAGCCTCCTTAGAAAGACAGTTAAACAGCAATTGGGAGAAAATGGTCGACTAGAATATAATATCGTCGTCGAGAAGTCTTCAAACAATAATCCTTATACAACGAACATCCCCTCTAACGGAAACGGTGCAGCCGCAAATCGTCAGTCTATTCCGGTGCCTGTTGCTCTAAACAAAGACATTAAAAATCCTTTTGTGATTCCCGGGTTGAAGAAATTACAGGTAAACCCGCAGCTAAATCAGAACTACACCTTCGATAACTTTATTGAGGGTGATTGCAACAGGCTGGCGCGTTCTGCTGGATATGCAGTTGCTCAGAAACCTGGAGGTACTTCCTTTAATCCCTTAATGGTTTATGGAGGAGTGGGTCTGGGGAAGACGCACCTTGTGCAAGCCATCGGTAACGAGATAAAAAAGAATCACCCTGATAAATTGGTTATCTATGTATCCTGCGAGAAGTTTTGCCAACAGTTTGTAGACTCCCTGAAGAACCGCAATATTAACGATTTCGTGAACTTCTATCAGGCGATGGATGTAATCATTATGGATGATGTTCATAATTTCGCTGGTAAAGAAAAGACACAGGATATCTTCTTTCATATATTCAATCACCTCCATCAAT
The DNA here is from genome assembly GCA_036796375.1 of Albibacterium sp. Lineage (GTDB taxonomy): Bacteria > Bacteroidota > Bacteroidia > Sphingobacteriales > Sphingobacteriaceae > Albibacterium. The sequence goes on from DAIRDA010000027.1 coordinate 14,322, forward strand.
CAGGAAAGCAGGTTATTTTAACTTCTGATCAGCCTCCAAAAGACCTTTCAGGTTTAGTTGAGCGGTTGCTCAGCCGTTTCAAATGGGGGCTGTCGGCAGACATGCAGGTTCCTGATCTGGAAACCCGAATGGCCATCCTGCAAAAGAAAATGTATTCAGATGGTATTGAGCTTCCTTACGAAGTGGTCGAATACGTAGCAAACAATATCGACAACAACGTCAGAGAGCTCGAAGGTGCGATGGTTTCACTGCTCGCGCAATCAACGCTTAATAAGAAAGAAATTGATTTGAATTTGGCCAAATCGATGTTAAAAAACTTTATTAAGAACAGCCACAAGGAGATATCGATTGAATATATACAGAAATTGGTATGTGATTACTTCGAGGTGCCGTTAGAGATGGTGAAGTCGAAAACGCGTAAGCGCGAAATCGTACAGGCTCGTCAAATATCCATGTACCTTGCAAAAAGTTATACGAAGACCTCTCTGAAGTCTATCGGTGCATTTTTCGGCGGAAGAGATCACTCAACCGTTATTTATGCCTGTCAGACCGTTGTCGATCTCATCGAAACGGATAAGAAATTCAAAACCTATGTAATGGACATTCAAAAGAAATTGAAGTTAAGCTAAAATAGCTTTCTCTGTTATAAACAGGAAGGGCCGGAGATATCTCCGGCCCTTCCTGTTTATAACGGTTTTTATTTTACAGTTATTTGTCGCGGCTCATCGATGCTTTCTTTCTTTTTTGTCAGACGAACCCGCAATACTCCGTCTGTATAGCTGGCTTCGATCTGTTCACGATCAATGCTGTCAGGAAGGTGAAAGGATCGGCTGAAGGATTGAATCTCAAAACCTTTCTGGCTATATCTTTTTTCTTCCGCTCCTTTTTTCTGCTCATAGCTAAGTACAAGTTTGTTCTTTTCCAGATCGATTTTCAGATCGGCCTTATTCACGCCAGGTGTTGCTACTTCAACTTCAAATGCATTGGATGTTTCGCTGATATTCGTAGCAGGCGACCAGCGGCTCGTTGTGTTTTGTGAAACTGATTCATTGAATACTGAATCGAGAAGGTTATTCATCCAAGGGTCCATAGCACGTTGTTTCTGGTTCATTAATTTTACTAGAGTCATGTCTTTTCTATTTAGTTAGCTTAATTCAATTTTGTTTAACTCATCTCCAAAGGATATACCAATGGGCAAAAACGCACTATGTGCGACAATGTGTCACTCGATATACGTGCATAGGTGACGATTTGTCTTGTATTGGTGAAATTTATATTAGTAGGCTGTTCAGAATCAATGCCTGATCTGACGGGTATCACTTTCCAACGGAAGAGAGCAGACTACCTTTAAACAAAAAAATGAAACGATATTTAACGCTTATTGGAGTTTTGCTTCTCGGATGGAACAATCTTC
>DAIRDA010000028.1:0-3188 GCA_036796375.1 Albibacterium sp.
GTCTCCTGGGCAAAAGCACTGGTATTTCCTAAAGCAAGCATACAGGCGAAAGAAAGAACCCCAGCTTGCAAACGTTTTTTTATAGTATTTCTAGTATTCATCTGATTTTTCTTAGAATAAAATTGAATAAGAGATCTTGCCGTTTAATGGGGCAACCAACTCTTTCTGACCATTATTATCCCTGATAAAAGCTTTATTGTTTTTCATATCGGACACCTCCAGGTAATAGGCCTTATCACCGATTACGTAGGTTCCTTTTCCTGTATCCTCAATCTTAGAAGATCTGGCTAGCAGGAAGTAAAGGCCGTTGCTATCTTCAGCACTAACCGTCCGGTTAATCCCTTTTGCATCTGACCGAACTTCCGTAACATCCTCTATCTTAGTACCATACATCAGGTAGTTAAAGGTTGGATTACCATTCACATCTACCCGGTATCCCTTCTGACGGAACTGGGTTCCTGTAGTATCCGACGGCCATGCAGCAGACTGATCTGTCAGTTTAGCCACCGAAACAGCCGGCTTGCCAAAACGTTGAACGGCGCCCATTGGAACGGACGTACCGTTGCCACGACCATCCCACATCGGCGTAGCGTCTAAGAATCCGCCTCTCCATACCTGTACAATATTTCCATGATCCATGTCATAGCTATAATGAATGTCTTTAGGGCTTCCCACCGATACTGCATGTACCACTTTCACCTGGTCATCGAGGTTCAGAAAACTACGCAAAACAGTAATTGAAGGAGATTCAACCAAGATCGGATCCCTGGCGTTACCCCGATCAATGGCATAACGATCAGCGTTCAACTCAGAAAAACGAATGTTTCTGAACGCCACTGAACCGTGGTCGCCTTGTATGCGAACCGGAGCTTTAGCAATTTCTGTAGTACTGACGGCGCCTGGAGTCGGGGCAAAAAGCTCGACATTTTCCTGTATAGTAACGCCGTTTAATTCCACACGAAGTAAACGTGCATTTTCAGTTTTCTTTCCGCTGTTGTCGAAACGGGGTGCACGGAAGGCAATTTTTAGGTTTTGCCAGAGACCAGGCGCCTTGCTCGCGTTAACGCGTGGGGGTGTCAGGTTATAGATTCCTCCGTTACTGGCGGATGTAATTTGTTCGGCGTTCCATGAATCGGCAATCTGAACCTCATACCTGCCTTGCAGATAAATGCCCGAATTACCACCTTTAGGGGTTAAAAAATCCAACTGAACCTCCACATCTCCAAATTCAGCAGTCGTGAAAAGATCGGTTCCCTGGTTCTTTTTAGAGGGATTATTCACCAAGACACCCAGTCCCGATGATGGAATGATCGTTTGATCCTTCGATATATCCGCACGGACGTCCCCGACGATCTGCCAGCTTTTTCCCGGATCCTTAAAATTCGATAAGTCTTGCAAGGTTAATGTAACGGGGTCGTTTTGCGTCGAGACTGCGCTCAATGCCGAACCCAGTGTCCATATTCCGGCACTGAAGGTCAGCAAACCCACATAAAAAAGATTCCTTTTCAAAATAAATGGTTTTAGTAGTTACTAATGTGATTATAATTTGGACTAAAAGTATCGAAACGTTTTTTATTTTCAACATTAGCCGTATTATATAACAAGCTTGTTACAATACGGATGCAGTCCGACGCTCCCGCTGTTTTTTGAAAACTCTTATCCCTTCTAATAACAGACAAAAAGGTTACAATTATGGCAATTTTGCTATAATTTTTAGATAGTTTATTGAAAATTTTGCAATTTATTTTTCCTTTCAGAAATTCGTCCGCGATGTCTACCGATAGACATTATAAACCTTTTACTAACCTTATAATCTGAAAAAAATGGAGGCAGACATGATACCTCTTCTCCGATTATTGAGTATCGGACCCATTGATCTCTCAGACCTGTTTCATCGAGGTAAACCGAACTTCAGGAACGTCAATGGACTTTTCTACAATCTGGCAAACTTACACCATGAGCTCAAAGACGGCTTGGATACGATCAAAGACAGCCTGGTGAGGGAACGGATCTACAAACATGGATCCGCTTTCGTCAGAAAGTTTACGGAAGCAATTCGTGAGCACATTGAAAAATTGAACCTGCTATGATTGCAAAAGAAAAAAGTCACCTCCGGGTGACTTTCTTCTTTTGGTTGATGGATGAATTGCAGGGCGACTGTACCATTAATCTTCAGGCTTAATAACCAAAGCATCCAGTTGTTCATACGTGGAATTTTTGCTCAGAAATTCAGGAACGATCTGTTTCATCTTTAAAACGACAGCGCTGTTATCGTGCTTTCCATTAATCTCCAGCAGCTCATCGATGGATTGACTCGCATCCGCGTAAGCATAATTTCGAACTTTGGCGATGCTGATTTTCTCATGATGCGTTGGCAAAGTAAGCTCTGCAGAGGCCAGCAGCTCTTCATATAGCTTTTCACCAGGACGTAAACCAGTATAAGTAATCCGTATATCCTTATTTTCTTCCAGACCGGCTAATTGAATCATTTTACGGGCCATGTCAACTATCTTTACGGGTTTTCCCATATCAAAGACGAATATTTCGCCTCCCTGCCCCATCGTTCCCGCCTCAAGTACCAACTGAACTGCTTCCGATATCGTCATAAAATACCGGGTTATTTCAGGATGCGTCACTGTAATCGGTCCGCCTTTCTCAATCTGATTCCGAAAACGGGGAATAACAGAACCATTCGAACCCAAAACGTTCCCAAAACGGGTCGTAATGAAACGTGTTGACGAACCAGGAAGGTCGTTGAGCGACTGAATGTAGATCTCAGCCAGACGCTTCGAAGCTCCCATTACATTTGTTGGATTAACCGCCTTATCGGTAGAAACCATCACAAATTTTTCCACTCCGAACTTCACAGAAAGATCGGCAACCTTCTTCGTGCCGCCAACATTGACCGAAATGGCTTCAAAAGGGTTGTTTTCGATCATGGGAACATGCTTATAAGCAGCGGCATGATAAACCACTTGTGGCTTGCATATATCGAACAACTTAAACATTCGCTCATAGCTGCTTACATCGGCCAATACAACCTCAAGCCGTGCCTGGGGAAACTGGTCTTCAATTTCCAGCTGAATTTCATGAAGAGGCGATTCGGCATGGTCGCATAAAATGAGCAGATCGGGCTCGTAAGATACTACCTGACGCACAATCTCTGAGCCGATGGATCCTGCCGCGCC
>DAIRDA010000028.1:3288-4960 GCA_036796375.1 Albibacterium sp.
ACAATCAGCAATTCATCGATGTTCCTTTGCTTCTTCAAACGCGCCAGGTCTTTAATATGATAAACCTTCTTTTGCTCGAGATAGCTGTTAAGCATGCCACGGTCGGTATCAATAAAGCCTTCAACAACATAGTTAATATCACGGTTGCTTTCCAGGGCTTGCTTTACCAGCACCGCATCTTTATCGGATCCATAAATCAGCACACGATGAACCTCTTTATTCGACATCCGACGGGCAAGCATGATGTAAACCGACTTGGCGAACAACCGAAAAGCAACAAGCATCGAAGCGGTGATAAAGAAGTTAACAAACAAGGTTAACATCAACACATCATACTCCCCCTGAATCAGACCTCTGCCAAACAGTAGCACCACAATCAAGAACGCAATCGAGAAGGTAAAGGTGGCCGCAAATACGCGAAAAAGATCGATGGTATTCGAAAAGCGAAGCAATCCGGTGTGTAGCCTCCCGAAAAAGATAACAGGAAGTGCCACCACACAAAAAGCAATGCTATAGATGATATACTGCTGAAGATCCACACTCTCAAATACGAAACCCTGTACAATCAGGTAAGAGAGTGAAAAGGAAAAGAAAACGATGAACAAATCGACGAACAGGATAACCATCGGATGAATGTGCCTGCGATGGTGGAGAATATCCTTAACAATCTTATAGTTAAGTGTATAAAAATTTCTCATAGGTAAAGCGTCATAATCAAAATACAGTCAGAGGAAAAAATATTGACTACATAAACAACAAAGATAACGTAAACGTAGATTATTCGGTTAACTTTTCTCTAACTGAATACGATAATACACGCGTGAGGTTAACGCTGTCAATTATTTTCCAGTTGAGCAGCTCATTATTAAACTCAGGAGCAGGCAGGCCGCTCCGGATCGCTGAGCGGGTATAGAATTCTGCCCGGCTCGGATGATCCGGTGAACAAGCATGGTAAACATGTCCGAAAGCCTTCTGATCAACAATTGCCTTGCAAATCCCGATGCAGTCGCTTAGCCAGATCAGATTCACCGGAGCCTGTCCGTTGGCAATGCCCGTCTTCCCGGCGAAGAAACGCCCCGGATCCCTTCCTTCTCCTATTAAGCCTCCGAAACGAATAACCGTTGACGAGAAAGGATACCCTGCAATTTCCCGTTCCGTCTCCTGAAGCGCCCGCGAACCTTCATTATCAGGCACAGGGATATCCAATTCGTTGAACGCACGGTTTGCATTCGGAAACACACCGGTAGAACTGATCAGCACTACATGTTCAACCCCTCCGGCCGAGGCATACTGGCAAATGCGCTTAATCTTTTTAAGATATTCCGACGACTTTCCTTCCTTGCGCCTGGGAGGAATGGCGATAAACAACACTTCCGATTTGAAAAAGTCAAGATCGGCTTCACTAAGCGTTCCTTCAGGAAAATTAAGGACAAAGGGCTCGATTCCTGCCTCCTGAAGAACAGGGCGCTTGCTTTCTGATGTGCTGGATCCCAGAACCCGATAACCAGACAAAACCAATTCCCGCGCGAATGGAAGGCCGAACCAACCACAACCTAAAACACTTACAGACTGCTTCTCTGAACCAGTCGCCGACCGCAGTCCGGGTACATCATTCATATATAAAAAGTAACAAGGTGAATGCAAATATATGAAAACAGATGCACCGCATCGC
>DAIRDA010000028.1:5060-8577 GCA_036796375.1 Albibacterium sp.
TCGATGAAATATTGGATGGGAAGTATCAATCGCCGTTTATCCCAAATATTGACCACCACATACGTCAGGGTTATTTCCTCCACGCGCCCCCACTCACCCTCTACAATGACAACGTCATCAATCCGGATGGGCTGCGTAAAGGCGATCTGAAATCCAGCCAGCAGATTTCCGAGCGACTTCTGCGCGGCAAAACCAATGATAATACCGCCTATTCCCACTCCGGTAAGCAAGCCTGCCCCTATTTTCCGCATGCTTTCAAAGCTCAGAAGGATGATGGCAACGGTAATCAGCACGATAACAGCCACCAATAGCTTCCTGATAAACTCAAGCTGGGTACGAAGCTTTCGCTCTTTAAGATTATCGCTTTTGCTGTAGTCGAACCTATATTTGAAATAATCTTCAATGATTCGGAGGATCCGGATAAGAATAATCGCAAAACATACGATTAATCCGATCTCCACAAACTTCGTATAAACCGCTGCAATCGTGGGGTTCAGGTGCATCAGCGGAAGCAAGGAGTTGAAAACCAGCAGGGGAATAAAGACCGTTAAAATCCGGCGGAGATGACGGACGGAAGATCGGAATATGGAGTAGCCTTGTTCCTCACCAACAATCTTCCGCACGATCGGAATTAGTACATTTTTAATGAGGATACCTACCAGCACGGAAACCAGGACAACGCCAATGTTCCAGACAGGACTTGAGATTTGGAGGGAGAGTTCTTCTAAATAGGCTAAATTCAATACAATACTATTTACGCATGTCACCATCAGGACGTTCGCTTTCCACAGTCCGTTCTTCTTCAGGCTTCTGATACGTCAATATATCCTCGTCGGTCTGCGAGCTTGAATCAGAAGGAAGTTTGTCTGCTATATCTTCCTCTGTTTGATGTTGCGTGTTTTCACTTCCTGTATGGCCTTTGTGGTTCTTATAACGATCTTTGGGATTATTTTTGGGCATCATAGCTTTTTTTAGCTACAACGCCCAAATGCCTAAATGGTTTCGTTTTCCCGCAGTTTCTCTTCCTCCCGCTTGTGAACTTCCTGGCGCAGGCCGGAACTGGAAAATCGATGATCGCGTGCATTGAAATATAGCTCAATCCCTTTTTCTTCACAATACGAGCGGCCGGTAAAATCGCGATCCATATACTCATCGCCCACAATCCGGACATCCACATCGAACGACTGCAACACATCGAGCAGGTCTTGCTCCGTGGCGTAAGGTACAATTTCATCCACAAATTTGCATCCCTTTAACTGGATGTAACGCTCCACGACCGTTTGGGTGGGTTTATTCTTTTCCGGACGGTCGAGCGTCGGGTCCGTCTGAAGCCCTACGATTAAATAATCGCATTGTTTCTTTGCTTCCTCAAGCATCTTCACATGACCTGCATGAAACAAGTCAAAAGCACTGAATGTAATTCCAACTTTCATTTTATTGTTTATTAATCGTCTAGTTCACAAAAATACTATTTTGTTACAATTCGCAAATACCCAGTGATGAGTATTCGGTCCTAAATGCCCTCGGTAATACCAACCGCTCTGGAGTGAGCGATGGCCTCACTGCTGTTGCGGAAGTAACAGGTTTCAACATGTAAAGTTTTGATGTTATTAAGCAGGCCTTCTGTTTTCGCGTCTTTCTCTTTCCCGGTTTGCCGGATGTAAACTGCCTTAATAGTCACCGGAAAAATTTTACATAAATTCTGGTACAATACCGGGTCTTGCTGACTGTCGTCGCCCAGCAATACAAACTTCAAATCGGGATAGAATTCCAAAAGATGCTGGATCTTGACAAACTTATGGTTATGGTCGCCCCTTCCCGTTCCCAGGAAATCGCCTATCCCGCTCTTGATATCTTTCAAAAGAAGAACCGCCTTCGGCAAATCATGAAGTTCAGTAAAAAGCCTTATAAACCGGTAGAGGTTCCACTCACTGCTCGAAACATAGAAAAAAGCATTGGCCTCCTCATCGTTTGTCCGGCCCGCCCTGCTTAAGGCTGTATAGTGCGGAGCCACATCTTCAAAAAGCTTACGGCTCTCCAGGTTTCGAAACAAAAGCACATACAGTTTCTTCCAGAAACTATTCGAGTGCGACACCATAAAGGTATCATCAATATCAGAAATAATGCCCCATTTGCCGGAATGAGGATTCAGGAAGCTTCCGTTCTCTTCGATGGTTTCTCCCTGATAGGTCGTACTGACCTGGAAACTGTTCCATCCAAAGGGTGGACGCTCCTTCAAAGGAATGCAAAATTTAAAATAGCCATCCTCCAACGTCTTTGTATGAATCTGGCGGTTGTTGTAGTGCAAACATACCGGAATGTTTGCCAGTGTCCGAACCATAAACAGCCGGATGATCGCTCGTGCATTTCTAAAATCCTTCTTCTGAAAATCGTATTCATCACGCTTCTGACCGCCCAGTAAATGGCCCATAATGACCAGCTCCTGTCCGTTACAATATCCGCGATATAATTTAAGAATGGGTTTCATTTATTGATTATATTTGGTTACTAAAAAGGATGCAATATTCGTGCAAGAAAAACAATGAACGTAAGAAAACAATATCTCCTGGTTTCAAATCCCATCTCGGGAGGAACGGATAAGGCAAGAATAATTGACCTGTCTAAACAATCTGCCGAACAGAACGGCATCGATCTGCATATTTATGAAACCACCGGCACAAACGACGCGGATGAAATCCGCAACCTTTTTAAAAAACACCACATTGATCGCGTAATCGTTGCCGGAGGCGACGGAACCATTTTACTTGTTGCCGAAGCCCTGGAAAAGGAACACGCCACCCTGGCGGTCGTCCCCTCCGGATCGGCCAACGGTCTGGCCAAAGATCTTGACATCCCCGCAGGCCTGGAAGAAAGTATGCATATCGCTTTCGAAGGAAAGGTGATCGAAATGGATATGATCTGCATCAACGGCAAACGGAGCCTTCATTTAAGCGATATCGGACTAAACGCAGAACTTATCAAGAACTACGAAGAAGGTTCCATTCGTGGCAAACTGGGTTATATGCTTCAGACTATTAAAACCCTTTCTGATAATGAAGATGCCTTCCATTGCCGCATCGAAACCGCAGAACAGGTGCTGGAAACCGATGCCCGGGTCATTATCATCGCCAATTCCCAGAAATACGGAACTGGAATTGTCATCAATCCGGACGGGAAAATCGACGATGGAAAATTTGAAATTGTCATCTTTAAGAATCTTGATCTGATGACCGTCGGTAAAGTACTTTCCGGCAACATGCCTGTTGAAAACAGCGACGTGGAGATCCTGTCGACAAACAGGGCGAGTATCCATACCAAGACGCCGGTAAATTTTCAGGTCGATGGAGAATACTGCGGCACTGTCTCCGAGTTAGACATCACCATACTCCCGCGACAGCTCAGGATCACAGTTCCTTTAAAGTAAAGGCTGAAGCACTTCCCACACGTTTTCTGCCAGCATGCGTTGTCCCTCTTTCGTTGGGTGGATACCGTCATTCTGGTTCAGTGCTGTCTCTCC
>DAIRDA010000028.1:8677-15661 GCA_036796375.1 Albibacterium sp.
CGCTGCTTCAACAGCCACTCAATCCGCTCGTTTCCGCCTGCAGAAGTCTCCCCGCTCAGTCCCCCGTTTACCACCGTGTAAGGCAAATCCAGTGAATCGATTTTTTCTTGTATGATGCCCGGGAAGGCCTCCGATTTGTCCTCCAGTCCATAGCCGGCTGTCAGACTATTGCCAAAGAACAGAATTGTCTTCTGTACTTTGGCAGAAGCATCGGTATCAGGCGTACTGTGGCTGCTTTCCTTTGCTTCCTCAGCGCCGCCGCAGGCAGCAAACAGTATAAGAACAAGGAGTTTTCCCAAGGACTTCACAAAGGTTATGTTGTTTGTTGATTTTGTGCTTATCATACTCATTTTTTCAGATCGACTTACCTAAATAACACGCAGCTGACAATTTAGTTAAATAAACGGTATATTTTTAAGGCGAATGGATTTTTGAACATAACTTGCACTGATTTGAATCATATATTAAGCGTTAGCAATCTGTCGAAAGTTTACAAAAGTGGTAACGGCCAGCTTACCGTCCTCGATGATATAAGTTTCCAGGTAGCGGAAGGCTCTTCGGTTGCCATCGTCGGGCCATCGGGAAGTGGTAAAACCACGCTTCTGGGCCTTTGCGCCGGACTCGACCAAGCCTCCGGTGGTAGCATCGTCTTAAACGGCATCAACCTGAACCAACTCGACGAAGATCAGCGTGCACTGGTTCGCAACCAACATGTAGGCTTTATATTTCAGAATTTCCAGCTGCTCCCTACCCTGACCGCGCTTGAAAATATCATGGTACCCCTGGAACTCAGACGCGACAAAAGTGCTCGTGCAAAGTCGCTGGAATTGCTCGGCAAAGTAGGCCTGAGTGAGCGGGCTGACCATTATCCGGCACAACTTTCCGGCGGCGAGCAGCAGCGCGTATCGCTTGCCCGGGCATTTTCCAATTCACCCAAAATTCTCTTTGCCGACGAACCGACCGGAAACCTCGACGCTGAAAGTGCAGAGAACGTGCAAAAATTACTATTCGACCTCAACCGCGACGCGGGCACCACGCTCATCCTGGTTACGCACGACCTTGAACTGGCCGCCAAAACGCAGCGTATTATACGTATTAAGGGAGGGCGACTGTGAATTTCGGCTGGTTGATCAAAATGGCCTACCGCGACAGCAGGAAGAACCGGTCGCGCTTGCTTCTTTTTATTTCTTCGGTCGTTTTAGGTATCGCCTCGATGGTTGCCATTGCCTCCTTCGGCGAAAATTTACGGAAAGATATCGATGGTCAGGCAGCCGAATTGATCGGTGCCGACCTGGTAATCGACAGCCGCAAAGCCCTGTCCGATTCGGGCGCGAGACTTATCGACTCCATTGCGGATCTAAGCGTGGAAACAGCGCGTGAAGAGAATTTCGTATCGATGGCGCTTTTTCAAAAAAATGGCGGCAACCGGCTCGTCCAGGTCCGTGCCCTGGAAGGAAATTTTCCTTTCTACGGAACCTTGAAAACCCTCCCTTCCCAAGCAGCCCGTTCCTTTGGCGACCGCAAAGAGGTACTGGTCGATAAGACACTCATGCTACAGTTCGATGCCATCGTGGGCGACACCGTCCTTCTGGGAACGGAAAAATTTACGATTTCAGGATCCTTGGAAGGGGCACCCGGACAAACGGGCATTTCCGCTGCCGTAGCGCCGGCCATCTTTGTACCTTTAAAGCACCTGGCCAATAGCGGACTGAACCAGAAAGGCAGCCGTATCGAATACAAACACTATTTCAGATTTGCTGAAAAATATCCGGTGAAAGAACTGGTAGAATCGCTCGAGAAGCGCCTTGAAAATGATGCACTCGACGCTGAAACCATAGCCATGCGGAAAGAGAACACCGGACGCGCATTCTCGGACATGACCGAGTTCCTGTCGCTTGTGGGATTTATCGCGCTCTTGCTTGGCTGTATCGGTGTTGCCAGCGCCATCCAGATCTACATCCGTGAAAAAATTAACAGCATCGCTATTCTTCGCTGCCTGGGGGTGAAATCATCGGAAGCCTTTCTGATCTACCTGATCCAGATTGTCGGTATCGGCTTTCTGGGTGCCTTTGCCGGTGCTGTGCTGGGCGTTTTAATACAGCAGTTTATACCGATTATCTTGCAGGATATGCTGCCCGTGGCAGTAAGTAATTCAATCTCATGGATAGCCGTATTACAGGGCCTTCTGATCGGGGTGGTTATTTCCGTGCTCTTTGCGCTTATACCGCTTATTTCTATCCGGCAGGTTTCGCCCATCAGCACCTTACGTGCCTCTTACCAACCTGCAGCCAGGAAACCGCGCAGCACCTTGCTGGGCGTATATGCGCTCATCTTTATCTTTGTGGGCGCCTTTGCCCGCCTGCAAATGCCCGGCTGGTTTCAAACCCTCATCTTCTTAGTTGCTGTTTCTGCGGGCTTCCTTCTCTTATACGGCACATCACTCTTGCTGGTACGCGGGGTAAAAAGATATTTCCCTCACCACTGGAGTTATTTGTGGCGACAGGGACTGGCCAATTTGTTTCGGCCGAACAACCAGACCACCATCCTGGTGATGGCCATTGGTTTAGGAACCGCCTTCATTGCAACCCTCTTTTTTGTAAGGGGACTTCTGATTGATCAAATCCAGTTCTCGGCAGGCAGCAATCAGCCCAACATGGTGCTTTTCGATATCCAGACGCCCCAAAAAGACCGTCTTATTCAGTTAACGGAGAGCAGCGGCTTTCCCGTTTTACAGGAGGTACCCATCGTTACCGTACAAATCGAGCGAATTAAGGGATATTCAGCCCGACAAGTCAGGCAAGACAGCACACTGGACATTTCAAATCGTGCCTTTTCGCGGGAAATCCGCGTCACCTTCCGCGACAGCCTGATCGATTCTGAAAAACTAAGTGCAGGCAACTGGGTGGGTCGTATTGCGCCGGCCGACTCCGCGCTCGTTTCGCTCGAAGAAGGCTATGCAGAGCGTTTAGGGGTAGATATCGGCGACGAGATTGTGTTTAACGTACAGGGCTTGCTGATTCCGGCAAGAGTCGGAAGCCTGCGGGAAGTCGACTGGAACCGGGTCCAGACCAACTTCCGGATCGTATTTCCACGAGGTGTCGTGGACGATGCCCCCCAGTTTCACGTCTTAATGACCCGTGCCGATAACGAAAAAGAGTCGGCCGACTTCCAGCTGGAGGTGGTGAAGTCTTTCCCCAATGTTTCGGTAATCGATCTGAAGCTGATTCTGAGTGTACTCGACGATATATTAAGTAAGGTAGGCTTTGTAATACAATTCATGGCGGGACTGAGCATCAGCACCGGTCTTATTGTTCTGATCTCATCGGTGATGATCAGTAAATTTCAACGGATTCGGGAAAGCGTATTATTGAAAACCCTGGGCGCAGCCAGAAGACAGATTCTGGTGATTACAGCGTTGGAATATTTGTTTTTGGGATTACTTTCCGCCTTGGCGGGACTGATTATTGCCTTGCTGGCATCGTGGGGACTTGCCATATTTTCATTCGAAATACCTTTCTATCCAGACCCGGCGATGATATTGTTGCTTTTGGCAGGTGTGCCACTACTGACGGTAATCGTTGGCGTGCTTAACCTTTCACCTATCCTGCGAAAACCGCCACTCGAAGTACTGCGAAAAGAAGATTGATGAATAAAAAAACGGCTATTGCAAGTCCGCTGTTTCGATCTGATTTGCTTTAACCAATACCCTCATCTTGTTTTTCAGCACTTCAATCAGTTCAATCATATGTTGAATGTTGGGGTCGGGCAAGGCAATGAAATCAGCATACTTTAACTTGACTCCCCCATCTGCGCCCAGCTCTTCCTGCAATACTTCAAGATCGCCACTGAGAGCAAGGTTAACCACCTGACCAAGCAGCTCGTTATGCACGGAGTGCAATAGCTTGATCGTTTTCACTAAATTCTCAGGGTAGTCTTTTTCTACTGGGATGCTTAGGGCTGCCATAATGGTGTTTTATTTAATGGAGAGCCAATGTACGCCCACGGCCGTAATTCTTTTGTAGTAATATGATGATAGTCATGTAGTAAAAAAATGACGTTCATTCGTTTTTACAGGAATCGCTTTACAAAAACAACGCTGGCGGGGGGCAAAACTAAAAAAATATGCCTTTAAACGACTTTAGATGATTAACTTGTATCAAAACAGCCGATATGAAAAGAAAACCCCACTCAGAAGTAACCTTTCGTTTTCTCGCCGAACCAGAGCACGTCAATTTCGGAGGCAAGGTTCACGGCGGAATGGTTATGAAATGGATCGATCAGGTTGCCTATACCTGCGCTGCCAATTGGAGCGGACATTACAGCGTAACGGTATATGTGGGAGGAATACGGTTTTTCAGCCCTATCGACATTGGCGACATGGTCGAGCTTACTGCTAAAATCATCTATACGGGTACCACCAGCATGCATCTCTCGGTCGACGTATATTCCGACAAACTGAAAGGCGATTCAATGAAAAAAACCACCCACTGCATTATTGTCTTTGTAGCGATGGACGACCAGATGCGCCCGGTGGCAGTCCCGAAATGGACCCCACATACCGAAAAGGAAGTTGAAATGGAACAATACGCGATCACGCTTAAGGAAGCAAGAAAAGCCGTAGAAGAAAAAATGCGCCCCTTTCTGTTCGCCGACTAACTTTTCTTCTGCGTTTCCTGAACCGATTCACCTTCCGCTTCAATTTCGATCTCCCGCGTCGTTACAGCATAATGGTTAGGCTTGATTTCCGAACCGTATTCCAGGGCATACGCACGCGTAAATTCTGCACCAAAATAGAGGATAATCGAAGAGTAATAGGTCCACAGTAAGAGAATCACCAGAGAGCCGGCTGCACCGTATGTACTTCCTACATCACTCGCGCCGATATAGAACGAAATACCAAATTTTCCAATCATAAAGAGTAAAGCCGTTACCAACGACCCTAGCAAAACGTCTCTCCAGCGGATAATCGCATCCGGCAGAACTTTGAATACCACCGCAAATATCAGGGTGATCACCGCGAGCGTAATGGCATTGTTTAATATATAGAATAAAACGACCGACACGTCTTCAAAGCGACTTTTGAGTGCTTCGTTAAAAGCATCTAAAAGGGAGGTAATAGCGAGCGATACCAACAAGAGGAAGCCCAGGCTTACAATAACGGAAAAGGATAAGAAACGATTGGTCAGCATCTTCAACCAACCTTTCTTTGGTTTGGGCTTGAGGCCCCAGATACCGTTGATGGAATCCTGAATATCGGCAAATACCGTCGTTGCCCCCACCAGCAGGGTGCCGAGCCCGATCACAAAAGCCACCGTCCCCTTATCGTTCAAGGAAGCATTGCGGATCAGATCCTGCAACTGCTCGGCCGTATCGGAACCAAGGAATCCAACCAGCTGATCGTATACCTGGCCTTCTGCCGCCTCCCTGCCCAGAAAAATTCCGCAAAGTGAGATGATCACAATTAAGAGCGGAGCCATTGAGAAAACCGTATAATAGGCCAACGATCCGCTAAGCTTTGTTACTTTGTGATCTATAAAACCAGTAAATGCTTCTTTAAGAATATTCCATATACCTTTAAATGTAACTTTCTTCTTCATGTTATCAGTTTAATCAGAAAGATAACTATGAAGCACAAAAAAAGTTTCAGGAATTCGCTGCGCTACGCTGTCTGATGGCCTCGTAAACAACCACGCCGGTAGAAACAGACACGTTGAGTGATGCAATTTCTCCGAAAAGAGGAATTTTGGCCAGGTGCTCCGAGATGCGGATCAAATCGTCTGATATGCCGCTTTCCTCTGAACCCAGAATCAGCACCGAGGGGCTGGTATAGTCGGGTTGGTAGATCGTCTCATCGGTTTTCTCTGTGCAGGATATTAACTGCAAACCCGATTCCTGAAGAAATTTCGCGGTCTTGAATAAACTATCGACCCGGCAAACAGGAATCTTAAAGAGCGCCCCCGCAGAGGTTTTGATAGCATCGGGATTAATTTCAGCAGAGCCTTTTTTAGGTACCACAATCGCGTGTACACCGGCACATTCAGCCGTACGGGCAATGGCTCCGAAGTTTCGGATATCGGTCACCCCGTCGAGCATCAGGATCAGCGGAACCTGCCCTTCCTCATAAACAGCCGGAATAATATCTTCAATACGCTGATAGGTAATGGGAGAAATAAAGGCGATAACGCCCTGGTGATTCTTTAAAGTAATGCGATTCAGTTTTTCGACCGGAACCTGCTGGTAGCTGATATCCCGCTCGCGAATAAGGGTTTTAAGTTCACTCAATAAACTACCGCTCATTCCGCGTTGAACAAACAGGGATTCAATCTCCTTGCCACTCTCAATGGCTTCAATCACGGCGCGGATACCGAACACCAGCTGATTGCCTTCTTTTTTAACAGGCCTCGAAAAATTTTGCATATTCTTAATTTCGCACGAAGTTAATGAATAATAAGAAGCGAACAATAAACGTGCTACTTTATTCTCGAATGCCCCGGCCGCTCTGAACCGATGCTATTTATCCACATCAAGGCAAAATCTTGCAGCCCAGACACTTGAATCAGTAATTCACATCTTATACACAATGCCTGTTGATAACCTGAGCGCTTCTAACGCCTTGGGTATTAAGGTCTTTTTTTTATTATTTTTCACTCCACCTTCGCAAGCGGTCAAATCCTTTAAATTTTAGATACCTTTGCAATTCAAGTGAACCCACTACGACATAGGAAATCTTGTTTAAAAAATACCGATGAATACCACCAATGATTTTAACCCTTCCAACAGAACAAACAAAGCTTCTTTTTCAGACCGCAAATCGAAATATACACAAATCAACAGCGGTTTAGGAAAGCTCCCTCCACAGGCCCTTGATCTGGAAGAAGCAGTTTTAGGAGCTTTGATGCTCGAAAAGGATGCACTTTCTGTGGTAATTGATATTCTTAAACCTGAAACGTTCTACAGCGAGGCACACAACAAAATTTTCGAAGC
>DAIRDA010000029.1:0-15519 GCA_036796375.1 Albibacterium sp.
AAAACGCTCGGAGCGGAAATGGACGAACAATATATTTCGGCCCTGAAGCAACTCTCGCTGAACCCGGAGGTGGTTAAAAAGCAGTCGGACTTAAAAATTGTGTTTTCATCCATTCACGGAACGGGCATTACTGTGGTTCCGAAGACGCTGGAAGCCTGGGGCTTTAGCAATGTAAGCCTGGTGGAAGAGCAGGCAGTACCCGACGGGAATTTCCCGACGGTGGTGTATCCGAATCCGGAAGAGACGGAGGCGATGACCCTGGCCATGAATAAGGGACGAGAACTGGATGCCGATCTGGTTATGGCGACCGACCCGGATGCCGACCGCGTAGGGGTGGCGGTGAAAGATAACGAAGGCAATTTTATGTTGTTGAACGGCAACCAGATTTTCAGCCTGCTGACCGAATATGTATTGAGTTCCTATAAGGCTTCCGGAAAATCTTTTGAGAATAGCTACATGGTGAAAACCATCGTTACCAGCAACCTGATTCAGGAAATTGCTGCCCGTTACGGGGTTCCCTGCCACGATGTGCTGACCGGCTTTAAGTATATCGGCGAGCTGATGACGAAAAATGAGGGTAAGGAACACTTTATTCTGGGCGGTGAAGAGAGCTACGGATTTTTAGTGGGCGATCTGGTACGCGATAAAGATGCGGTGGTTTCCTGCGCCTTTATTGCAGAGATGACGGCCTGGTATAAGAATGAAGGGCTGAGCCTGTACCAAGCCTTGCTGGGCTTGTACGAGCAATATGGTTATTTCAAGGAAAAACAGGTATCGCTCACCAAAAAAGGAAAGAGCGGTGCCGAAGAAATCAAAGAAATGATGGGTCAGTACCGTGCCAATCCGCCGCGCTACCTGGGCGGCATCGAAGTAACGGCTATCCGCGATTATAAAAGCTCGGAGTCGCTGCTGGTGCATACCGGGCGGACCGAAGCGATCGACCTGCCGAAGTCGGACGTGCTTCAGTTTATTACCACCGAAGGGGATGTGATTTCTGTACGCCCTTCGGGAACAGAGCCGAAAATCAAGTTTTATTGCAATGTAAAACTGGAGGCAGACAAAGACGCGGGTTATGAGCAGATGAACCGGCGACTGGATGAGAAGGTCGACCTGATTATGCAAGATCTGGTATAAACAATCTTACAAGATGTGACGGCGCTATGTAGGCATAGTGCCGCGCATTTTGTACCTTTGCAGGTATGGATGCTGTGACTAAATTGAACTTCCTGCTCGATAATACACGACTCGACAGCGGATTGAAAGCGATTGCTGAAAAAGTGCTTTCCGGTGAGCGAGTTACTTTCGATGAAGGGGTTTATCTGTATAAACACGGCGAGCTGGGCTATCTGGGTACACTCGCCAACTATATCCGCGAAAAGAAGCATGGCGACTTGACCTACTTCAACCGCAATTTTCATATCGAACCGACCAATCTGTGTGTATACGACTGTAAATTCTGTTCTTATTCGCGGCTGATGAAGCAGAAGGATGAGGGATGGGAGATGGATGTGGCGGGCATGATGGATATCGTACGCAAATACGATAACGAGCCGGTCACCGAGGTGCACATCACCGGCGGTGTGGTTCCCAAGCAGAACCTGGAGTTCTATGCTTCCTTCTTCCGCCAGTCGAAAGCCCATCGGCCCGACCTGCACATTAAAGCGCTAACCCCTGTTGAATACTATTATATCTTCAAAAAAGCCAAACTGAGCCACTATGAGGGAATGAAGTATATGAAAGAAGCCGGACTCGATTCGATGCCGGGCGGGGGTGCAGAGATTTTCCATCCGGAAATCCGTCAGCAGATTGCGGCCGATAAATGCACTGCCGAACAGTGGCTGGATATTCACGAACAGGCCCATTCGCTGGGCATGCGTTCCAACGCCACCATGCTCTATGGCCATATTGAAGAATTTCATCATCGGGTCGACCATATGGAGCGTCTTCGTCAGTTGCAAGACCGCACCGGTGGCTTCCAGGCCTTTATTCCTCTGAAATTCCGCAACAAAGACAATCAGATGTCGCACGTGCCGGAGGTGTCGGTGATTGAAGATTTACGCAATTACGCCATCGCGCGGATCTACATGGATAATTTCGATCATATCAAAGCCTACTGGGCCATGATCAGTCGCGATACCGCCCAACTATCCCTGAGTTTCGGGGTGGATGACATCGACGGAACGCTCGATGATACCACCAAGATTTATTCCATGGCTGGTTCGGAAGAGCAAAACCCGGCCATGAGCACCCGCCAGCTGGTGGAGTTGATCCGCCATGTGGGTCGTCATCCGATTGAGCGCAATACGTTATACGAGGTGGTAACCGACTATAAAGACGTGGTGTTCGAACAGGAGGGCCCGAAACCCAAGTACTATCCTTTACCTGTTATTTCAGCAAGCTAAGCCATTGGAAAGAACGTTTTATATTATCCGTCACGGACAAACCGACTTGAACAAGCAGGGCATTGTTCAGGGCAGGGGCATTAATTCACCCCTGAACGCCCATGGAATCAGACAGGCGGAGGCCTTTTATGAGCGCTATAAGGAGGTGCCTTTCGACCGCATCATTACTTCTTCCTTATTGCGCACACATCAAACGGTCGACAAGTTTATTGCTTCCGATATTCCGTGGACTCAGCATGCCGGACTCGACGAAATCAGCTGGGGGATCTATGAAGGAAAGCCCCAGGACGAAGAGATTATGAGCGGATTTGAGAAGCTGGTAAAGAGCTGGACCGACGGTTTGCTGGACGTTTGTGTCGACCAGGGTGAAACACCCGATGAAATGAAGATCCGCCAGGAAGCTGCCATGCTCGATATTCTGGAGCTGACCAAGGCGGATAACACCATCTTGATTTGTACCCACGGGCGCGCCATGCGCATGCTGCTTTGTTTACTTACCGAGCAGTCGTACGCCGTAATGGACAGTTTTCCGCATACCAATACCGCGCTGTATAAGCTGCGCTATAACGGCGAAAAATTCATTATTGATGAGTTTTATAATACCGAGCACCTAAACGGACTAAACGAAGCAGAATGACAGAAAAAATAAAAGTGTCGGCCGTATCCTATATCAATACCTGGCCTTTTATGTATGGAATTAATCGAGCCGAGCGGTTGCTTAGCATCTCGGATGTGCAGACCGATATTCCGTCCAAATGTGCGCAGAACCTGATTGAGAATAAGGTGGATGTCGGATTGGTACCGGTGGCGGCCCTGTTGCATATTCCGGATTATGAGATTGTGGGCGATTACTGTATTGGCTCGGTAGGGGCGGTTACCTCGGTATTTATTTTTAGCAGGAAACCCATTGAGCAGGTGGAGACGCTGCGGCTCGACAGCCATTCACGTACATCCAATAATCTGGCGCGGGTGCTGCTTCAGAACTATTGGAAGCAGCCGGTGAGGATTACCGACAGCGACGAGGCCGATGCCTACGTGCTGATTGGCGACCGTACCTTCGGCATGGTAGGGAAAGAGCCTTATGCCTACGACCTGGGTCAGGTGTGGATGGACTTTACCGGACTGCCATTTGCCTATGCCGTTTGGGCGGCGAATAAGCCGGTTTCGGAAGAATTTAAGCAATTGCTCAACGAGGCCTTGAAGTGGGGGCTCGACCACCGGGCGGATTTTATGGATCGCTTACCGGAGGTAGAAAATTTTGATGTTCGCGAATACCTGATGAAGTCGATCGACTATCCCCTCGACCAGAAGAAGAAGGAAGCCATTGCCCGCTTCCACCAGTATATCCGCGAACTGGAGCCGATCGTTTACGACCAGGCGCTTTCTTCATCCAAATAACGAACTTCCTCTTTGGTCAGCGGCTGCTGCGCAGCCGTCAGCAGTTCAAAAAGCTGATGCTGACTGGTGGCACTGGCAATTGGGGCGGTGATTTCTTCCTTATGCAAGAGCCAGGCGATGGCAATGCGCGCTTGCGAGGCCTCGTATTTCAAAGCCAGGTTATCCAGTGCACTCAGGATGCGGAATCCGCGTTGTCCCAGGTACTTCTTAATGCCCGGACCGCGTTTACTCAGGTTCAGATCCTGTTCGCTCCGGTATTTTCCACTTAGAAATCCGCTGGCCAGGGCATAGTAATTCAATACCGCCAGTCCGTGCTTTTTAACCAGGGGCACGTATTCCGTTTCAAATTTCTGACGATCGTATAAGTTGTATTCCGGCTGCAGGGAAATATAGCTGGCCAGTCCGTTCTGCGCACTGATGGCCAGTGCGCTCTCGATACGTTCGCTGCTGAAATTAGAGGCGCCGATATAGCGGACTTTTCCTTCGCGGATCAGTTCGTCGAAAGCCTGCAGCGTTTCTTCCTGCGGGGTGTTGAGGTCGTCGTAGTGCGACTGATACAGGTCGATATAATCCGTTTGCAGCCGCTTAAGCGATGCTTCCGCTGCGCGTTTGATATAATCTTTTTTCAGGTTCTTTCCTTCGCCCATATCGCCGCCCACCTTGGTGGCCAGTACAATGCGCTCGCGTTTGCTGCCCTGTTTCAGCCAGTTACCGATGATGGTTTCCGACTCGCCGCCGACGTTGCCCGGTACCCAGGTAGAGTAGGTATCGGCCGTATCAATCAGGTTAAAGTCGTTATCGATAAACTCATCCAGGATGCGAAAGGAATCCTGCTGGTTGAGGGTCCATCCGAAGACATTGGCTCCGAAAGCGATGGGGGCAACCGATAAGTCGGATTTGCCTAAGGTTCTTTTCTTCATAGTTATTGCGTATTGATTTTCTAATTTACGAAATTAGAACAGGCTAGTCCGCATAAATGACGAAACCTTACTTTTCTGCCACAATCTCCAGACGAGGCGCGGCCCGATGCCGCTTTGCTGTGTTCGGTATTTTGACCGGCTGAACCGCTGCCGGGGCGTCCGACTTCCGATGCATGCCGATAATGAACCAGGCCAGTACTGCTCCGAAGAAGGCCATGGCGGCACCTACCAGCTGCGTGGAGGTATAGCCGTAGCCGAATACCAGGGGCAAGCCACCAAAGAAGGCACCCAGGGCATTGCCGATATTGAAGCTGGCCTGGCTGACCGCTGCGGCCAGCATTTCCGAACCGCGGGCGGTATTGATCATCAGCATCTGAATCGGCGCCGCCAGTCCGAACGAAACCGCTCCGGTGACGAAGGTCATGACAAGGGAAAGAATGGGATTATCGGCCACGAAGTGAACCGTCAGCAGCGAGGCTACCATTGCCAGTAAGAGTACCATGGAAGCCTTGGCAGGTGATACCTTATCGGCCAGTTTGCCGCCGATAAAGTTACCGGTCATCATCCCCAGGCCCGCCAGAATCAATATATAGGTAATCGATCCGGCTTCAAAACCCGACACTTCGGTCATCAGCGGAGCAATATAACTGTACCAGGCGAAGAGCCCTCCGGTACCGATGGCAATCATCAGAATCATCATCCAGGAAACGGGCCGCTTAAAGAATTCCATCTGGGTTTTCAGGCTCGAGCC
Source organism: Albibacterium sp. (assembly GCA_036796375.1). Lineage (GTDB taxonomy): Bacteria > Bacteroidota > Bacteroidia > Sphingobacteriales > Sphingobacteriaceae > Albibacterium. Next base: position 5,472 of record DAIRDA010000029.1, read on the forward strand.
GCCTTTTACCGGCATATTTGGCATCCAGTACCTTAGGCTCAGGATGGTGATCAGGCCCACCAGCACAATCACCGCGAAGGAATAACGCCAGGAATAATGGTGCCCGATGTAGGTACCCAGCGGCACGTCCGCCACATTGGCCAGGGTAAGCCCGGCAAACATCATGGAAATAGACTGTGCTTCCTTGCCTTTTACGGCGAGGCGACTGGCGACTACCGAGCCGACACCGAAGAAGGCGCCGTGGGGCAGACCGGCCAGAAGGCGACTGATAAAGAGGGTGCTATAGCTGGGTGCAAAGGCTGAAAGTCCGTTGAACAAGGTAAAAATCACCATCAGAAATATCAGGATATTCTTGGGTGGATATTTGCCCGCCATGATCACCAGTAAAGGCGCTCCGATCACCACGCCCAGGGCGTAGGCAGAAATAAGGTGTCCGGCTTCCGGAATGGTGATGGCCAGATCGGCAGCGATGTCGGGCAGCAGGCCCATCATCACGAATTCGGTGATCCCGATTCCCAATCCCCCAAGCATTAAGGCAAATAAGCTCTTGTTCATCATACGTTGTGTTAGTGTACTATGTACACTAAGCAAATATAATGCAAAAAAGTTTTGAATGAAGAATATGTGAGAAAACTATTCGAAAAAGTGACAGTGGTGAGTCATTAGTAAATGAAAAAGCCTGGCTGTGCGGGACGCGACAACCAGGCTTTCCTATAAATGTATACGTTTTCGGGACTACTGATAGGCTTTGTTCCGCAGCAGATGGTCGGCCAAAACGAGTGCGGTCATTGCTTCCACAATAATCACCGCGCGCGGCACCACGCAAGGATCGTGACGGCCCTTGCCGGTAATTTCCACATCGCGACCCAGTTCGTCAACGGTTTGCTGGGCTTTCATGATGGTGGCTACCGGTTTGAACGCCACTTTGAAATTGATATCCATTCCGTTGGAAATGCCGCCCTGAATACCTCCCGAATAGTTGGTCAGCGTTTTCAGTGCCTGTTTTGATTTCTGCGGATTAAAGAAAATATCGTTGTGTTCCGAGCCGCGCATCCGGGATCCTTCAAAGCCTGACCCGTATTCAAAGCCGTGAACGGCATTGATGCTGAGCATGGCTTTTCCCAGATCGGCATGCAGTTTATCAAACACCGGCTCTCCGAGTCCGACGGGCACGTTCTGCACCAGGGTCGAGATTTTTCCGCCCACGGTATCGCCTTCCTTCTTGATCTGGCTGATAAAAGCTTCCATTTCCTTGGCCGTTGCCGGGTCGGCACAGCGGACGATATTGCTTTCGCGGATACCCACCAGTTCGTCGATAATGTCGGTACTCAGGTTGGGAGCGTCGATGGTGCCTACCGAAGAGACGTGACTGAAGATTTCAATATGGTATTGCTTCAGCACCAGCTTGGCCACGGCGCCTGCGGCTACCCGGGCGGCGGTTTCACGTGCCGATGATCGGCCCCCGCCGCGGTAATCGCGTATCCCGTATTTAATCTGATAGGTATAATCGGCGTGTGAGGGCCGGTACTTATCCTGGATATGGGAATAGTCTTTCGAGCGCTGATCTTCGTTCGGGATCAGGATCATAATCGGCGTGCCGGTCGTTTTCCCTTCAAAAATGCCCGACAGAATGCTGCAGGTATCGCTTTCTTTCCGTTGGGTGGTAATTTTCGATTGACCGGGACGACGCTTATCGAGTTCCTGCTGAATAAATTCCAGGTCGATGTCGACGTTGGGGGGGCAACCATCGATGATTACCCCGATGGCCTGTCCGTGCGATTCACCAAAGGTGGTGATCTTAAAGGCTTTACCAAATGAATTTCCTGCCATGATTATTGTTCGGTTTTAAAGTTCACCTTTTCCAGGTGTTCCCAGAATAAGGGGTATGATTTTTCAACGACCTCGGGTTCCTCGATCAGCAACCCGTCGAATACCAACGCCAGCGGAGCAAAGGCCATGGCCATGCGGTGATCTTCGTAGGTTTTGATTTGCAGCCGCTCGGGGGTAAACTTCCCGCTGCAGTCGAGCCGGTATACGCCGCTTTCCGATTCGTAAAGCTTCACGCCGAATTTTGCCAACTCGTTTTGCAATGCCAAAATACGGTCGGTTTCCTTGATTTTTAGCGTTTCCAGACCGGTAAAGGAGGTTTCGATGCCAAGGGCTGCGCAGCAGGCGACAACCGTTTGCGCCAGGTCGGGGCACGACTTAAAGTCGTACACGTCTTTCACGCTGCGGTGCTCGATCTTTGTCAGCGTCAAACCTTCCTCCGTAAAGAGAGTCACCACGCCCAGATCGAGCATGATATCGCTGATCGCCTGATCGCCCTGCAAGCTATGGGGGCGCAAGCCCGGCAAGCGGATGCTGGCCGATTCCGACAGGGCCGCAATGGCGTACCAGTACGACGCTGCGCTCCAGTCGGGTTCAATATAGAGTTCCGACTCCCGCGCCTGTTGCGGCGCGACGGTAATCTGCTGTCCGTTCCACTGGTGCTCAATGCCCGCCTCGGCCAGCATGGCCAGGGTCATTTCCACGTAGGGCCGCGAAGTCAGTTCCCCCACGATATTCAGTTTCAGTCCCTGCGGCAGCGCGCTGGCAATCAGCAGCAACGCGGATATATATTGCGAACTGACGTCGCCCTGTATATCGATTTCGGACCTTTTCTGCTGGAAGCCCCCCTGAATGTGCAGGGGTGGATATCCCTGTTCACCGGCGAAGTCGATAAAAGCACCCAGCTGCTGCATGGCGCCGCTCAGGATGCCGATGGGCCGTTGCTTCATCCGCTCGCTACCGGTCAGAATAAAGGAGCCTTTTGCCAAGGGCAGGTAGGCGGTCAGAAAGCGCATGGCGGTGCCGGCAGGGCCGATATCGATGATGCTTTCCTGTTCCGCAGCGTTTTGCTCCGCGCTTGTCAGGGCCGCCTCCAGGGTTACCGTATCGGCTGCTTCCGACAGGTTTTTAATATTAACCTTTCCTTCGCTCAGCGCCCGGATAATCAGCGCACGGTTGCTCTCGCTCTTGGAGCCGGTCAGCTGGATCGTTTCGTCGATGTTTTTGGAAAGCGCCTTTACGCTCAAGGTGTTCATAGTCATTAAGCCTCCACCGATGAATTGGTGTTCATAATTTCATTTTGCTTGCGGATCGACTCGTTGTGAATCAGTTCCAGGAATTTAATCGAAAAGTCTTTGTCGAGTTTCAGGGCATTGGCAACCGCTGTTCTTTTCTGTACGATTTCGTCCCAACGGGAAACCTGCAAAATGGTAACGTTGTTGTCGCGTTTGAACTCGCCGATTTTCTCCACGATTTTCATGCGCTCGCCCACCTTCTGGATGATCACATCGTCGAGGCGGTCGATTTCCTTCCGCAGGGTAGCCAGTTGATCGTCGAATACCGGGTTATCTGAATCGGCTTTACGAAGGGCCAAACGGTCTACCAATTCCGCCAACGCTGCCGGAGTTACCTGTTGCTTGGCGTCGGTCCATGCCACCGACGGATCGATGTGCGACTCAATCATTAGTCCCTGCATATCCAAATCCAGTGCTTTCTGCGAAATGTATGGAAGCAATTCACGGTTACCGCAGATATGGCTCGGATCGTTGATGATCGGAAGCTCGGGCGCAACGGTTTTCAGTTGAATGGCGATATCCCACATCGGTTCGTTCCGGAAAGATGTCTTTTCGTACGACGAGAATCCGCGGTGAATTGCACCGAGTTTGGTAATGCCGGCACCGTTGATGCGTTCCAATGCGCCAATCCATAAGGCCAGATCGGGGTTGATAGGGTTCTTTACCAATACCGGGATGTCAACCCCTTTCAGGGCGTCGGCAATTTCCTGTACGGTGAACGGGTTGGCGGTACTGCGCGCACCTACCCAAAGAATGTCGACTCCTGCTGCCAGGGCTTCTTCCACGTGCTTGGCGGTAGCCACTTCCACGGCGGTTGGCAACCCGGTTTCTTCTTTGGCGCGCTTCAACCATTCCAGGCCGATGCTTCCGATGCCTTCGAATTCACCCGGACGCGTACGCGGTTTCCAGATACCGGCGCGAAGCACAGACACTTTGCCTGTCGATGCCAGTAAATGTGCCGTTGCCAGCAATTGCTCTTCGGTTTCGGCGCTGCAGGGACCAGAAATGATCAGGGGCTCTTTGCCCGTGTTCAACCAGGCACTGATGGGTTCGATGTTCAGATTTAGTTTCATTTTTGAAGGGAGTTTAAAAATTTTATACTGTTGATTATTTTATTCTGTTGATTAATGATTGCTATACTTTTTCGTTTTTCAGGTATTCACCCAGGATGTTGAAGTTGACCGTATGTTTCAATATTTTCCGGATGGCCGCTTCGTAGTCCGATATCTTCTTCCATTCCACATCCACATGAAAGATGTATTCGTTGCGGCGTCCGAGAACGGGCATCGACTGAATCTTGCTCATGTTGATCTGGTGTTCGGCCAGGTAGTTGAGTACTTTGGCCAGGGAACCGACGGAATTGTCGGTCTGGAAAGAGAGGGAGGCTTTATTGGCCTGTGGATTTTCTTCGGGCTTGGGTGCCAGCACCAGGAAGCGCGTATAATTCTTCTTATTTGTTTCGATCCGCCGATCCAGAATCTCCAGTCCGTATACCTTCGCCGCCAGGGAATTTGCGACGGCAGCTGTGTCGAGGAGTTTGTTCTCGGCGATCTTCTTCGCGCAGGCAGCCGTATCCATTCCTTCGGTCACCTTAATATTCGGGTGCTCCTCGAAGAAGTCGCCACACTGCCGCAGGGCAATCGGGTGCGACTCTACATTTTTAATCTGCTCGAGCGTGACGCCGGGATAGGCCATCAGGTGAAGCTGGATGCTCAGGTACACCTCGCCGATAATGGGGAAGCGGTATTCCTGCAGAAGATTGTAGTTGGGAAGCAGACTCCCTGCGATGGAGTTTTCAATGGCCATCATGATGTAATCGGCCTTTTTCTGTTTCAGCGCATCGCAGGTTGCCTTGAAGGAATCGCATTCAATGGTCTGAATGTCGTCGCCAAAGAACTTGAAAGCAGCTTCCTCGTGGAAGGAAGCTTTGGTTCCCTGTATGGCTATTCGTTTTCTGTTCATTTTTTTTAGCTCAAAAAAAAAGTCCCGGATTTTAACCGAGACTTTTTATACATTTTTTCACTTTTATATATGCATATCAATCCCGGCTTTTACCGCTAAAGTAAAAGAAACCAAAATACCAATATGCTGTCGTTTGCTTCATTGTATTTCAAATGTACAAAAGAATTTCAAATTCCCAAGAGGAATCGCATAAAATATTGAAATTTTTCAAAGCCCGCCTCTTTTTCTTTAGAGGATTGTAATCTCCTTTCTTTTGACACCCGCAATCGAGCGCTCCTGTAGATCCCGATTTTCTTTAAATTTTCGCCAAAAAATTTTGATGTATTACATGATTTTCGAAATATCGCATAAATAATGTTACAAATCCTTATTTATTTTATGGTCTTTTCAATAAACAACGTCGTCTTTTGACACTTATTTAAATATTTTCTTGCCTTTTTGAAATAATCGAAAGTTTTATCTTGCATTTAACGATTTATTTTACGGTATTTATGCAATAATATTACAAAAGTAGTGGCCGCTACCACAAATTATTAACCCAAAAACACAAAAATGGAAAAATTGGTACTTCTTTTTATGGATTCTGGCCTCGAAACGGTGGCCTCCCTCATTCAGCCGGTCGCCGTTGCCACCGAACCTGAAATTACCGCCTCACAATCGTTATTTACTGCGAATAATTTATGGATGATGCTCTGCACAGCGCTCGTTTTTATTATGCACCTGGGCTTTGCCAGCGTAGAGGCCGGATTTACGCAGGCCAAAAATACCGTTAATATTCTTTTCAAAAATACGCTTACACCGGTCATAGGTATTGTCACCTACGCGCTGCTCGGGTTTGCGCTGATGTATCCGGGTGAATTCGGTGGCTTTATCGGGTTTTCAACCGAAAGCTGGAATATTATCTGGCTGGCGCCGGAAACAGCCGACATCAGTACCGCTTATGCCGATGGGGGATATACGTTCTGGACCGACTTCCTTTACCAGGCCATGTTTGCCGCTACCTGTGCGACGATTGTGTCGGGCGCCGTGGCCGAGCGGATGAAGCTGGGGACTTACCTCACCTTTACCCTGGTCTTCGTTGCCATCGTTTATCCGATCATCGGCAGCTGGAAATGGGGCGGAGGCTTCCTGGATGAAATGGGTTTTGTGGATTTCGCCGGGTCGACGCTGGTGCATTCGGTAGGCGGCTGGGGAGCCCTGGTGGGAATCTGGCTGCTGGGCCCGCGACTGGGTAAATACAATAACGGCAAATCGAAAGATTTTCCGGGATCTTCGGTACCCTTGGCCACCATCGGCGTTTTCCTGCTCTGGCTGGGCTGGTTCGGTTTCAACGGCGGCTCGGTGCTTTCGGCCGATCCGGGTATGGTTTCGTTGGTGCTGGTGACCACTGCCATGGGAGCTTGTGGAGGCGCCATCGGCGGCCACCTGGGAGGTAAAATGATTATGAAGCGGATGGATTTCGGGATGGTGCTGAACGGTGTGCTGGCCGGACTGGTGGGGGTGACGGCCGGGGCGGATATTATCACGCCGCTGGAAGCACTGATTATCGGTTTCCTGGCCGGGGTGTTGGTGGTGATTTCGGTGGTAACGCTCGACCGCTATAGGCTGGACGATTGTGTGGGTGCGGTTTCGGTGCATCTAACCTGCGGAATCTGGGGCACACTTGCCACAGGCATTTTCGGCGAAGGGGCTTCCTTTATGCCGCAGCTCTACGGGGTACTGATTTGTGGTGCCGCAGCAGCAGGCGGAGCCTTTATAATTTTCAAGGTGCTTCAGCTTACCATGGGACTTCGCGTGTCAGAGCAGCATGAAATCGAAGGACTCGACAGTCACGAGCACGGCATCCGCGGTTACACCATTCTGGTGGATGATTGATCTGCCGCCTTTTCCAAACAGCCAAACCTTATCCATTAATCCTCATTACTTTAACCATATCATGAAAAAAATAACAGCCATTCTTCTATTCGGCGCTCTCAGCGCAAACCTTTATGCCCAGGAGGGCAGCGGCCTTGAAATCTCCGGATCGGTCGACACCTATTATAAATACGACTTCTCGGGCTATAAAGCAGAAGACGGTTCCTCGAACATCGGTACCTACTTCGGAAACGAACAAAACTCCATCTCGCTGGGCATGGTAAATCTGATTCTGAAGCAGCGCGTCGGCAAAGCGTCTTTTGTGGGCGATCTATCCTTTGGTCCCCGTGGCCAAAGTGCCGCTTACCTGAGCGGATCCATTCCGAATTCGGGCGACCAAAACAGTTTTCATATTCAAAACCTCTATATCAGTTACCAGTTTACCGAACGCTTTTCGATGACGGCTGGCTATATGGGCACCTTTGTGGGTTACGAAGTGATTTCGCCCACCGGAAATTTCAACTATTCCACTTCCTATTTATTCTCGAGCGGTCCTTTCCAGGATGCTGGTATCCGGGCCCATTATACCTTCAGCGATCAGGTTTCCCTGATGGTAGGTTTGTTTAACGACTGGAATGTGTATCAGGACTTCAACGGCGTGTCGGACGTAGGAGCGCAGCTGGCCCTCACGCCGGTGGAGGACTGGTCGGCCTACATCAATTTTATTTCGGGTCATGCCACCGGTACGGTGATCGACCTCACCACTTCGTATCAGGTGAGCGATGCTTTTAAGCTGGGCTTGAATGCGGCCGACTACAGCGCGACCGACGATGCCGGTGGCTATTCCGGAGGTGCGCTCTATGCCCAGCATGCCATTACCCCATCGCTGGCGCTCGGTTTGCGGGGCGAGTATTTTACACGCAAGGAATATATGGAAGAGGATATCGAAATGGGCGGGGAAGAGATTCTGGCGCTGACACTTTCGGGAAATCTGAAAGCCGGTCCGCTGACCATCATTCCTGAAGTTCGATTCGATAATGGCTCCGACAAGATGTTCTTCACCAAATCGATGCGGCCAGTCAAGAACGCTTCGCAGTTTCTGATTGCGGCGGTATATGCCTTTTAGTACCAAGGCTTCCCACAAACATTCAAAAGATGTCAGGTATTGGCTGTCAGGTTGACCGATTTTGGGCATTGGAACATTCATTGATTGGAATATTGCTGTAAATCAAATCAGTTTAAATACAACATGAAAGAAAAAGGCAATATTTCCATTCATACCGAAAATATCTTTCCGGTAATCAAAAAGTTCCTCTATTCCGATAATGAAATTTTCCTTCGCGAGCTGGTTTCCAACGCGGTTGATGCAACGCAAAAACTAAAGCGTTTATCGTCCATGGGAAAGATTCCCGGAGAAGTAGGCGATACCACCATCAATATATCCTTTGATGAAACGGCGAAGACCATCACCATTTCCGATCGCGGAATCGGTATGACCGCCGAAGAGGTAAAGAAGTATATCAACCAGATTGCTTTCTCGGGCGCGGAAGAGTTTGTAGAGAAATTCAAGGAAGCGAAAGATGCCAATGAAATTATCGGTCGCTTCGGTTTAGGATTCTACTCTGCCTTTATGGTGGCCGACGTGGTCGAAATTCAATCCCTTTCTTATCAGGATGGTGCTGAGCCGGTTCGTTGGGAATGCGACGGAAGTACATCCTTTGAAATTTCAGACGGTAACCGTACCGAGCGCGGAACGGACATTATCCTTCATGTAAACGCTGATTCCGAAGAATTTTTAAATAAGGCGCGCCTGGAAGAAATCCTGACCAAATACGGTAAGTTCCTTCCGGTTCCGATTAAGTTTGGTACCAAAACTACTTCAGAGCCCGATGGCGAAGATGAGGAAGGTAAACCAAAATACAAGAGCGTAGAAGTTGACCATATCATCAACAATACCTCGCCTGCCTGGACGAAAGCACCTTCAGAACTGAAGGATGAAGATTATCTGGCATTCTACCGCGAGCTGTATCCCTTCGGCGAAGATCCTTTGTTCTGGATTCACCTGAATGTGGATTATCCGTTTAACCTGACCGGTATTCTGTATTTCCCGAAAATCAAGAACGACCTGGATATTCAGAAGAACAAGATCAAACTTTATTCACGTCAGGTATTTATTACCGACGAGGTAAAAGACATTGTTCCTGAATTCCTGATGTTGCTGCACGGGGTGATCGATTCACCGGATATTCCATTAAACGTATCGCGTAGCTTCCTGCAGGCCGACAGCAATGTGAAGAAGATCAATACCTACATTACCCGTAAGGTAGCCGATAAACTGAGCGAGATTTTCCGGGCCGAGCGTAAGGATTTCGAATCGAAATGGAAAGATATCGGCGTGTTTGTAAAATACGGCATGCTGACCGACGATAAATTTGCTGAGAAAGCAAACGATTTTGCGCTGCTGAAGACGACGGAAGACGAGTACTTCACGCTGAAAGAGTATGCCGAGAAGGTGAAAGACATTCAGGTTGATAAAGACGGACAGGTGGTTTACCTCTACAGCACCGACGTGAAAAACCAGCACAGCTTTATCAGTTCTGCCAAAGCGAAGGGTTACGATGTGATCGATTTCGATTCACCCATCGACAGTCACTTCGTTAGCTTCCTGGAATCAAAACTGGAGAAAACTTCCTTGAAGCGTGTAGATTCGGATGTAATCGACCAATTGATCAAGAAAGAAGAAGAGCAGAAATTAAGCCTGAGCGAAGAGGAAAGCACCTCGGTGAAATCGATTTTCGAGAAGACCATTGCAAAGGAAACCTATTCGGTGGAGATCGCTGCTTTGCAGGAAGACGCCATGCCGGTAACGGTAACCATGGACGAGTTTATGCGTCGGATGAAAGAGATGGCACAGAACGGTGGCGGCGGCATGGGCTTTTACGGAAGCTTGCCGGATAACTATAAGGTAACGGTAAACGGAAACCACCCGCTGATTAAGCGTATTCTGTCGGAAAGCGACGAGGCCAATAAAGAGAAGCTGGCCAAGCAAGCGTTCGACCTGGCGCTTTTGAGCCGCGGATTGCTGACCGGTCCGGAACTGACGGAATTCG
>DAIRDA010000030.1:0-9933 GCA_036796375.1 Albibacterium sp.
CGGCCATTTGTTCAGCTGCCAGAATAATATCCTTACTCATCGCTTCCGAGGCCTGCTGAAAGGTTTCCTGCGCTTCAGTAAAGTAGGATTCTATCGCGGATGCTTCCACCCAGGGAGTTCTTACCGGAACAGACTGATAGATTTGATGGACGTCGGAGGCTACCTTTTCCCAGGTAAAGTTCTGGTTGACGTGCTCGATGGCTGCCTGCGACATGGCGTTCCGTATGGGTGGATTGCAGAGGAGTAAACGGATACGTTCAGCAAGTATTTCAGGTTCCTTAGGAGGTATCAGCAGACCCGTTTTCCCATCCACGACTGAATACTTAATTCCGCCCACGTTTGAACCAATGACGGGCGTTCCGCATGCCATGGCTTCCAGCGGCGTAATTCCAAAAGGCTCGTACCAGGGAGTAGTAATAAATACATCGGCAGCCGAGTAATAATTTCTTAACTGTTCCCGATCTCTCCGGCCGGCGAAAAGCACCAGATGATCGACCTGCAGCTCTCGAGCGATTCTGTGCAGACGCGCTATTTCGGAATCGTCGGTAAAATCAGGCACCTCCTTTTCTCCCCCTACAATAACCAGGCGAACCTTCCTGCCCGGCAAATTTAGGTGGCCGAGCGCCCTGATCACGGTTTCGACGCCCTTTCGCGGAACCATGCGGCCCAACTGAAGAAGAATATGCTCGTCGGAAGCAAATCCAAGGAGTGTTTTCGCCTTGGTGGATTCTACCGGGAAAAATTCTTCCTCGCTGAAACCGCAGGCGGCGATACGGATTTTTTCAGGATCGCATTGATAGAAGTTTATCAAGTCGTCCTTGTCTTGCGGGCATTCCGCAATGACCCGGTTCGCCTCAGCGGCAACGAGTCGTTCCACTTCACAGCGTTCTTCCGGGAAACGATCGTTTTCCTTCTGATGGAGTTTTCGAATATGACCGAGCGCATGAAAGGTAATTACATAGGGAATATGCATCGATTTCTTCAACTCCATGGCAACCCAGCCCGACATCCAGAAATTCGCATGGACCAGGTCGTACTCAAATGGCTGGGTGGCAATAAAAGCTTTCATGTTATTGAAGAATTCGGGCATATAGGTCCAGAGCTCTTCTTTTGGAACAGGTATTTTGGGTCCTGCCTGAACATGGATTACCCGCAGATTTGGTTCCCAAAGCACACATTCCGGAACCTGGTGGTCTTCCCAGCGCGTGTATATATCGATCGAGTAGCCTATTTTTATCAGTTCTTTAGCGAGCTGAGCGACATACACATTCTGGCCCCCACTATCGGTTCCGCCAATGGTAGCCAGGGGCGAGGCATGCTCGCTAATAAATGCTATTTTTTTCATTGCGCCTGTATTTTAATGCAGAGGAAGAGATGCATTGATGAAACGTATTTTCCCAGTCGCTGACAAAGCGGCTAATATTAAACCGCTCCTGAGCAGTTTTTTTACCTTCCAGTCCGAGTGAAAAAGCTGCTTCGGGTCGCTTTAGTAAGTCCTTCATCTGCGTTATTAAATAGTCTATATCTGTATGGATAATTCCATTTTTTCCGTTTTGAATGGTATTGACAAGCTCTGTTGTGGCCAGGCCTACAACCGGTATACCCAGGCTCATGGCTTCCAGCACGGCAAGTCCCAGACTGGTATAGCGAATCGGATTGAAGAAGAATCGGTACTGTGCTACAAACTCCGTGAGCTCGGTATGCAGTACTTCGCCCAGACCAAATTCGCCGGTACCCATTCCTACAAGGTCCAGGGGGATCTCTTCCCTGACGCGTTGAAAAATATCGAATCCGAGTAAACGTCCGCGAATCGGTAGGTTGTTGATCACTACGATGCCACGATCTAATTTGCCCGAATAAGCAACGTTGGGGATCATCACACCGTGTTCAATGACGCGGGTATTCAAGGAATCATTGTCCCACATCAGCTGATTGAAATGCGTCACGTGAACGATCATCACATCGGGGTCTTGTACGGGGTGAACCGTGTCGGTAGGATGTCCCCAGGGCGGATCGTGCTCCAGGTATATTTTAGGTAGTAGGCGCTGGCTATCAGAGAGTATTTCATACTGATGCTTAAAATAGTTATCATCATCCTGGTATAAAATCAGGTCGAAATCCAGATTCCTAACCTCTGAGGCTTCGATTTCAATTACATTATCGCCAAAAGGGTAGGTTTCTCCCCGACCGACATAGCCGTTTGAACGCTCGCTGTTGACCGGGATATAGATATCGTAGTTTCCCTGTGCCAGGTAATAAAGATAACTTCCGTGAACGTGCCACGTAAAAATCCTTAACTTATTCTCTCTCATTTTACAGGTTGTTATAGAAGCGGTTTAAGTTGTAGGAATAACTGGATGAGAAGCGTTTGGTTTACGCTTTACCTAAAACGGGTATTTTCTTATCCGTGCTAAGTATATATACAAGGAAAAGGAATAAATACGTTTTTTGCATTTCACGGCAACCTATTGATAGTAATAGCGTTATCTAAACAAAATGTTAAACTAAAACCGAAAAAAATGAAAAAATTAGGAATGTTTATGATTGCTGGTCTGCTGGCACTCGGTATTCAGGCTTGCGGTGGCTCGACCGACAATGTCGACGGAACAAACAGTGCTGATAGCATGCAAATGGATAACAACACAGGCACCGAAGGAATGGGTATGGATACCATGGGAACCGGATCACCTGGAACGGGTGGCTCTACCACAGACACCACCGGAATGGGAGACATCAACCGAACCGATACCACCGGTACAGGTCGGCCAGGTATGGAACCATAAAAAGAGAACGAACAAAAAACAAAAGGGATCATATAGGTCCCTTTTTTTTTTGCTTGTTCCCGGATTTTACAGATCCTCGGATTTATAAAAGCCATTTACGGAACTTTAGCATTCCGTATATCCTCCAGAAAACAGATAGCGTAGGGATTATGGCCGAAGTTACGATCATTTCAAGGGTATGCGACGGCGACTTGCGCGTACGCTTCAGGCGCTTGTATGCAAACAAGGCTATCAAGGCGGTCAACGCCAATGAGGCCCTCGCCCGCATCAATGGATTACCTGTTGCCACCGCATAAAAAAAGAGCAACCAGAGACTATTGATCAGGTAATAATTCCAAAGGGGCGACGATTGAATATGTTGTCGGTAGAGATCGGGAAACTTCTTGTAAAGCAGTACGTCGTACAAACCTTTCTTTTGTTCTTTCAAACTAACTCCCCAGACCGCCTCGCGCACCGGGTGTACCACCATGGCTTCCCTTACTTTCCGGATTGGAATCTGATTGCAAATTAACTTGAATTCGAGGTCGGAGTCTTCCCGCCAGGCACTTTGAAAGCGCTCGTCGAACCCCTTCACAAAACGGAGTGCCTTACGCGTACACGCACAGTTCGCTGTTATAAAGCTTGCCCGTTGAAGATGCGATGTATTAAGTTCAAAGTCTGTTGGCCTATCGGAAAGAGGAACCCGGGTAAAGCCAGTCATGGCCAGAAGGTCCTCACCAGCGTATTGCTCCAGCAAGGCGGTCAGCCAACCCATTGCCGGTAAACAGTCGTCGTCTGTAAAAGCAATCAGCGGAGCGGAGGCCGACTGCCACCCGAGGTTTCTAGCCGCGGCTGGTCCTTTTTTCTCCGCGGTTTCCAGATAGCTGAGGTTCAATAAATGTTTACTGTTCCAGTCGCCGATCAATGTTCTATTTACCGCATCCGGACCGTCGCTTACCACAAGGACTTCAAAGTTTTCCTTTCCTAAATCCTGGTTGGCAAGCGCCGAAAGGCACTTCATCAGTAAATTGGGTCGTTTGTATGTTGGAATAACGACAGATATCCGCAGGCTCATATTTCCTTTTCGATTAAGTACGAACCAATGATCAGTGCGTCGAACGGCGAAGTCCAGAAACATTCCACAGCGTCCCTGGGCGAACAGACAATCGGTTTGCCCAGCGTGTTAAACGATGTATTCACCAACACAGGAACGCCGGTCTTCTCCTTAAAGGCTTTGAGAAGGGCGTAGTATTCGGGATGCTGGCTGGCATTCACCGTCTGGACGCGTGCCGTGCCATCAACGTGTCGAACGGCAGGTATTTTATCTGCTTTATCTGGGCTGACTTCATAGACGAATAGCATAAATGGAGAGATGCTTGCACCGCTAAACCAAGCTGCTGCCTCCTCTTCCATCACCACCGGGGCCACCGGCCGGAAATCTTCCCGATCCTTTACTTCATTAAGCCTGCTTTGCATTTTGGGTGAAATGGGAGAGGCCAGGATGGAACGGCTTCCTAACGCGCGCGGTCCGAATTCCATGGCTCCCTGAAACCAGCCGATGATCTTGTCCTGCGCCAATATTTCCGCTGTTTCTTCTGCTACCCGTTCCATTTTTCGGTAGGGAACCTTTGCCCATTGGAGAAATTTCTCAATTTCCTCATCGGAATAGGCGGGTCCCATATAGCAATGATCCATCACGAAGTCCTTTCCTGCATCTTTCCTTTCTCTGCTGTCGACCCACATCGCTGCACCCAGGGCCGTGCCTGAGTCGCCCGAAGCGGGTTGCACCCAGATATTCTGAAAGGGTCCCCGATCACGCAGTCGCCCGTTTAAAACACAATTCAGGGCTACTCCACCAGCCAGACAAAGGTTGTTCTTACCGGTCTCCCGATGCAACCATCCGGTAATTTCCAGGACCGTTTCTTCCAGCACCTGCTGGAGGGAGTGTGCAACATTGAAATGGTGTGCTGTAAATTCTTCATGACGCAATCGTTTTGCCCCGAAGCGTTCCTCAAGGCGCTCATCGTTAATTTCGTACTGGCCCTTTTCGCCTAGTGTTATTATTTCGCGAAAGTCGTTTACAAACGCAGGTTTTCCGTACGATGCAAGCGCCATTACTTTATACTCGTCCGACGAATGAAGAAAACCGAGATGCGTTGTAATGCGCTCGTAGAGCAGGCCCAGCGAGTGTGGCATATTGACCTGTCCAATTCGTTCCAATGAGTTGTCTTTACCAGTCCCGTAGGTAGTCGTAGCTATTTCGCCGCGTCCATCGAGGGTCATCACTGCCGCTTCGTGAAAAGGCGATGGCAAGTAAGCACTCGCTGCATGGGCTGTATGGTGATCGACAAAATGCCATTGCCAGTCGCTAGTACTGCTGCCTGAAAATGTCTTTTGAAGATGATGTGGATAGCCGTCTACCAACATATCGGGAGCATTCACGATGGAAGAATAAAACAAGTTGTCCCAGGGATTATGAAGTCCGGGTAGATCGGTTTTACCTGGAATAAAAGGGATGGGAGCACTTCCGGCTTCTTTCATTTCAGGGGGAATGAGCAAATAGGGATCGAATGAATAAGCGATATGATCCACATCTTTCAATCGGATTCCTGCTTTTCTGAGGCAGAAATCAATGGCATGGTAGGGAAGCTCATAGGTGGAGAAGGGAATCGGACGTTTGCCGTGTTTGAAATGTGTGAAACGTTCTTCTTCTGCAGCTGCCAGAACGATGCCGTCTTTCACAAGACAGGCCGCAGAGTCGTGGAAAACAGCATTGATGCCTAGTGTAAACATATGGAAATCAGGTTAGGTTCATACTTCACTCATAACAGGAACGTGTCCGATTTGATTTAAGCAAAGGGAAAAAGCGTATCAGGCAGCTCAGTCTGCGTCAATTACTGTCTGGTTCGGATTTGTACTTAATTTTAACGCAGGGTAAACTAAAAGCCGGGCTCAACTGTACTATCTAAACGATGTTTATTTACCTAAACTAAACGCTATGTTTTATCATGTCAAAGAATTACAATTCAACGCGCGGGTATCGAAACCCGATCCGCGTTTTGCACGGCTCTTATTAGAACAATTTGGTGGTGCAAACGGCGAGCTGAAAGCCGCCATGCAGTATTTCGTGCAGGCATTTAACTGCAAAACTCCGTATCCCGACAAATACGACTTGTTGATGGACATTGCCACCGAAGAATTTAGCCACCTTGAAATTGTAGGTTCGACCATTCAGATGCTTCTCACCGGCGTGACCGGTGAACTGAAAGATGCCGCCGACCAGGAAGAAATTATGCAGATGCTCGACGGGCAAGCCGCCAAAGAAGGTTTTATTCATGAAGCAATGGTAAATCCTCAGTTTGGTGTTCTTTCAGGAGGCGGGCCGACATTGACAGATAGCAACGGAATTCCATGGACAGCAGCATACGTGAACGCCAATGGCGATCTTACCGTAGATCTTCGATCCAATATAGCTGCCGAGTCGCGTGCGAAGATTGTTTACGAATACTTGATGAAGTTCACAGATGATCCGTATGTAAAAGAAACACTCGGTTTCTTAATGACCCGCGAAATCGCCCATTATCAGATGTTCGAAGCTGCGCTGAATACCATCCAGCCAAATTTCCCACCGGGAGTTCTTCAGGGCGACCCTCGTTACAGCAACCGTTATTATAATATGTCGTCGGGCGCCGATTTCCGGGGTCCGTGGAATGAAGGGGTGAGCACCCAAATGGGTGAGGCCTGGCAATATTCCGAAGATCCTTTGGCCGAAGTGGAAAAAACCAACGGCTTGGTTGATCTGAAGCCCGAAGGTACTGATCGTACTCAGGAAAGCGTGGCCATGGCCGACAAAGCCCTCAGCGAGATCAGGAGCAAAGAAATCAATTCATCCATGCCCAAGGGCGATATGCAGTGGAGTTTATTTAAAAAAGATGTATAAGAAATTAAGCGAACGGAATTGATGTCAGATAATAAAAACGCCGGGGATCGGATCGAGGTACTATGCTTCACCGATCCCCTGTGTTGTTGGAGTGCGGCCCTGCAGCCGCATTTGGAAAAACTAAAAAGGGAGTTTCCAGGGAATATTCATATTCGCTATTGCATGTCGGCTATGATAGCCGACTGGAACACCTACAACGACCCCTTGTTTTCTGTCCAGAAACCCATACAGATGGGGCCGGTTTGGATGGAGGCCCGTCACACCACCGGCGCCGATATACATGACCACATTTGGGTTTCCGATCCACCCTCATCTTCCTTTCCAGCCTGCCTGGCTGTAAAAACAGCAGAAATCCAATCTTCGCAAGCCGCCGATCGGATGTTGTTCGCATTGCGTGAGGCGGTTATGAAAAAAGGCTTGAATATTGCTAAAGAGTCTGTAATCAGCGCCGTTGCAGAAGAACTCGCCGCCCTCATGCCCGGAGAGTTTGACTTGGAACGGTTTAAAAGAGAGTATAATCAAAGCGAATGTCGGAACTTGCTCCGCCAAGACCTGAAGGAAGTTAAACTTCATCAGGTTGGACGATTTCCGACTCTTATCGTGCGAAAGAAGGGTTATCAGAGTGTAATGCTGACCGGGTACAGGCCATACGAAACGCTGGTCTCCGCATTCGAGTATCTGAAAGAATAGTCGGAATTATTTCCACAGGACGTTCACTGCAAAGAGACGTTAATAATATTGAGTTGTGAAAAGCTAAGGCATTGAATAGAATAGGTTCAATTTCGAGAGAAAGAATAATTGCTATCCTGCTGAAACATACTGAAAATGTATGGAGAGGAGGGAAGTCCGGAAAACATCTGCGACAGGTTTTCGCGGAGCAGGACATTGCTGATCTTATCAACGAGCTTCAGGTGTATCAGCATGAGCTTGAAATACAAAACGATGAGCTTAAACTTTCATACGTTCATGTCGGCGCCGAGAAAGATAAGTTTGCAGGCTTGTACGACCAGGCGCCGGTAGGTTATTTTATTCTTGATGAGCAAGGCAATATTGAAAATGTTAACCAGACGGGAGAAGATCTGCTTCTACTAGACGGACAGCGGGTTTCGTTGATCAGCTTTCGGGAATTTATTTCTCCGGAAGATTTATCAGCTTTCGACCAATTCCTCCAAAAAGTACAGGAATCCTATCGCACCCAGAATCTGGAGATCAGGCTCCGGCTTAAAGACTACAAAGTCTTGCACACACGTATTCAGGGTGCGGCCATACAAGAGCCCATAACGGGAAGCATACATTATTATATTACGGTAATCGACATCTCTGAGAGTCGCGAGGCACAGGAGCTACTGAAGGAAACAAAGGAGCGTTTGGAGATGACCCTGAATGCGTCTTCAACCGGAATCTGGAGTGTGGAGCTGGGAAGTAACCGCATCGAGTTTGATAACTTCATTTACCAGATTATGGAAATTGCCCCGTCAGAATTTAATGGCAAGCTCAAAGAATTTTTTCAGCTTGTACACCCCGACGATCAGAAGGAAGTTCGGCGCGATTTTATGAAAGGGCTTAGTCGGGGTGAGAAGATCGGTCTTGAATTCCGGATCATAAACCGGGAAGGTAAAATCAAAGATATCGCTGCCAAAGGACAGATGATTAAAGTATCTGAGGAAAGACAGTACTTCTCCGGAACTATCATGGATATTTCAGATCGCAAAAAACTAGAGCGCGAAGCGGAGAATTTTAAAACGCTTCAGCAAAGGGCGGTTTTACTGGCTACCCTCGATGCACAGGAAAAGGAGCGGGTAAAAATCAGCGGGGCATTGCACGACAGTGTTTGTCAATTATTATATGGAATTCGGATCAATCTGCAAGGGCTTCCTTTTTATAAGGATAACGCAGAGGCGTTCAAGAACATAAATCAGCTGCTGGATCAGGCCATTCAGGAAACCCGGACGATCTCTTACGAGCTTCGCCCGTCTGTTTTGAATGATTTTGGTTTTACGGCCGGAATCAATGAGATGGCCAAGCGGCTTACCACACCCCAGTTTGCAGTGAAAGCAACGATCAGTCCGGGTGCAGATAAATTAAGTTCAACCATACAGCTGCATGCCTTTCGCATCATTCAGGAGTTGGTAAACAACTGTATCAAACATGCACAGGCTACCCGCGCGGAAATCGTGGTATGTACAGAGCAAGACAGCGTACATCTTTCCGTAACAGATAACGGAAAAGGTTTCAAAGACGATTTGAAAGAATCGCTGGTAAAAGGCTCCGGGTTGCGGGCAATTAAAAATCAGCTCTACTTCTTAAAGGGCGAGCTCGATTTCAAGATTACGAAGCGGGGAACCGCAGTGAGCGTATCATTTAATAAGAACATTGAACTAACAGAAAATTAAGATTACAGCAATCAACAAAAATTCCTATGTTAAAAGTAATATTGGCTGAAGACCACAATATCGTCCGAAATGGTATCAAAATTCTTTTGGAGGCTGAAGAAGATATAGAAGTTGTAGGCGAAGCTACGAATGGTCAGGAGGTACTTGATTTTTTAGATGCCGGCAACGCGCCGGATTTGGTCCTTTCTGATATCAACATGCCTTTGATGGATGGGATTATGCTGTTGGAAACCTTGAAAGAACAATACCCTCAAACCAAAGTCATTCTCCTGTCCATGCTCGACAACGAAGAATATATTATTAAAGCGTTCAGGGAGGGAGCCTCCGGTTATCTGTTAAAAAGTGCAGGAGCCGACGAACTTATTTTCGCTTTGCGCCATGTAAACAGCGGCAATAAGTACCTTTCATCAGAACTAAGTCTTAAAATGCTTGACCGGATGAACTCGACTGTTTCCTCTGCCACCCTTATCAGAAACGATATTGAATTCTCAACCCGTGAAATTGAAGTATTGCAATTGATCGCGCAGGGACTAACGAACCTCGAGATGTCGGAAAAGCTATTTCTTAGTAAGAGAACCATCGAGGGTCATCGTCAAAACCTGATCGAGAAAACCGGCTCAAAAAACACAGCAGCCCTTATTCGTTTTGCTGTTTTGAGCGGCATTGTTCAATAGGAACAGCGGAAATGATGGTTAACTGTGGCCTTGCGATGCATTCGGCACAAAGTTTGGTATTCATTCGATACACCACAAAACCCTGAATCAGATACATGAAGGCTCAAAGAACCGGTTCAACCATCACGAAGACATTTTCACTTGCCATAGGAGTTGTAGCAGGT
>DAIRDA010000030.1:10033-15517 GCA_036796375.1 Albibacterium sp.
GCCTATCCCAAAATCTTTCACCGAAACAATCAATCGATCTTCATTCACCCGCGACGATACTTCCACGTGCTTCGCGTCCGGGGAATATTTTACAGCGTTCGTCAGGAAATTATTCAACACTTGCTCCAGGCGTATCCGATCGCCCTTTATGTAGACGTCTTCAGTTTCGAGCAAAACGATGGTGTGGCTGGTTGTCAATTGCTGTACGTTTTCTATGCTGTTGGCAATTACTTCGTTAAACCTGACCGTTTCGGCATTGTATGTTAATTTGCCTTCTTTAATTTTTGATACATCGAGCAAGTCGTTGATGAGGTTTTCGAGGCGATTGATGCTCAAAATAGCACGGGCTATAAAATTATGTCCGGAGTGCTCCGGCCCGACCATTCGCGTAAGCAGCTGAATGTATGCTTTCGCACTGGTTAGAGGCGTTTTAAGTTCGTGGCTTGCCAGGCTCATAAACTCATCTTTCTGCTTATTCATCAGTTCCAGCTCACGTGTATACTGCCGAAGTTCTTTGCGGATAGCAACCTGTTCGGTTACATCACGTGCAATCTTGGAGGCCCCGATGACCTCACCCTTCAGGTTCTTCAGTGGCGATATGGTAATGGAGATTTTAATTATCCGACCGGACTTATGCAATCGTTTTGCTTCATAATGCCTGACCTGCTGTCCTATAGAAATTTTCGCCAAAATTTCATCTTCTTCGCTGTGCTTCTCGGGCGGTATCAACATTTTGATTGAGCGCCCGACAATTTCATCGGCCGAATAGCCGAATAATTTACTGGCCGACTCATTCCAGCTGGTGACGATTCCGTTCAGGTCTTTGCTAACAATCGCATCGTCGGATGACTCTATAATACTGGCCAACCGACTTTGCCTGCTTTCATGCTGGCGCTGATCGGTTACATCGATCAGGGTATTTTGGGCGCCGATACGTTCATTGCTTTCGTTATAAAGAGGAGTGGGATACACGACTAAATCGCGCATTGTGCGATCCGGGCGTTCGATCCGGATTTCTGAGCCAGCATATGCACGGCCTTCTTTCAGGCAAAGCGCCATGGGGCATTCCGGTAAGGGCATATTCCGCCCATCGGGGTAAAATATCTTCCATGAACCACACCAAAGATCTTTTCCAATCTCAGGTTGCCGTCCCCAGAGCTTTCCGGCGGCTTCATTGAAATAGGTAATCCGGCCTTCCAGGTCGCAGGTGTAGAAAGCAACAGGCAGCTGATCGAACATTTTGCTGAATTGGCTATTCGAGAATGTTGTCCCTTCAGTATGTTGACGGTCAACCGCAGACGTTGAATGAAGTCCTGAATTCATATTTTGTTTCTCCCCATGTAATTTTACGGTTTTAATTTTGATTTCTGAAAAAAAAATAGAAAACCGGTATTTGATAAGAAAAACCAGGTTGATGAGCGTATTTCTTCCCTGAATAAAGGATACTTTGCCACCGGAAAATAGGTATATACATCCAAAACTTTCGCGAGTGGATTTGAGTTGTGTATTTGAAGCCGTAGGCTCAAAAATCAATCTTAATCTGGTTAAAACTATGAAAAACGCCATCGAAACTCCACCTCAACACATTCTCTGTTTTTCTCATCTTCGTTGGGATTTCGTATTTCAGCGCCCTCAACATATTCTCAGCCGTTTCTCCAAAGATGCAGTCGTGTATTTTCTGGAGGAGCCTTTTTTTGATGCTGTCGGGGAACCGTATCTGTCAATTTCCAAGCGATCAGACAATCTGCATGTGGTAGTGCCTCACTTATTGCCTGGAACGGAAGCCCAGAATATACAAAGTACGATGACTGCGCTGATCGATAAATTTCTCTTTAATGCGAATATGGACGATTGGATCTTCTGGTATTACACCCCCATGGCCTATTCTTTTACAAGCAAGTATAAGCCCAGAATGGTTGTCTACGATTGTATGGACGAATTGTCGGCCTTTAAGTTCGCGCCCAAAGAGTTGCTAGGGCTTGAACGGATGCTGATGGGAAAAGCTGATATTGTTTTTACGGGTGGACACTCGCTCTTTGAAGCCAAAAAACAACAGCACGCAAATATTTTCCCCTTTCCCAGCAGCATCGATCGAAAGCACTTTGCAAAAGCGAAGGAGCAAGTCGAGGAACCTGCTGATCAAGCCCGCATTTCGGGACCGAAAATTGGCTTTTTTGGGGTGATCGATGAACGTTTCGATATCGAACTTATCCGGAGCATCGCAGAAGAAAGACCGGAATGGCAAATGATGCTGATTGGTCCGGTGGTTAAAATTTCAGAAGAGATACTGCCCAGAAATGCGAATATTCATTATTTGGGTCAGAAATCGTATGCGGAGCTTCCCCATTATCTGTCGGGTTGGGATGTAGCGCTTATCCCTTTTGCCTTAAATGAATCTACCCGTTTTATCAGTCCTACTAAAACTCCGGAATACCTCGCTGCCGGTGTGCCGGTTGTTTCGACACCGATACACGATGTCATAAATCCGTACGGTATCAAAAATCTGGTCCACATCAGCGGCTCTGTCGAAGGTTTTATTCGTTCCATCGAACAGGAAATGAAAGCAACAGACAAACGAAAATGGCTTAGCGAAGTCGACAATTTCCTGAAAAACCAGTCGTGGGATAAAACCTGCCGCGACATGCAAAAACAAATTCAAAACACGCTGAAAAATATGCAAACCATTTCAGTCGCGAGCTAATATGTACGACTATCTAATTGTTGGAGCCGGTTTCGCAGGAAGCGTATTGGCAGAGCGCCTGGCCAGGGTTGACAATAAAAAAGTGCTTATTATCGATAAGCGAAATCATATTGCCGGCAACGCATACGACCACTACGATGAAGCTGGTATACTGGTTCATAAATATGGACCACATATATTCCATACCAATAGCCGCGAAGTGTTCGACTATCTGTCACAGTTCACGGCCTGGCGCAACTACCAGCACCGGGTTCTGGCCAGTGTCGATGGACAATTGCTTCCTATTCCGATCAATTTGACGACCATCAATCAAATGTATGGTTTGAATCTGAGCAGCGAAGAGCTAAACGGCTTCTTCGAGGAGCGGGCAGAAAAGAAAAAAGAACTTCTTACATCGGAGGATGTAGTGGTCAATACCGTCGGTCGTGAACTTTACGAAAAGTTCTTTAAGGGTTATACGAAAAAACAATGGGACCTCGACCCATCCGAACTGAACGCGTCGGTCACCGCCAGGGTACCCACCCGCACGAATAAAGACGATCGTTATTTCACCGATACTTATCAGGCAATGCCCTTGCATGGATATACGCGTATGTTCGAGAAGATGCTCGATCATCCTAATATTCATATTATGCTAAATGCCGACTATAAAGAACTGACCGGATCGATTGGATACAGGAAACTGATCTTTACGGGACCGGTCGATGAGTTCTTCGACTACCGCTTCGGAAAGCTCCCTTATCGTTCCATTGAGTTCAAATTCGAAACACTTGACCAGGAAAGGTTTCAGCAAACCGGTACCATCAATTATCCGAACGACTACGCTTTTACCCGGATTACTGAATTCAAACACCTGAGCGGACAGCAACACCACAAAACTTCCATCGTCTACGAATTTCCGAAAGCCGAGGGCGATCCTTATTACCCGATTCCCAAACCCGATAACGCCGAGCTTTATAAACAGTATCAGAAGTTGGCTGCTTCGATGGAGAATACATTCTTTGTGGGGCGTCTGGCTACATATAAATATTATAACATGGATCAGGTAGTAGCGCAGGCGCTCGCGACTTTCAAGAAAATCAGAACAAATGCACCAGAGACCAGTCCTGCTGAAGGCTTGGTTCAACGGTAAGCCGGGAATTTTTTAGAAACAATACAGCTTTCCTCGTTGTTGACATCATTAAAGGATCAACCTACCGCTTTATGGAACAAATGAATGTAGAAGAAAATAAGAAAGTCGTCCTTGATTATGAGGATCCCTCGCTCACAAAATTCGTCCGCCAATTCCGGCCGCTGGTATACCGCGACGGCAATCTTTATTGCTGCATTTTAGGACCCAGTCCGGAAACCGGTGTCTTCGCATGTGCTGATAACCTCGAAGACACGTTACAGCAATGGACCGAAGAGGTCAAAAAGCGAGCTTCCGCACCTGGCACCGGCGATGAAGTAAAACAGTACATCAACGACACGCTTAACCAGTCGGTTGACGACGTCTGGTAGTTCGCGGACGCTATGATTCGCATTGTCACCTACATACAAGGCATTTATTATTTAGTAACCGGCATTTGGCCCATGCTTCATATGGAAAGCTTCGTGGCTGTTACCGGACCCAAGGAAGACTATTGGCTGGTCAGGATGGTAGCCCTTCTCAGCATCAGTATCGGAGCGGCCATTCTTTCACAAAAGAAAGGGCCTTACGTTTTACACTTCACTACGGCCCTGAGCTTTATTGCGATCGACTGTTACTATGCGCTGAACAATGTAATCAGGGATATCTACCTCGCCGACGCAATGGCACAGGTACTGCTTATCATATTTCTGGGCATCGCAATAAAAAAGGGGCAAAAGCCCCTTTAAATTTATATGATGTTTGCGCTTATGCTACCGCTTCCGGCGGAGAAGCATAAT
Source organism: Albibacterium sp. (assembly GCA_036796375.1). Lineage (GTDB taxonomy): Bacteria > Bacteroidota > Bacteroidia > Sphingobacteriales > Sphingobacteriaceae > Albibacterium. The sequence continues at coordinate 14,643 of DAIRDA010000030.1, forward strand.
CAATGCGGTACTTACGGCAACTCCCACCGCAACTTTCTTCAGCAGGCCCTGCCGGTTATATTTCCATTCCGCATTCCATCCCTTCTCTGCAAAAATATTCGGCACCCGTCCGCTTTTCAAATCGTCTATCAATCCTTCCACCACATTAACCCGATCAGCCAACAGTAGCGGAAGCCAATGCCCATAGCTATTTTCGCTATACTTAAAAGCATAGCGGCGGATGCTTCCGCTCAGTCCCGAAGGCGGCGTCGAGGTGCCGAATACTGCAGATAGGTTAGGGCGTTCGTTCGAATGAAGCACCTCTATTTCCTGCAATTGCAGCGGCGGTCGTACCCAATTGTATCGTTTGTGGTCGTCCCCATTGTAGTTCTTCATGGGGTAGGTCGGTTCATTCTCCGGATCGGCATCGATTCCCCAACCTTTAATATGCGAGTAATCTTTAATTTCGTTTTCCATAGTAATTTTTCTTTATGCCAAGCTGGTTAGCCCCTCGGCGAGATCAATACAGGTTTAATACAATTATCCAGTTTCGCTGAGAAGATGTGATAGGCCTCTGATACCTCTTCGAGCGGTATACGATGGGTGATAATGTCTTTCGGACTTATCACACCCGACTGAACGTGCGCAATCAGCTTTGGAAGCAATCGTTTCACGGAGGCTTGATTTGCCCGTATGGTAATTCCTTTGTTCACTACGTTACCAATTGGAACCAGGTTATCGGTAGGGCCATATACTCCCACAATGGAAACGATTCCGCCTTTCTTTACGGCATTAATTGCCCAGTGAAGAGCCGTTGCCGCTCCCGCCTGTAAAAGCAGTTTTTTACCTGTAATACTCTGCATCGCATTACCCGACGCATCGCCACCCACAGCGTC
>DAIRDA010000031.1:0-5989 GCA_036796375.1 Albibacterium sp.
GCCGGTGCACGCCGTCCGTTAAAAACCTTGTCGCTGATCCATCCGCATAGCAGTGTTCCCGGTATACCGGCATATTCGTAGGCGAAATAAGCCCAGCCCGACTGTTTCACGGAAAATCCCTTCGCTTCTTCCAGATAGGTTGGCGCCCAATCCAGAATACCGTAACGCACCAGGTAAACAAAGGCATTGGCAAAGGCGATATACCAAAGCATCCGGTTGTTAAGCACATACTTCAGAAATATCTCCTTGCCGCTCAGTTCCTTTTCTTTTTCTTCAGAATAGTCAGACGGATAATCGTTTCGGTATTTCTCGACGGGAGGGAGCCCGCACGACTGCGGGGTGTCGCGGATCAGCAGCCAGGCGATAAAAGCAATCCCCAGGGCAACGAAACCCGGAAAGTAAAGCTTGCTTTCCCAGTCGGCAAACAAGGCGACCGCCACAATGGCGAGCGGACCGATGAGTCCACCCCCTACATTGTGCGCTACATTCCAGATCGACATCTTGGTTCCCCGCTCTTTCGTTGAAAACCAATGCACCATCACCCGACCGCAAGCCGGCCATCCCATTCCCTGAAACCATCCGTTCAGGAATAAGAGAACGAACATGATGGTGATGCTGCCTGTGGCAAATGGGAATAATCCCATCATAATCATGGTGAGCGCCGAAAGCACCAGTCCGGTTGTCAGGAAGTTCCGGGCGTTGCTTCGATCTGATACGTTACCCATCAGAAACTTACTCAAGCCGTAAGCAATCGAGATCGCCGAGAGTGCAATTCCCAGGTCGCTCTTCGAATAGCCCTGTTCGATCAAATCGGGCATAACCAGCGAGAAATTCTTGCGTACCAGGTAGTAGGCGGCATAGCCGATGAAAATACCGGCGAATACCTGCCACCGCAAACGTTTGTATTCCGGATCGATTCGTTCTAAAGGAAGCTGCTCTTTATGTGCTGCGGGCTTGAATAAGTGCATTTGTTTTAATTAATGGCTTGCGATATTGAATAAACGGAAATAATAAAAATGTGAAAGTAATTAATAACTCTTATAAATAGCAATGTCATCAATACCCAGACGTCCGTTACTAACTGTATTGTTGCTGGTGCCCAAGCCTAATTTGTTTACGCGGAACCGAACGGGCCCAGGTATGTTCATCAGGAAGATAGCCTGCTTCGCGTTCCTGTCTTGCGCGAAGGTATGGGCATCCGAAACCGGCTCACCCACTTGCTGCCAGGTAACACCCTGATCGGTCGAGTACTCCAGCTTAAAGGTCGACGACTGATCATTGTAATAAGCACCATACCAGAAGGTTACCTTCGAGGCTCCATCAGGTACATCAAAATTCATCTGCACGTACTCGTCGTCGCTCCGGTTCTGTTGGAATCGTATTGCATTCAGTCCGGATACAATGCGGTCACGTCCTGCGGTGTTTCCGAAAATCGCCTGATACAAGTGCCACTCGCCGGTCGGTAAGCCGACGTTATTCTCAATGGCGGCCATATTGTAACTGCCTTTCGGATGCGATGGCTCTTCAAAGGTTTCCGGCCAGCCAGGATATAGTTTTCCGGAAGGGTAGGCCATGTCGTCCGCCGTTTGCAGCCGCAATACCAACTTGTTTCCTTCGTTTAGGGGAATGCCCTGGAAAGCTGCACTTGGTGCAATCTTGGTGTCTACAAACGAAGCGTTTTCTGATGTAAGCAGCTCAATGGTATTTTGTTCGCCATCCAGAAGCACCTTCCTGCCGGCAAGATTTTCGCCGCCCGAAGGCTCCGGATCCACATCGGCCGTGATGCTGATCAGTGTACTCTCAAAACGGTCAGGGTTGTTCTGCAGCGTACCGATCGATACCGGTCTGTGCACTTTTTGATGACCACTGGAAATCTTCTCGATCCCTGCAACGCCCGTAAGCGCTAAAGGACCTGTTTGGCGGGTTAGCCGCGCACCCTCTACATTGATCCGGATCGAATCGCCGAATTTGTAACTGGCCGGGTCGTTTACCTGTACCAGTATACCCCTGATTTGACCTCGCCAAACATTTTCAATGGCCACATATCCTTCCGGAAAGTTTCCATTGTCGTAATGCGAGATAACCACGCCGCCTGTCAGATTTGCACCGTCCAGGAGCTCCTTATTCAGCGTAACATCCTGGCCCTTATAGGCGTTGCGGATAACATACACCGACGCTTCGCTATTCGGCGTACCGAGCGCTTCGTTCACATCTTCTTTCAGGCACCCGCTGCTGAGCATTGCGGTACCCGCCAGGAAGGAAAATAATATTTTTTGAATGTGCTTTTTCATTATCGTGCTAAATTAGTTTTCTCCCACCATACTTTTTCATTCAGTCCGTCGCCACCCATCGAGGCTACCGCTTCGTCGTAATTCTGCGGGTTGAATGTTCGCGTCAGAATAGGATAGTTGATCCGCGATGGCATCTGTCCGCCGTTTAGCAAACCGGGCCCTACGTAAAGGTCGAGTGCGCGTGTACGTCTGTATTCAAACCACTGCTGAAAATCGGTGAAGAGCATGGAATAATACCGCTGCAATTGAATTTTCTCCAGGCGCTCCGCATCCGTAGTCGCCTCCTCAAACGAAACCGCCGGGTTTGCAAAATAATTCTCACCCGGCGATACACCCCAGAGTTCGATGGATGCGCGCACGCCATTTTCATAGTGGGTCAGCGCATCGCCCTGTGTATAACCTCTCACTGCCGCCTCTGCCAGTATAAATTGCAGCTCTCCATAGTTCAGGATATTCCCAAGCAAGGGCGAACGTTTTAATGATAGTTGAAGCGACGATTGCCGGTCGGGAACAGAACCCTGCCGGTAGCCGCTTTGCATACCGCTGTAAACGCCCAGGGTGGCTTCGGTTGCCAGAACAGGCAGACGAGGATCCTGGAAGTCGATCAGGTTGTTAATAAAGAATTGAGAGAACCCTTTATCGCCATTGAAATCGAAATCGCGGGTGTCGTGAAATTCCGTTTGATAGGGTATTACACCCGAAAAGCGCAGAATGGCCGATTCCTCATTATTCTGGAATAGCGGGTATTCGCCGGGCGTTTCGTCGATCATTTCGCGAATCTTGCTTTGCGCACCAAATTCACCCGTATGAGCTACGCGCAAGAGCAGGCGCAGTTGCATCGCGTTTCCAAACTTTCTCCATTTCAACACATTCCCCTGATAAATCGGATCAGAGTAATCGAAGTTCGTCGGAATGGTAGCGTTCAGCCGAAGCAGTGAGTCTGCTTCATTCAATTTCTGGAAAATGCTTGTATAGATATCTTTCTGTTTATCGAATTTCGGGGTGGTATTTTGATCTGACCATCCCTGGTTAGATTGCGAATAAGGCACATCTCCATAGGTATCGGTCAGCAATGAGCCCACCCAGGCATCCAGAATAAGTGAGATTGCCTGATACGTCTGATAGCCGGTCTGTTGGGTTTCCTCCGCCCGGGTGTAAATATCCCGGATATTGGTCAGTTGGCGGTACCAGTTTCGCCACATATAATCTGCTTCGGAAGGTCGCACCTCATAGCGATGAAATTCACGGCTGTCGGAGGTTGTCACCGTCACCTGCATAAATTCATTGTTGATACGGAAGTTGCGACTTAAATTATTGTTAACGACAGCCACCAGGGTAGGTGCCAGCAGGTTTTGAGGACTTGCGACCGCGCTTTCGTTCGGGTCGGTATTAATGTCCGGGAAGTCCTTCGTACATCCGCTGGCTAATAATACTGCGGATAGTGCCAGGACACTGCATATTTTAGATTTGAATAATTTCATGATTGATCTGATTTAGAATGCAAACTGTAAGTTAAGACCAAAGGTTCGGGTCGATGGGAACTGTGCTATTTCAGCTCCTTTTTCGATTCCGCTGGCGTTTAGAGAACCAAATTCAGGATCAAATGCCGGCCAGTTTGTAAACATAAACAGGTCGCGGCCATACAGGCCAACTGCGGCATTCTGAAGACCCCACCGGCTCACGAGTTCTTTTGGCAGGTTAAAATCAAAACGAAGCTCCCGTAATTTGATAAAGTCTGTCGAGAATGTATTCGACTCCAGATTGTCCCGGTTGAAATGGGCGTCGTAGTAAGGTTGTGCTTCCGCAATCACCGTATTCGGACTGTAGGTGCCGTCGCCATTGTCGACCACGCCGTTTCCGATGATGCCGCCATACCGTCCTGGAATACTTTTCTTCAACTTACCTTCACTCATCAACACGGCGTGTGTCAGTGAGTAACCGATACCACCCCATTGTCCGTCGAAAAGGAAATTGAATGAAAAGTTCTTGTATCGGAATTCACTTCCTATACCGGCTTTCAGTGTCGGGTTAACGTTTCCGATAAATACCAGGTCCTCCGACGCCAAGGGCAGTCCGTTCTGGTAAATAATATCGCCATCGGCATTGCGGCGATAGCCGAAACCGTACATATCACCGTAACGACCGCCTTCCCGTGCCTCGATCGAGCCACGCGAGCCATATACCGTACTTAGCGAAAGTCTTCTTTCCTCGTTCGGTACCGATACGATTTTACTGCGGTTTGACGACATGTTTCCGAAGATCTGCCAGTTAAAACCGTCTTTGTTAACAATTGGCCGGCCGCTCGCCTGAATTTCAATCCCCTGATTTCTCATTTCACCGGCATTATACCACTGGCTGGCGAAACCGCTTGCAGGTTCGATAGGAACCCGAATAATCTGGTCGATCGTGCGTGTCGAGTATAAAGCCAAATCAAATTCCAAACGATTCTTGAACAAACGGAAATCGGTTCCTACTTCATAGGAAATGGTCTTCTCCGGTTTCAGGTCCAGGTTAGGAATGTCGGTCGGGTTTAACAGCCCCGATGTGAAGTTGGTAGCAACATTATAGTTGAAGGATGTCAGGTAAGCGGTTGTACCTCCGCTACCAACTGCCGCAACCGATGCCCGCAACTTCCAGAAGTCGACTCCCTCTGGCAAGGCCAGTAACTCGGAAAGCAGCAAACTGCTCTGGAACGACGGGTAGAAGAAGGATGGAACCTCTTCTTTCAGCGGTGAGGCAAGCGTACTGGCCCAGTCGGTCCGCAAGGTCGCATCGAAAAACAGGTAATCCTTGTAGGAGATATTGGCCAGTGCATACAGGCTGTTTACCGCATATTCCCGCCGGTGTGGCTGCGATGTCAAGGCCTCTGCAGAGTTTGCAAAGTTAAAGACCCCCGGGTACGATAAACTCTTGGTAAGTAAATCGTCTTTGATATAGGTATTGCGCATCATAGCACCCCCTACACTCGCTCCATACTTAATGTTTTCGTGGCGGTCATTTGTAAACTGCAGCAGGGCATCGGCATTGCGCTCCTCGGTATACATATTATACTCGCGGTAATAGCCGGTAGGGAAGTTGTAGGTGTCGAAAGGACGTTTCTGAGTACGCCTGTCGTACTGGAAATCCATCGAGGTCCGCACCATAATCGAGAAAAGATCATTGAAGCGATAGTCGGCCTGCGCACTTCCCACCACCCCATTTCTTTTCTGAGCATTGATAACCTCGTACGACTGGAAGTAGGGGTTGTCCAGGAGATTGGAAAACGGCGTGGTTTGTTCCAGCTGTTCCCGTCCCGGCCGCCAGTATTGCTTAAACCAGTCGAGGTTCATATTCGGCGTGATCCCGCGGATAAAGTACATCAGCGCCTGGTTATTATAACCCGTATTCGGTAAATTGTCGCTTTTCGTATCCTTGTAATTTACTTTCGTTGATATGGAAAGCTGATCGGTAATGCTGTGCCTTAGCGATAGCGCAAGGTTGTTCCGGCTATAGCCCGTATTGGGGACGATCCACCGGTTGCTGGCATTTGTATACGACATACGGACGGTCGTCTTATCCGTTCCTCCCGATAAGGCGAGGTTATTGGTCAGGGTCGTTGCCGTTTCGAAGAAATCCTTGCGATTGTTCGGATAAGCGCGCCAAAGCGTCCGTTCAGGCGGCGTCATCCGGTAGTAGGCCGTATCCGGATTATACTGGTA
>DAIRDA010000031.1:6089-15516 GCA_036796375.1 Albibacterium sp.
TCGACCGGCGAATCTGCACCGATATAATTGCTCGATCCGGTGGTAGTCATCCCCCCGGAAGCATGCGACACCACCACTCCGTCGACCACAATCAGAGCTGAATTATCGCCGGTCAGAGAGTTTTCCCCCCGAAGGATAATCTGATTCGAGCCGGCAGGCCCGGCGCCTGATTTTACCAGGTTTAAACCGGCCACCTTGCCCGTCAAGGCATCTGTCCAGTTATTGGAAATGGCGTTTGTCAATTCTTCGCCGGTCACCGTGCTAATAGAATAACCCAAGGCTTTCTCCTGACGGCGAATACCCAGGGCCGTAACGGCCACTTCGCTCAAAGCCGTGTTCGACATTTCCATGGAAACGGTCAGGTTCGATTGCGCCCCCGTGATACGGCGTTTAACGGAATTGTATCCCAGAAAAGAAAAGGTGATTTCAGTTCCGCTAACCACCCTGACCGAAAAGTTCCCGTTGGCATCGGTCACACCCAGGGCTGCATTGGCATTATCGACGATCGACACACTCGGGACGCCCTGTCCGTCGGTGGCGTCAATTACCCTTCCTGAAACCGTAACGGTTTCCTGCTGCAAGGCTACGGTAGCCACAGCGTTCCTGACCGGTGAAGCCACGGATTCAAACGTGGCAGCCGACAGGAGTACCGTACACAGGCCAACCAGCGGCCATGTACTGCGTACATAATTTCTCCTATAGTATAATTTCTTCATAACTCAGAATTTAGGTGGTTAAATTCAAACTGCAAGGCGAACGCCGATGGGAACTTCATGCTGAGCTCCGAGGATGCTCGGGGGGGACTGATAATTCGATACTTTTTCATTTCAAAAGGTTTATTGGAAATCATTTGTTACATAGTAAATATCCAGTAAAGGGCCGCTGCCAGGCTGGCGCCTGCAATGGGCCCGACTACCGGTATCCAGGCATACGCCCAGTTGGTTTTGCCTTTTCCGGCCACCGGTAAAATCGCATACATAATTCGGGGACCCAGGTCGCGTACCGGATTGATGGCATATCCGGTCGTACCGCCCAGCGAGAGTCCGATCGCCCATACCAGAAAGGCTACGGGCACCGCACCCAGTGAACCCAGGCCGATGGGTGTTTTGTCGTCACCGAATTCCGCCTCCGTAAAATAAAAGATCACAAAGATCAGCACGAAGGTGCCTGCCGCTTCGCTGATGAAATTCGACCATCGGTTCGGGATGGCGGGGCTGGTACAAAAGGTGGCTTCTTTCAGGCCCACATCCGCTGTTTGAGCGTAGTGGTCGCGATAGATGACCCACACCACCAGGGCACCGAGCATCGCTCCGATCATTTGAGCCAGAATATACGCCGGCGCCATGGCCCACTCAAACTTATCGGCCAACGCCAGCCCGATGGTAACCGCCGGATTCAGGTGCGCGCCGCTAAAAGGACCGGCCACCGCCACGCCGGTAAATACGGCCAGCGCCCATCCCGTCGTGATGACGATCCATCCGCCGTTATTTCCTTTAGTACCGCTCAGTACCACATTGGCGACTACACCGTTGCCCAGGAGAATCAGTATGAAAGTCCCCATGATTTCTGCTGCAAATTCACTCATGATGTATGCGTTTTAAGTTTTTCTTGGTTAATGGGTATTTTTGGTCCAGGCCTCTGTTGCGCGGATCGCTTTGGCCCAGTTTCTTATTTCCTCTTCGCGATTGTGTTCGGGTTCGAATTGCCGGTCGATGGCCCATTGCGCGTGCAATTCGTCGGTGCTTTTCCAAAACCCGACAGCCAAACCGGCCAGGTAGGCAGCGCCGATGGCGGTAAGCTCGGTCATCTCCGGGCGTACAACGCGGCATTGAAGCACATCGGCCTGAAACTGCAGCAGGAGGTTATTTTTGGTGGCCCCACCATCCACTCGCAATTCTGCGATTTCCACTTCAGCGTCCGATTTCATAGCGGTTAAAATATCCATCGTTTGGTAGGCGATGCTTTCCAGCGCCGCACGCGCAAAGTGTCCCTTATTCGTGCCGCGGGTAATTCCGAAAATGGTTCCGCGCGCGTATGGATTCCAGTAAGGGGCACCCAGGCCCGCAAAGGCGGGAACAATGTATACACCGTTATTATCGTCAACGCTTTCCGCCAGGTTCTCAATCTCGTCGGAGCGGTCGATAAGCTTCATCTCGTCGCGCAACCATTGCACAATAGCTCCGGCAATAAAAATGCTGCCCTCAAGGGCATACTGCACCTCATCCCCAATCTTCCAGGCAATGGTGGTTACCAGCTTATTTTTGGAAAGGCGCGGTTTACTACCAATGTTCATCAGCATAAAGCAACCCGTTCCGTAGGTGTTTTTTACCATCCCGGGCTTCAGGCACAGCTGACCGAACAAGGCCGATTGCTGGTCGCCCGCGATGCCTGCAATCGGGATCTTCACCGACAACAGCTTGCCCGAGGTATGAGCATACACTTCGCTCGATGAACGAACTTCCGGAAGCATGCTTTCCGGAATATTAAACAAGCTTAGCAGTTCCTTATCCCATTCCAGGCTGTGAATATTATAAATCATCGTCCTGGATGCATTGGTTACATCGGTCACATGCACCTGCTTATCCGTCAAATTCCAGATCAGCCAGGAGTCGACCGTTCCGAAAGCCAGCTCTCCGGCCTCCGCTTTCTCACGAGCGCCCGGCACATTCTCCAGTATCCAACGTATTTTGGTCGCCGAAAAGTAGGAATCCACCATCAGCCCCGTTTTTTCACGGATCAATTCCTCTTTACCTTCGCCTTTAAGTTCTTCGCAATACTCAGCCGTCCGCCGGTCCTGCCAAACAATGGCCCGGTAAACAGGATCTCCCGTCTGCCGATCCCACACAATCGTGGTTTCCCGCTGGTTGGTAATACCAATGGCCGCTACCTGACTGGTTTCGCAGCCAGCTTTCAATATCGCCTCGGTGGCAACCGCCGCCTGCGAGGTCCATATCTCCATGGGGTCGTGTTCTACCCAGCCCGGTTTGGGGTAATACTGAGTGAACTCTTTTTGAGCCAACGATTTGATCTTTCCGTTCTTGTCGAACAGGATAGCACGGGAACTGGTGGTTCCCTGGTCAAACGTGAGAATGAACTTTTCCATGCGAATCAATTAAATAGGGTTGTGCGAGTTGAGAAAACTGGGTTATTTGCGATTGTTGCCATGTCTCATCACGACCCAGCTCATGGGCCATAATGGGAGCTATCAAAGGAGCCAGGTTGACTGCTGCCTGTGCGTCAAGAAATAAAATACGGTACCGGCGTGCCAAAACATCCTCCAGGGTTCGCGCCATTTCATGCCGTACAGCATGGCGTATGCCGCTCTCTGTAATATGGAAGCCTTCTCCGGATGGCAGTGTTTTTTCCGCCGTTGCTTCCCCGGCCGGGCCGGAGAGAAGTCCGTTTTCGATGCGAAGATGATGGGTCTTGCAGGGCACCATTTCCAGCTGGCCGATTTTGATCGCTTTATTAACAGCATCTTCGGCCATCTTCCGGTAAGTCGTCCATTTGCCGCCCGTGATGGTCAGCAGCCGGGATGGTTCAATATAAATTTTATGGCTGCGCGAAATTTCCTTCGTGCTGCTCGTTTCCTTGTCGGGCGCAGCCAGCGGGCGCAAGCCTGCGTATACCGACAGAATATCTTTTTTCTCAGGCGTTTTCGATAGATACTGTCCGGCCGTTTTCAGAATGAATGCAATTTCTTCCTCCAGCGCGACTGGTTCCAAACTATGCTCATTCAGCGGGGTGTCGGTAGTGCCCAAGAGCAGGTACTCGTGCCAGGGAACACCAAACAGCACCCGTCCGTCGGATGTTTCCGGTATCATCAGCGCCTTTGTGCCGCTCCAGAAACTCCGGTCGAGTACCAGGTGGATGCCCTGGCTGGGCCGTATACGGGCTTTCCCTTCCGGATGATCCATCCGCAGAATATCATCGGCGAAAACACCGGTCGCATTGATCACCATCCTGGATCGTATCGTATGTTTCCGACCGCTTTCCAGGTCTTGCGCGATCACCCCATTAATCTTTCTTTCTCCGTCTTTGGTCAAGCCCTCCACCTGCATATAGTTAATCAGCGCCGCTCCGTGTCGGGCAGCGGTGATCGCCAGGTCGATGGCCAGGCGTGCATCGTCGAACTGGCCGTCGAAGTATTCCACACCACCCTGAAGGTTTTTACCCTGTATGTCGGGTATTTGCTGCATGACCGCTGCTTTTGAAAGCGACCGCGACCGTCCGAAACTGTATTTCCCTGAAAGCCAATCGTACATTTTAAGGCCAACGAGGTATTTCACTTTGGAGAACCAATCGAAACATGGAATAATAAAAGCCTGCTTTTTAACCAGGTGAGGAGCATTCTCAAAAAGAAGTCCCCGCTCGCGAAGGGCTTCCCGTACCAGACCCACATCACCCTGCGCCAGGTAACGCACACCGCCGTGCACAAGCTTGGTGCTGCGGCTTGAGGTCCCTTTGGCAAAATCGGATTGTTCAAGAAGCAATGTTTTGAAGCCCCGGGCCGTTGCATCTAGTGCAATACCAAGGCCGGTAGCGCCGCCACCGATAATCACCATATCCCAAAGCGGATCGCGTAGCACTTCTTCGACAAAAGTATCCCTCTCAAAAACGTTTTTAGATGCAGACATGGTATTTCGAAATGTAATGAAATGTAATTCTTGTGTTTATAAAAGAAGACGAAAGTCTTATGCAATAATAATAAACATTTTACAATAAATAAAAATTAAAGTGAAACAATATGAAACACTCCGTTTCAGGTCTCTTACGATTCGTTTTTTTAGGTGCGATTGGATAAATTAGCCTAAATTTATCCCATGATCAACATAGCCGAACGCCACCAATTCATCATCAACGAGCTGAAAAACAAAGGACAGGTTTTCGTTCCCGATCTCTGCCAGAAGCTGGACGTATCATCTGTAACCATTCGAAAGGACCTGAAATTCCTGGAAGACAAAGATTTGCTATACAGGATACACGGCGGAGCCAAGCAGACCAACCCCTATGCGATGGACCGGCCGGTCGATGAAAAGGAAAAACTTCAGGCCGATGAAAAGGATAAAATCGGCATGCGGGCGGCCAGTCAGATCGAAGTCAACGATTCGATCATCATCGCCTCCGGCACTACGGTACTCTATGTGGCGCGGCATATCAAGCCGAAGGAACACCTTACCGTAATTACTTCGGCCTTGCAGGTAGCCTCGGCCATGCTCGGACACAAAGAAACGGAAGTCATCATGCTGGGCGGAACCTTGCGTAAAACTTCTTCTTCGGTGATGGGTCCCTATGCTGAGAATACACTGAAGGACTTCTTTTGCAGTAAATTATATTTAGGCGTTGATGGGATTGATTCGGAATACGGACTAACCACTACGAACGTGATGGAGGCGCACCTAAACCGACAGATGATCGCCGTGGCTCAGAAAACCATCGTTGTGGCCGACTCAACCAAATTTGGGCGCAGGGGCTTTGGCCGGATATGCGGCCTGGAAGATATTGATGAAATTATCACCGACAGCGGTGTTCCCACGCATGTAATTTCCGATATGGAAGCGATGGGAGTGAAGGTAACCGTCGTCTAGTCTCGTCAAAGGAATCGTTCAAGTTCACTGAAATTCGTGATTATATGGTCGGTATATTCGGGAAGTTCTACATACTTGCTCGCGAAATCGTACAAAACCGTTTCCAGGCCCAGCTCTTTGCCTGCCTGAATTTCAGAATGAATATCGTCGCCCACCACAAGCACCTCCCGGGCCGTCAGGCCATAGCGGTTCATGATTTCTGCAAAGATATCTTTCTTGGTTTTTTTCGATTTGGCCGGGTCTACTACAAAGCACGCTTCGAAATCCTTTTCCACGTCCAACTCGCGGATCTTGCTCCGCTGTAGCTTGCTGAAACCCGTTGTAACCAGAAACTTCATTAAAGGAATTTCGCGAGCCACCTCATAATCATCAAAGGGCTTCATTTGCCCGGTGTATTCCAGGTCAGAAAGCGCTTCGAGCCCAGCGGAAGTCAGGTCCCCATGAAATTTGAATTCCTCGGCCACTACCTGAAAGGCCTTTCGTTGAATCGCCTCTTTTACCTCCTCGAAGCTCCCCTCGAATCGACCGTCTTCCTGAATCATTGTAAATAGATCTCTGAAAAGCCGTCCTCCAATCGAAGAAACCGGATAAATCGTGTTATCCAGGTCAAAAATGATTGCCTTTTTCTTTACATGCTCCATAGATATTTGCTAAGCGGTTATCCGGGCAACAATCTGGAATGCGCATTGTTCTTTATTCAATTTCAACCCACTGCTCGGTGATCATGGTTGTTTTCATTTTCATACTTAGGTTTTCATTGAATTTCAGCGTCATTTCCATTGGCAAGTCCGATAAGAATTTCGTCGCATGATTTTCTGCAATGTCATATTCCAGTTTCCCTGTCCCCGAACCACTCGCACTTACGTCCACTTGCTCATTGCTCATGGAAAGGGTCATGGATTGTACCAGGTCGAAATAAGCGGTCCCTCCCCGGATGGCCGTCAGCAAATATTCCGTTTCAATGTTCATGGTAACCGGGTTCATCCCTGATATGGGGATACTCATAGGTGTTTCCGAACGGAACCGCTCGCCCACCTTCATCGGTTTTTCAGGAAAGAGAACAGCCGCCTGCATCTTGTCCAACATGGAAGTCAGGGCTTCTCTCATAGGAAGATCATTCAGATTTCCGGTGAGGGAGTCCATCTTAAACTTGTTATCCGTGCCGTATCGGCCCAAAATCTTCGAACCTGAAATGGGGTTTTTAGTGGTCGTCGTAGCACCGTTGAGCGTCGTGGCGGTGGTCAGATCCCTAAAGTCTACCTGGGCAGGAATTTCACCGTTCTGGTCGCGCGCAGCGGTAACCAACTCCGTTTGCATGCTAGAAAGCGTTTCGATGGTTAGCGCAGCGCCTGTGCCGCTCGCCTCCATTTTCGCTCTGGTCTCTTCATCCGCCAGGATTTCGACCTCGGATTTCGACGTTGATTTGAAGACAACGCTGTATTTTTTATTGGGTTTTACTTCCGCTTTGAAAGTAACGCTCTCCTGAGCGTATCCCTTGAACGATGCAAGGATCATTAAAAGGCACAGCAGTTTTTTAAGCATACATGGTAGGTTAGGTTGCCTAGTTAATTTCGACGTCGTAAACAGCTGACAGATCCATGTCCATTTTGATGGTCATTTCATCTCCCATTTGAAGGCTAGCCACCAGGGGAAGCTTCGTGTTATAGCTGGTAAGGTAGTTCTCCGTCATGTTATACTCCGACCGACCTGTTCCTGTTCCGCTGGCAGTAAGCTTGATACCCGCATTCTCAGAGTCTGTTGAAACCACTTGCCTGATATCGAAAAGCGCGATGGGACCTTCTATTTTCACGAGCGTTGTTTTCGTTAAAATGTTCACCGTGAGGGGGTTGTTTCCTGCCCATGGTAATGTGACAGGCTTCTCGCTTGTAAAACTATCACCTACTTTCATTGGCTTTGCAGGGAAAGCCATTATTTCCTGCAATTCCTTTGCAATCGAATGTATTTCATCTTTCATCAGATGAATGTTTCGATTACCTTCTACAGAGTCGATCATAAACGCATCTTCTGCATCGTACCGACCCAGAACACGAACGCCTGAGAGAGGGTTTTCTTCCTTCTGAATTTCACCGTTGACAGTAGTTTTTGTAGCAGCATCACCATAACTGACCGTAGCCGCAAGCTCTCCCTTTTCATTTCTTTGCTGCGTCATCATTTCACTTTGAAGGTCGGTCTCAATCAGTATAACCGTAGAGGGTTCTTCTCCCATGCTTTTCATCATTTCGATGAACTCTTCACCGGCCTGGATTTCGATTTTTGAGTTCGCGGTAGACGTAATTTTGGTTTTATAATTTTTATTCGGCTGAAGCTGTGCTTTAAAGAGTACGGCTTCCTGAGCAAAGCTATTCGCTGCCGTCAGCATCATGAAAAGGGCGATTATTTTTTTTGTCATTTCTATAGGATTTTGATCAAATTGATTAGGAATAATTTTATGTGGTCGATACCCGGGTGCCCCGAATTGATGCTGGTTCCTTCAACGGTAAGGGGCAGAGAGGTTTGTAATACCGTAAATATATTAATATTCCTGGCACTTTCGCACTGTTTATGTTACATTGAATGCACTTCGGCTCTATTCCACGCCAATACCTGAACGCCGTCAGAATAGTGCACCGCATCCGGCTCGGCTGAAAGTGTGAAGTCGCCCAGCTGGTAATCAACATCCAGGTGCTTAATCCCCATATCATGAAGTTCCCATTCTTTATGGTGTATGTCGTAACGGTACACGCTTTCACCTTCATCAAGATACAGGCAATAGCGTTCGGTAAGCCACCGATCGAGCGTTGATTTATCAGATAATCTTCCCTTGACCGTGTAATCGCAGAGGAGTGAAAAGCCCTTTTTACGGTTCGATGATTGGTATTGATGATCTGTCCGTCGAATCGACGATTTCTCATATGGCAGACCCGATAAGGCCTTTGCCATAAACACCGATAAGTGCTTGGCCGCTTCAATGTTCAGGAAATATACACCCTTCCGCTCGTCATTGTCGATGTAGGTCCGGAGGTTGATTTCATGAAAGTCGGAAACCAGGCTGACAGCCGGTAGATACCGCGGCCGGATCTGCTCCATCGTAAAAGCGACCAGAGAAATATAAGCATCACCTTCAAAAGTATCGAGATTGAGTGCTTGCGGTACGCATTTTCTTAGTGTTCCAACGGGCACTTTCCAATGCAAAAAGATCGCCCGATTCCATTCTTGGTAATACACCCACCTTCCCGGCGGAAGCGCGTATGGACGGTGTTTTGTTTCTTGCAGGATATCTTTGATGCTTGATTTACTCACTTTTCAGGACTTTCCTTAACTGAAGCAAATGAGCGACCAATTCTTAATCCTTGGGCAGAAAACTCTATTCTCCGGATTTTGTTAGCATCGTATGAAGATATTATCTACAAAACTAATTAACCTGGATGCTGCGAAAGCGGTTGGCGCCTCCGCCATCGGCGCCCAGGCCACAGGTGCCCGGTCCATCGGCGCACAAGCCATCGGTGCCCTGTCGATTGGTGCCGTCGCAGTTGGTGCCTTTGCCATTGGAGCGCTTTCTATCGGCGCACTTGCCATCGGAGCCATGGCCATCGGGAAGCTCAAAATTAAGAAGGCCCGGATAGAAAAATTGCATATTGGCGAATTGCGGGTAGATCATTTGATTATCGAAAAGAATGAATCGCCCGGTGAGAAATCTCCTCATTCATCCAGTCGCTGAGTTGCTGAACGTCGATACGTTCGGGTTGCTTAAAGGGTCCTATCGGGTATCGTAAATCCATGATTGTGTCAGTATAATTGAAATTTTTGGAGCCGGGTAAATCACGAGAAATTAAAGAAAT
>DAIRDA010000032.1:0-1416 GCA_036796375.1 Albibacterium sp.
CTTCACTTTTTTAATGGCCCTGCTGTCCGAGAAGAAACGATATTCCTTGTCGCGGTAAAAAGGATCTTTATCGCCCAATCCAAAACGGCTGGTCTTGAAGAGGTCTGGTTGCAAAGATTTTTCGCGGGGTTCCATGCGGATGACGGAATCGGGTCGAAAAGCCATCCCTTCCTCAAGGTTGAAGGCGAGGTGCTGCACGCCCTGCGGATCGGAAGCGGCTTCCAATACGGCTTTCATCAGGTTTGACGGACCGGAGAATATTTGCCGATCGTGTTCGCGTAAGGCGGAACGAAACAGGATGCCGCCATAAGCTTGTTTTTTACCGTTACCGTATGTGAGGTCGAGTCCGCGGCGGGTATGGGTGTATTTTTCGATCCCGATAAAGCGGTGGAAATACCAGGAGCCGGTGACCGACATTTTGGCTTGTACTCTGTTGGGATACTGGAAGGCGTGCGAATAGGGATCGGGGTGAAAAAGTGCCTGATGAAAATAGAATTCCAGTTCTAAAATCTGAAAGTGGGTGGTACCGGCAACAAGGCGGTAGTCGGCCAACATGATTTTAGCCGCCTGAGAAAAGCCTTGCTCCACTTCTTCGGTGCTTTTAGAGAGATTTGCTATATTCGAAAGTACGCCGTGTAATCGGTCCATAAACGTAAGATATAAAAGATGAACATTCCTCAGAGCACTTTTGATTTTCTAAATCAACTTCGGGAAAATAATAACCGCGAATGGTTTCAGGCGAATCGCGAGCTTTTCGACGCAGCACGACTGCAATTTATGGATTTTGCGGAGCAGGTATTGCATGGACTGGTGGCGATGGACAAGCGGATTCCGGAGGATATTCCGGTAAGCAAATGCGTTTATCGGATTTACCGCGACATTCGCTTTAGCCTGGATAAAACGCCTTACAAGGGTTATTTTTCAGCGGCTTATTCCCCTACCGGACGAAGCACGGAGATGCCGGGCTATTATATTCATATTCAACCGGGGCAGAGTTTCGTTACGGCGGGACTGTGGCATCCGTCGAAGGAACGGCTGGCGGCGATCCGTCAGGAGATTGATTATAACAGCGCCGACTTTCGGAGCATTGTAGAAGCGCCGCTTTTTCTGCAGCATGCAGGGCTTGATCAGGAGGACCGGTTAAAAAAGGCGCCCAGCGGCTATTCGGCCGATCATCCGGATATCGAATTTTTACGCTTGAAGAGCTTTACGGCTACAAAGTCTTTCTCAGACAACGAAATGATGCAGGCGGATGCCACGGAGATGATTCTTTCCGCCTTTCAGGCACTGCAACCGTTTCAGGAGTTCTTATACCAGGCAGTGGAGGAGGTTTAGAATCACGATTCGCCCCCAAACTCCGATAAGCGACATGATTTGTTTGATGTTGATTATTTCAAATAATATTCGAAACTTTGA
>DAIRDA010000032.1:1516-15301 GCA_036796375.1 Albibacterium sp.
TGATAGATCGGCTATTTGCTACCCGCACGCGTAATTCTATTGGCAGGATTCGATCAAATCGCCAGGACCTGACATTTGAGCAACTGCGTATTTATTATGAAGAAAAAGCTAAGCCACTCAACAGCAACTTCAAAAAAAGTCTTGAGCTGCTTACAGAGGATAGCGCATATAACTATGCAGGTTATTTATTGGCCGATGAAAACGGTGTTTCAATAAAGGTTGCGAAGTACCGTGGAACCAACAGGGTTGATCTTATTGAGAATAACGAATACGGATATTGTTCTCTGATCAAAGCGACAAAAAGTGTTTTAGATAAGTTCGAACTGGAAAACCGGACGGCTACTCAAATCACATCTAGAGAACGAATAGATCAGAGACTATGGAACTCCGTCGCGTTACGTGAAGCGATCATAAATTCAATCGTGCATAACGACTTTACCCGCGAGGTACCACCAAAGTTTGAGATATTTTCGGATCGTATCGAGATTACGTCCGCGGGTATTTTACCAGACGGATTAACTGAGGAAGAGTTCTTCGACGGCGTCTCCATTCCCAGAAACAGAGTGTTGATGCGTGTTTTCCGAGATCTGGAATTAGTTGAGCAATTGGGGTCTGGAGTTCCTAGAATTCTACAGAGTTACGGAAGAGAATGCTTTCGATTTATGGACAACTTTACCAGAATGACGTTTCCTTCGTCAGAAGCAATTACCCCGCAAGTGACCCCGCAAGTTATCGAACTTATTAAAGTTTTTCAAAGCTCTCATAGCAGAAACGAGTTACAATCGAAGCTTCACCTTTTAGATAGGGAGCATTTCAGGAAGTCATACTTGCAACCAGCTATAGATTCGGGGTTGGTGGCTTTAACCATTCCTCATAAACCTACCAGCAGCAACCAGCGGTATGTGTTGACTCCCATCGGAAGGAAGACAAAGGACACTCTAGGAGAATGAACGATTGACTGAGCAGACGAACGAGAACGAAATCAGTACTCTTCTTTGTTCCGCGTTATCTTCAGCGGTTCGAGCAGGTACTCCAGTCCGTTCAGCTGAATTTCGTACATGGTTCCCAATAAATTCCCCAGCTTGCCGGCGGGAAAACCCTGGCTGTGAAACCATACGAGATACGATTCCGGCAGGTTGCAGATATAGCGGTCTTTGTACTTGCCGAAAGGCATGCGGGTGTTGACGAGTGCAACCAGGATTTCAGGATTCATTAGCTGGCGAGTTCCTTTAAGATTTCAATCCCTTGTTTGATATCGTAAATGCGATCGAAACCGAGGCGCAAGGTCCCTTTTACTTCTTTCAGGTTGCAGATGGAGGGGTTCTTGGCTACGAAGTCGAGCACCTTTCCGAAGCGCTCGCTTTCAAAGTAAGGCGACTGTTTATCGCTTACGAAATAGCCGCGCAGCACGTTCTTTTTGTAACTGACTTTTTCAAATCCGATGGCCTTTCCATACCATTGCAAACGCAGGGTGTTGAACAGTTCATTCACCTCTAAGGGCAGGGGTCCGAAACGGTCGAGTAATTGCTTTTTAAAGGCTTGTAACTGTTCTTCGTTTTCCAGATTGGACAGTTCGGAATACAGGTTATAGCGTTCGGTAAGGTTGGTGACGTATTCGTTGGGGATGTGGACTTCCAGATCGGTATCGACCTGCGTAAAGTTGACGAACGCGCGGGGCTTATCGTCACTGAACAAGCCCTTGAATTCATCGTCTTTTAACTCCTGTATGGCCTCATCCAGAATTTTATGATACATTTCATAGCCGATTTCAGCAATAAAACCGCTCTGCTCTGCCCCTAGCAAATTCCCGCTTCCACGAATATCGAGATCGCGCATGGCCACATTGAATCCGCTTCCCAGTTCAGAGAATTCCTCGATGGCGCTAAGGCGCTTTCGGGCTTCGTTGGTGAGTGTGGCCAGCGGTGGACTTAGCAGGTAACAGAACGCCTTTTTATTGGAACGACCGACGCGTCCGCGCATTTGGTGCAGATCGCTCAAGCCGAACATATGGGCGTGATTGATGATGATGGTATTGGCGTTGGGGATATCGAGTCCTGCTTCGATGATGGTAGTGGCTACCAGCACATCAAAATCGTGGTTGATGAACTTCAGCATCACGTCTTCCAGCTTATCGCCTTCGAGCTGACCGTGGGCGATGCCGATGCGCGCCTGCGGCACCAGCCGTTGAATCAGTCCGCCCAATTGCGCCAGATCATTCACCCGGTTATGAATAAAGAATACTTGTCCGCTACGATCCAGTTCGAAGGCAACGGCCTCCTTGATCAGCGTTTCGTTGAACACGTGCAATTCGGTTTGCACCGGCTGCCGGTTGGGCGGAGGGGTGTTGATAATGCTCAGGTCGCGCGCGCCCATCAGGGAGAAATGCAGGGTGCGGGGAATCGGGGTGGCCGTAAGCGTGAGGGTATCGACGTTGGCGCGGAGTTTCTTTAGTTTATCTTTCACCGATACGCCAAATTTTTGTTCCTCATCGATAATCAGCAAACCGAGATCTTTAAATTTCACGTCTTTGCTGACCAGACGGTGGGTACCAATAATAATATCCACCTTGCCTTCGGCCAGTTTCGCCAGCGTTTCTTTGACTTGCTTGGCGGTTTTGAAACGGTTGATATAGTCGACATTCGCCGGGAAACCTTTCAATCGTTCTACGAAGGTGCGGTAATGCTGCGAGGCCAGAATGGTGGTAGGCACCAGAACGGCTACCTGCTTGGAATCGGCCACGGCTTTGAAGGCTGCCCGTATGGCCACTTCGGTTTTCCCGAAGCCGACATCGCCGCATACCAGGCGGTCCATCGGATGGGGCGACTCCATATCTTTCTTGACATCGATGGTGGCTTTTTCCTGATCGGGGGTATCCTCGTAAATAAAGGAAGCTTCAAGCTCGGTCTGCAAATACGTATCCGGCAAAAAGGCATTCCCTGTTTCGGCCTTGCGCAGGGCGTAGAGCTTGATCAGATCGCGCGCAATGTCCTTAACTTTTTTTTTAGTGGTTTTCTTGAGCTTCTCCCAGGTGTCAGTGCCGAGCTTGTTCATTTTCGGAACGGCACCTTCTTTGCCCGAATACTTGGAAATGCGGTTGAGTGAGTTGATATTGACGTAGAGCAGGTCGTTATCGGCGTACACCAGCCGGATCATCTCCTGCACCTTGCCGTTTACCTCCACCTTTTCGAGTCCGGCATATTTACCAACGCCATGATCGATGTGCGTAATATAATCACCGGCCTTCAGGTCGCGCAGATCCTTTAGTGTAATGGCCTGCGAACGGGTATAGCCTTTCTTCAGCTTGTATTTATAGTAACGGTCGAAGATCTGGTGATCGGTATAGGCCCGGAGCTTTAGCTGGTCGTCGACAAAGCCTTGCCGTAAGGCCAGGTGGACGGGGGTGAAGGTGACCGACTTATCGAGGTCGTCGAGAATGGCAAATAGCCGCTCGGTTTGCTTAACGGAATCGCTGAAAATAAGGGTCTGGTATTTTTCCTTGTCGCCTTCTTTCAGGTGGTGAATAAGCAGATTAAAATCTTTGTTAAAAGAGGGCTGGGGCCGCTGCTCGAAGCGGATGGTTTCCTGCGCCTGATAGAAGAACTGCTTTCCGAACTCAATCAGGGGAAATTCCTGTACCAGGTCGGCCACCATTTTCTCGGTCGTGAAATTGAATTTCGGGTCGATCCATTCAGGATTCTCCTGCTTATCTGCAGCACTAAGCGCCGCCCAGAGGGCAGTGGCTTTTTTGTAACCGGCCTTGATGATATCAAGCGTAAACTGTACATCCTTAAACCAGAGTACGGAATTCTTCTCTATGTATTCGAGGATGGATATATTGCTTTCGGTCAGGAATTTGGCCTGTACGTTGGGCAATATGGTGATGGTGTGTATTTTAGTAACCGACAGCTGATTTTCAATATCAAAGGTTCGGATGCTTTCGATGGTATCACCGAAGAACTCGATGCGGTAGGGCAGATCGTTCGAAAAGGAAAAAATATCGACAATACCGCCGCGGATGGCAAACTGGCCGGGCTCATAAACAAAGTCGACCCGCTCAAAATCGTATTCAATCAGAAATTCATTGATAAAGTCAATATCGATTTGGGTGTCCTGCGTGATTTTCAGGGTGTTTTTATCCAGCTCGCTGCGGTTGATTACTTTTTCAGCAAGGGCCTCGGGATAGGTAACCACCAGCTTGGGATATTCGCTGCTGTGATTTAAGGCATTGAGGGTTTCTGCACGCTGCAGCACCTGGGCGCTGTCGAGCTGGGTAAAATCAAATGCTTTCCGGAACGAGGACGGGAAAAAGAGCAGGTTGCCGTCGAGGATATTTTCCATATCGCTCAGAAAGTACGATGCCTCTTCATGATCGG
This sequence comes from Albibacterium sp., assembly GCA_036796375.1. Lineage (GTDB taxonomy): Bacteria > Bacteroidota > Bacteroidia > Sphingobacteriales > Sphingobacteriaceae > Albibacterium. The sequence goes on from DAIRDA010000032.1 coordinate 5,890, forward strand.
GCAAAACAAAGACATAAGGGCGCTCCTGCAATTGATAGGAACTGATGGCTACCATGGCATCTGCCGAGCCGATCAATCCTTTCAGGGCAATTTTGGGATTCCTTGCCTGTAAAGCCTTTACCAGTGATTCGACATTGGTATTGCTTCTGAACTGTGCTAAAATATCAGATATATTCACGTAGAGGCCAAAGATAGTTATTTCTTAAGTTTTTCGTACTTTTGCGGGACTATGAACGAAGAAAAATCACTCAATTTTATTGAGGAAATTATAGAAGAAGATTTAAGAACGAATAAGCATGGCGGTCGGGTGCTAACCCGCTTTCCGCCTGAGCCTAACGGCTACCTGCACATCGGTCATGCGAAGTCGATTTGCCTGAACTTCGGACTGGCTAAAAAATACGGAGGCAAAACCAACCTTCGCTTCGATGATACCAACCCGGTAACGGAGGATGTGGAATACGTGGATAGCATTAAGGAAGATATTAAATGGCTCGGATTCCAGTGGGATCAGGAGCTGTATACTTCGGACTATTTTCAGCAGCTGTACGACTTTGCGGTCATCCTGATTAACAAAGGCCTGGCCTATGTGGACGAGAGCAGCGCGGAGGAAATAGCGAAAGCGAAGGGGACCCCTACCGAGCCGGGTACACCAACGCCTGCACGCAGCAGAAGTGTGGAAGAAAACCTGCGCCTGTTTGAAGAAATGCGGGCGGGAAAATATGCAGACGGCGAACTGGTGTTGCGGGCGAAGATAGACCTGGCGAACCCGAATATGCACCTGCGCGACCCATTGCTGTACCGCATTAAGCATGCGCACCATCACCGTACGGCGAGCGACTGGTGCATTTATCCGATGTATGATTTTGCGCACGGGCAGTCGGATTCCATTGAAGAAATTACCCACTCGATCTGTACGCTGGAATTTATTCCGCACCGGCCTTTATACGATTGGCTGATCGAGAATATCGGCATTTATGAATCGAAACAATACGAGTTCGCGCGCCTGAACCTGAACTATACGGTGATGAGCAAGCGGCGCCTTCTGCAGCTGGTGAACGACAAACTGGTAGACGGTTGGGACGACCCACGGATGCCCACCATCAGCGGCTTCAGACGGCGCGGCTATACGCCGGCGAGCATCCGCACCTTCTGTGAGAAGATCGGCGTGGCAAAGCGTGAGAACATCATTGATTACAGCTTGCTGGAATTCTGCATTCGTGAAGACCTGAACAAGACGGCCTGGAGAAGAATGGCGGTACTGGATCCGGTGAAATTGATTATTACGAACTATCCGGAGGGGAAAGAAGAAATGCTGATGGGTGAAAATAACCCGGAAGTGGAAGGTGGAGAAGGCGAACGGGCGATTCCTTTCAGCAGGGAACTGTGGATTGAGCGCGACGATTTTATGGAAGATGCTCCGAAGAAGTTTTTCCGTTTAGGACCCGGCAAGCAGGTTCGTTTGAAGCATGCGTATATTATTCAGTGCGACGACTTTAAGAAAGACGAAAACGGACAGATCACGGAAATTTACTGCTCGTATATTGAGGGCTCTAAGAGCGGCGAAGACACCAGCGGACTGAAAGTGAAGGGAACCATCCATTGGGTGAGCGCTCCGCATGCAAAAAATGCCGAGGTGCGTTTGTACGATCGTTTGTTTCAGGTGGAAAATCCGGCAGCCGAGGAGGACTTCAAATCGACCATCAATCCGGACAGCCTGAAGATTATCGATGCCTATATCGAACCTGATCTGCTGAACGCGACGCCCGGGAAAGGATATCAGTTTATCCGGATGGGTTACTTTACGCTCGATAAGCTGAGTGGCGCCGATAAGCTGGTGTTTAACCGCACGGTGGGTTTGCGCGATAACTGGGCAAAGAGCGGCGCTAACAAATAATTGTTCGCCTGGCGAAGAAAACGAAATGCAAATATGAATGATGAATCCCGGGTGACCGGGATTTTTTTTTGTTTTAGATGGGGGATTTGCTGGGTATAGGCGCTCAGGTATGCGTGCTTACTCCTGTTTCAGTAACAGGTTATACAGCACCCGCAGATCGTAGTCGGTCAGCTGCGGGGATACGTCGCTTTGCACATAGTGCCGTTTGAAGGCCACAATGGCGGCCTGAAGGTTGCGGGTATCGTAGCCGATGAGCTGCAGGGCAATGCCTGGGTTGAAATCGGCCGGTGGCGGACTCAGCATTTCATCGGGCCATAAACCAAAACCTTTTTCAGCAAGAATCTTCCAGGGAAAATGTACACTGGGATCTTGCTTGCGCGTAGGGGCAATGTCGGCATGACCTAAGAAATTTTGCCGGGGAATCCGATAATTGGTTTGCAGCGTATCCAGCAAGCGAAGCAGGCTGTTGATTTGTACAGGCGAGAAAGGTTCGGAGCCGTTGTTGTCGAGCTCGATTCCGATGGAATGCGAGTTCATATCGGTCACTTTCCCCCAACGGGAATTACCAGCATGCCAGGAACGAAGGTAGTCGTTCAGCATCTGAACAGTTTTACCATCGCGGCCGATGACATAGTGTGAACTTACCTTGGTATGTTCGAGGGTGAAGGTGCGCAGGGTTTGTTCCAGACTGTGCTGAGCGGTGTGGTGAATAATAACAAAGCTGGGCCGGCGCATATCGAAATGTACGGTTCCTACCCAATCCAGATCGCTCCGCTTTCCCTTCACGTCGGCTACGAATACCTCCGGAGAGGGCTGCGGCGGCGGAAGGGGCTCTTTAATGGTTTCAGCGGCCTTTTCTACCTGCTGAAGATGAACTTTATTGGTTTCGGCATATTGGTTCTTTTTGGATGCACAGGAGGCAACCAGCAGGAATGACAGACAGGCGATAATGAATAAGTTCAATGACTTCATAGGCGATGGATATGCGGCGGCTGACTAACGCGGGAATTTATACATAATGCCCAGCGCGAGTGTCTGGCTGGTCTGGACTTTCTCGTCGATATTCTTGTCGTACCAGAGAATACCGCTTAAAGATACGTTAATTATGCGACTTACCCGGCTGGTGAGGGTGGCGTCGAGGCGGTGACTCGCCTTCCCGAATTCGTTGTAGTTGGCGAAAAAGGCATAGCGGCTGGTGATATTGACATTTTCACTGAGATTGCGGTTGAGGTTGGCTACCAGCTGGAAGGCCAGTTCGTTCCGGAAGTTTTTACCGGTATCGACCCCGAAGCTTTTGCGGTCTTCAAATACCAGCCGGTCGTCCAGAATAAGCGTTTGCCGCGCCGTACCGGTACCGAAACGAAGGGAGAAGGTTTTATCGGGTGTATACTCAATACCCACGGATTCGGTAATGTAGCCGGGGGCCATAAAATTGGAGATGGGGTTGTCGCTGCGCGTATCGTTGCCTTCGGCATCGCGGTAATAATTATACCCTTCTACAAACTGGGTTTCAACGGCCAGGGATGCAAAGAGCGACCATGCTTTGGATAATTTAAAACCGGCTTTATTATCCCAGAAAATCCGGTCGTTGCTTTTCCGCGACAACTGGTCTTTGTTTTTCAGCATCCCGTAATTCAGGATGAGTTGTGTGGTAAAGTTTTTATCATCTTTGGTATAGGTCGATTTGCGGTCGAGGAAACCGCCGACAGAAATGGAGTTTACCCCTCCTCCGTTCCAGTTTTCACTGAACGAGGCCTGATTGGCGTTGATACCGAAGCTAGTCCAGGTGCGCCAATAATCTACTTTCAGATCGAGGGTACTCTGTGGAATTACCACTTCTTCGATTTTTAACTCTGGTGCGTTGACGGGTAAACCCTCCTTTTGAGGAGCCTGACGCAGACGGTCGAGGTCTTGCGCGAAGACCGACCCGTGTACGATGAACAACAGTGCAGAAAAGGTAAAAATATATTTCATATAGCAAAAGTAATCAAAGTGATCGTATTATTCTGGTGATTCGGAACTTTGCCCTTCAGGCTCTAGCGGGGGCAGCCTGCGGGCAGCCGGATTCCGCTGATACTTCTTATAACTCGATCGGATATACATGGCCAGCTCATAGTCGCTGCTGTTCAGTATAAAATAATAAGATGGCCGATATTGCTGCATAAAATCTTCCAGCAACTCGGCTTTCAGACCGGTATTGGCGCTGACGAGTTCGGGTGTAAACCGGTAGTCGATGATATCGTCCTGATAATCGCGCTCAATGATTTCCTGGAGATAGCGGGCGTTTTTGCCTTCCCGGCTCAGGATGGAATAGAGCGCATCGATACTGAGACCTGCCCCTGAATTCCCCACAGAAAGCAGGCTCCCCGGATCGCCTTTGCTATAGGCCGTGTTATAGTCTTCCTGCTTCTGACGGAGGATATCGTCGGGCGATTTTCGGGCGACGATGCTGACTTCACGGAGCATGATGGATGATTTTTTGAGAAAGAGCAGAATGGTGGGATCGCCGCGCAGGGTAAGCGTATCGGGGAAGTAACCTTCCGTAGCGGCGATCAATACATCGCCTTCGGCGGCTTTCAGCCGGAATTCCCCTTTCAGGTTATTGAAGGTGCCGGTTTGGTTACTGGTATTGTAGATATACACCCGGGCTACCCGCTGCTTGGTGTCGGTATCAAAGACAATGCCGTCGACCTCCTGCTGCGCAAACAGGAGTCCGGTATATAATATGGCGCAGATAAGTAGTCCCAGCTTCTTCAAGATAGTAAAACTAAGAAGATAATTAAGATCTGGGAATTATTTCACAGTTTTTAACAAATGGGATCATTTAGACACCAACAGCAGCTGGCCGAGTCCGATGGCCTCCCCATTCAGGTTGTTCAGGATTTTTAATTCCTCGACGCTGAGGTTGTATTTCCGGGCGATGTTATAGAGCGTGTCGCCCGATTGAACTTTGTGAATGGTCATTGCTACGGTGGGTTTGGCTTCTTCCTTCCTGGCTTCCTGCGGGATTTCAGCTACCAGCTCGGTGAAGACAGCTTCTTCCCTGCGGTTTTTTTCTCTGGGGCTCTCGGCGCGATCAAAACGGTGAAGTTCGTAGCGTTCGATCAGGCTGATGAGCAATTCGGCATACCGCGGGTTGGTGGCATAACCGGCCTTCTTTAAACCTCTGGCCCAGCCTTTATAGTCGTCCTTATCGAGTTCGAAAAGCGCTGCATAGCGTTTCCGCAGCAGGAATTCGGAATGGTCGCGGAACGATTCTTCCGGATTGTTATACACCCGGAAACAGTCGTCCGGATTGTCGTCGTCTTTCAGTACCGTGCGGCCCTGCCAGTTAGACGTGCATTTGATTCCGAAATGGTTATTGGAGTTTCGCGCCAGTGCGGAATTGCCGTTGCCCGATTCGAGCAATGCCTGGGCCAGCTTGATACTGGCAGGGATGCCGTAGCTATTCATTTCGGCGATGGCGATATCTTTGAAACGCTCAATATAGGCTTCAGCAGTGGAACTTCGCGCAAGTGCAGGGCCGCTCGGTTTGCCCGGCTGGCTTGTATTACCCCTGGATGGTGCCGGGTATTTTTGCTGGCCGGGCGCCGGATATCGTTGTCCGGTGCGGATGGCATCCTTCTTTGAAAGACAGGACGTGAAGAGCACGATGAACAGGAGGAAAACGGAGACCTTTCGCATAGAGGAGGATTATAGCATGAGTTCTTGTCCGATCCGAAGATTGGAACTGCGTAGATTATTTTTATTCTTGATATCGGCCACGGTGGTCTGATGGCGGCGAGCGATCTGACTGAGGGAATCGCCCTTCCTGACTTTGTAGGTTGTACCGGCAACCGTTGGTTTGGTCGAGGCAGTGGGATGCTCGTCGAGTTCGTACAACTTATGCTTGTCGATAATGGCAATTACCTGCGATGCCCACGTTTTACTGGAGGCATAGCCGCCGCGTGCGATACCAAAGGCCCAGTCTTTATAGTTGCCGGGGCCATATTTATCGATCAGGCCGCTAAATTGCTTGCGACTCTCGATATAGCGGACAAAATCGCGGTACGATTCCTCGACGCTGTCGTAACCCTTGTAGGCAGAGCGGATTTCCTTACTGTCGTTCTTTCCCTTGATGCCGAAATGATTGTTCAGGTAATTGGCAAGCTTGCTGTTGCCATGGGCGCTTTCGTGATAAGCGATGCCGAGGATGATACTGGCGGGGATGCCGAATTCCTTCATGTATTTAACGGCGGCGTCTTTATGTGCCTGAATGTAGGAATTGGGGGTGTATTTTTTTTGAGCAAAAAGCTGCCCGGGTAAAAATAACGCCAGAAGGATGATGCTGATAAAAACCCTGTGTACATACTGTTTAGTTTCCATAGGTGTTGTTTATTTAGTTTACCGCTTGCGGACCAGCAATAGTCCGTCGCGCACGGGTAGTATGATTTTTTCTACCCGGGTGTCTGATGCAATCTGTTGATTGAGTTTTAAAATCTGTTCAGTTTGTGTATCGGTGTTTTCCTGCAGAACTTTGCCTTTCCACAGTACATTATCGATCAGGATAATGCCTCCGGAGGGCATCGTTTCCACGATCATTTCATAGTAAAGGATATTGCTTTTTTTATCGGCATCGATAAAGGCCAGTTCGAAGGTTTCATGCAGCGTTGGTATAATATCCAATGCATTACCGATATGATAGCGAATTTGTTTGCTGAAAGGCGATTTTTCGAAATAGGACTTTACCCGGTCTTCCAGTTCTTCGTTGATATCGATGGTGTGGATGATGCCCTCGGCAGGAAGACCTTCAGCAAGGCAGAGGGTGGCATAGCCGGTAAAGGTGCCGACTTCCAGGATCCGTTTGGGGCCAATCATTTTACTCAACAGGCTGAGCAACCTTCCCTGGTAGTGTCCCGAGAGCATATGCGCCTTCGTTTCTTTCAGGTGGGTTTCCCGGTTTATCTGCTGCAGGAGCGTGTTTTCGGGATCAGCATGGTCTTCCAAATAACGGGTTAAACTGTTATCAAACAAATCCATAGCGACAAAAATAGTAAAAAATCCTAGTGAAGATACGAACTTTCCATATAGGTTTGCAATATTATTACCGCTGAAACCTGATCGACAAGCGATTTTTCATGCTTTTTTGCCTTCTTTAAACCACTTTGTGCGATGGTGGAAAAGGCCATTTTCGAGGTGAATCGTTCGTCGACTGTAACGATGGGAATATGGGGAAAATTCTTTTTCAGGCTGGTCATAAATCCCTTCACATGCTGGGCCGATTCGGAAGGGCTGCCGTCCATCTGCAGCGGGCGGCCCACCACAAACTTCTCGACCGGCTCGGTTTCGATGTATTTCTTAATAAAGGGGATGCATTGCTGCGAGGCAACGGTTGTGAGGGCAGTGGCAATGATCTGCAAGGGATCGGTTACGGCGATGCCAATCCGTTTTGTTCCGTAATCAAAAGCCATTATCCTCATTTTTATTATCTTTGTTTGGAAGCAAAGATACGGCTTAGAAATTAAAGGGTTTTTCGCGATATATGCAATTTCAGGACATTGTTGGCCAGAAGGCCTTAAAAGAACGCTTAATTCAAACGGTACGGGACAACCGTGTGAGCCATGCGCAATTGTTCCTGGGCCCGACCGGAAGCGGTAGCCTGGCACTGGCACTGGCCTATGCGCAATACCTGAATTGCGAAGACAAACGGGCCGACGACAGCTGCGCGGTCTGCTCTTCCTGCCGTAAATACCAGAAGCTGATTCATCCCGACCTTCATTTTTCGTATCCTTTTTTCGCAAAAAAGAAAGAGGAAACCGCGGTTACCTATATTGAACAGTGGCGCACGGTTTTTCTTGAAAACCCCTACCTGAGTTTGGATCACTGGCGAAACTACCTGGCCGAAGAATCGAAGCAAGCCAATATCAACATTGCTGAATGCCATCAGATCATTAAAAAACTGAGCCTGAAAAGCTACGAAGGGCAATACAAGGTGCTGATTATGTGGCTGCCGGAGTACCTGTCTAAAGAGGGCAATACCTTGCTGAAACTCATTGAAGAACCACCGCCCAATACGCTCTTCCTGCTGGTGGCTGAAAACCAGGACCTCATTCTGACGACCATTTTATCGAGAACGCAACTGGTTAAGGTGCATCGGCTGAAAGAGGCGGATGTTCGTGATTACCTGATAAAAAAGAAGAACCTTGATGAGGCTCGTGCAAGCCAAATTGCCTACATTAGTGACGGCGACATTCAGAAAGCCTTGCAACTGATGGGCGCAGAAATCAATAATCACCTCGATTTGCTGCGAACCTGGATGAATGCCTGCGCAACTGATAAGGGCCTGGCGCTGATCGATTTTATCGAAACCCGTTTGGCTAAATTAGGCAGGGAGGGCCAGAAAAGCTTTTTGCTGTATGCCATCCATATGATGCGCGAGGCCTTACTGCTTCAGGAAGGCCTGGCGGAACTGGTGTTTTTGCCAGAAGCAGAAAAGGAGTTTGCAAGCAAATTCGGGGGCCGCTTTACACGGGACGAGATTGAAGCGGTGGTGGCTGAGTTTGAGAAAGCTAGCTACCATGTGGAACGGAATGCCAATCCGAAAATCTTATTTTTAGATGTATCTTTGCAGCTTATATTATTTTTAAAATATCAAACGCTCCCGAAAGGGACTCAATATATATAGATTATGGGATGCAGTAGTTGTTCATCCGGTGGGGGTTGTTCACCAAAAGGTTGCCAGAGCAATGGCACATGCGCCACGAATGGGTGCAATAAATTAGATGTTTACGATTGGCTGTCTCATATGGACATGCCATCTAGCTATAAACCCTTTAATATCATTGAAGTACGCTTCAAAGGGTCAAGAAAAGAATTCTTTATCAATCATGAGAACCTTTACCTGGAGATGGGTGAAATGGTGGTGGTTGAATCTTCCACAAGCGGATACGACGTGGGCCACGTATCGCTCATGGGCGAGCTGGTTCGCCTTCAGTTGAAGAAGAACAACGTGAAAGAAGATGCGGTTCTGAAAAAGGTCTATCGCAAACCTACGCCGACGGATGTAGAGAAATACGAGGCTGCTAAAAAACTTGAATGGGAAACCATGCATAAAGCAAGGACCTTCGCATTGGAGCTAGGCCTGTCGATGAAAATCAGCGACGTTGATTTTCAGGGCGATAAAACCAAGGCTACCTTCTATTATACGGCCGAGGGCCGGGTAGATTTCCGCGAGCTGATTAAACGAATGGCGGAAGCTTTCCGCATCCGCATTGAGATGCGGCAGATCGGTATGCGCCAGGAGGCTGGCCGCCTGGGCGGTATTGGCTCCTGCGGACGCGAGCTATGCTGCTCGACCTGGCTGACCGACTTCAAAACGGTGTCGACCTCCGCTGCGCGTTACCAGAACCTTTCCCTCAATACACTGAAACTGGCCGGACAGTGCGGGAAGCTTAAATGCTGCCTGAACTACGAGCTCGACACGTATATGGATGCGCTTCGCGATATTCCAACAAACATTAACCGCCTGGAGACGGTAAA
>DAIRDA010000033.1:0-14906 GCA_036796375.1 Albibacterium sp.
AACCCAAATTCGAAATTCTTGCTATTCGACTTTGGTGATCCTGTATGGTTCCGCCTTGATTATTTCGTGCCGAAAATTGCAGGTGCCTATACCTTTACGTCAGCCAATGACGCGGAAGGAAGAGATCCCAAAAATTGGACGATCGAAGGTTCCAATGACGGGGAGAACTGGACTGTTCTTGACCGACGGACCGATGAGATGTTCACCGCAAGGTTCCAGACCCGAACGTTCATGTTTGATAATTCGGAGCCTTACCTCCAATATAGGGTTCATTTAACAGCCGTTCGGTCGGGTGGGTTGTTCCAAATGGCAGAATGGAGGTTGTTGCAATTGCCACAATAATTTTATACTTTTAGTTCACCAATTAACCAGAACCTAAAAAGCAGCAAATATGAAGCGAGAAAAGATTAAAAATTCGATTCCTTTTTATTTGCTGCTTTTTCTTTTACTCGCCAGTCCCTTCCTCACCAAAGGTCAGTCTGTACTGGATAAGGTGGTTGATCCGCTCTTGAACTGGGGCGCCTCCCATCCTCAGGAAAAGGTGCATATCCATATGGATAAACCCTATTATATTGCTGGCGACACCATCTGGTTTGCCGGCTATAATGTGGTGGGTCACCGGCACAAGCTTTCCACACAGAGTGGCGCCCTCTATGTCGACTTCCTTAATGAGTCCGATTCCCTGATTGCGGCATTGAAACTTCCCATGATGATGGGGATTGCAAAGGGTAATATCGATCTTCCAGATAACCTGGAGCAGGGAAACTATCGGGTAAGAGCCTATACGCAATGGATGCGAAATGCTGGCCCCGATTATTTTTTCGATGAATTGGTTATTGTCGGGAACATCTCAAAAGGACAGTCTACTGCGAAAGCCGTTTTTGAAACAGCGCCCGATAAGAAAAATGTACAACTTACCAGCACGATCAATTTTCTGGATGTCAATAATAAGCCCCTTGTAGATAAACAGGTGAATTATCAGGTCAAAACGAGCAATCAAATGCTGCAGACCGGCCGGGCTAAAACCGACAACGCGGGGAATATCCGAATCGAATTAAAAACTCCCGACGAGCCCGATTCTGTCAACACGTATGTGATCAGTCATATTGAACTTGAAAAGAATACGTTTGAACGGCATAGCTTTCCAGTGAAGGCAACCTTTGCGGGAACCGATGTGCAATTTTTTCCTGAAAGTGGTGATATGATTGCAGGCTTACCTTCACGCGTCGCTTTCAAGACTGTGGGTACGAATGGGAGGGGAGTAGACGTAAAAGGAGTCATTAAAGATAACAGCGGCCAGGTAATGGCCGAATTTAAAAGCGACCACGCCGGGATGGGGGTAATTAACCTGACGCCGGTTTCGGGTACTGCTTACAAAGCGGAGATGACCTTTCCGGATGGATCGGTGTTTAGCCGTGACCTTCCCGCGGTTAGAAATCAGGGGTACATTCTTTCAGCCTATCCGCAGAAAGACACCGACGTCCTGCTCGTGCGTATTCTTGCATCCGACAGTCATTTCAAGCCGGTCAGCCTCTTAGCGCAGAGCCATGGCGAAGTTTTGTTTGCGGCCGACGTAACGGTGGCGAAACCGCTGACGAACGTAAGGATTCCGCTTGATGAGTTTTCAAGCGGAGTGGTGCAACTGACCCTCTTCGATCAGGCCGGAAACCCGGTGAACGAACGGTTGGTCTTTGTAAATAAAAATGATAAACTCACGGTCAGTATCAATGCTGATAAATCCAGCTTTAGTCCCCGGTCGCCTGTGGCGCTAACGCTGAAATCGACCGACGAAAAAGGTGCTCCCGCTTCCGGAAGCTTCTCGATGTCGGTGGTTGATGAAAGCAAAGTTCCTGTCGACGAATCAGCTGAGAACTCCATTTTTACACAATTGCTGTTAAAGTCGGATCTGCGGGGTTATATCGAACAGCCGAACTATTATTTTTCTGATAAAGAGGGTAGTTTTGAGCATCTGGATGCGCTTATGATGACTCAGGGTTACCGTAGATTCGTCTGGGCAGATTTGTTAAAGGGCAACATTCCTGAACCGACATACCCGGCTGAGAAAATTACTTCTACCATCAGCGGCCGTCTCTTAAATCTTTTCGGTAAACCCTTGGCGGGCGGAACCGTCACCTTGTTGTCGATGGCTGCGGGTGTTGCCCTCGATACGATTACCGACGCAGAAGGCAGGTACGTGTTTGACAATTTGCTTTTAACCGATAGCATTAAATTTACCGTTCAAGGCCGTAACGCTAAAAAAAGTGATAAGGTCGAAATCATGGTCGACGGAATTCCTGGTATGGTGGTAACGCCCAATAAGAATATTGGCGACTTAAGTCTGAATATTGCTGATTCAATTGGTCGGTATCTGACCAGTACCACGGATAAAGACGAGGCCTTGAGTAAATTAGGACTTCGGAGCAGGATCATTCGTCTCGACGAGGTGACCGTAACCGCAAGGCGTACGGCACCCATATCCAGCAATCTGAATGGTGCCGGTCGTGCCGATCAGGTCATTTCGGCCGCTGAACTGGGATCCTGCCCGACGCTGAGAATGTGTCTGGAGGGGCGGTTAAGGAATGTTCGCTTTAGAAGCCAGCAGACCAGCATTGGTCCGGTTAATTTGCCGTATTCCACCAGGGGAGGGCAGATGCTGGTTTCGATCGACTCCAGAATTCTAAATCCAAACAACGAAAGCGATCTGATGGATATCGCTGGCGTTTTTGATCAGAATATGATCGACCCTGCCAGCATCGTCAATATTGAGTTGCTGTATTCCGCCTCCCTTACATCTATGTACGGCCAGGCCGCCAGCAACGGGATCATCATCATTAATACCCGTGGATGGGTACCCGGACAACGTTCCGACTTCAGTACCAAGCTATATGCTCCGCGAGGATATAGCAATATGCGGGAGTTTTATTCACCGAAATATGGTATCTCTGATTTGATCGATGCCCAGGCAGATATGCGGACCACCATCTACTGGAACCCAACGGTGGTAATGAACAACGGAACCAGCACCGTCAATTTTGTAAACGCCGGAAGTCCGGGAACCTACCGCGTTGTGGTGGAAGGTATCACGGTTGATGGTAAACTAGGACGTCAGGTATTCCGCTACAAAGTAGAATAAAGCATGATTCAATCCCGCAGGCTCATCGGCCGCTCGATTTTCACTATTTTTCTTTTGACTTTATTGGCAGTACGCGGAGTGTCTGCGCAGGACGCACTTCCGCGAATTTATGATACGTCATCGCTATTTTCTTTAACCGTTGGAGGGCGGGAGGTACCCGTAATGGATTACGACGGGCAATACGATTATGCCCACTTTTCTAAGCCGGAGGGCAGGGTTGTGATAACCGTCCACCTAAAAAGCGAATCGGATATCGAATCCTACACGATCAGTCCGCAAAACCGGAAAATATCAGCTTCTTCACAGGGCAAGCGGTTAAGCTTTGAAATAACAAAATCCGAATACCTGATTGTCAAGATCAAAGGCAAAAAAGCGCTGATCATCGCTGCCGACGATCCGGAAAACAACAGGCCTTCCTCTTCAGGAAAGGGAATATTTAATGTGCTGACCGACTACCGGGCAGATAATAGCGGACTAAGCCTGGCAACAGAGGGTATTCAGAAAGCAGTCGACGATGCCTCTGCCTGGAAAGGCCGCAGGAGAGGACTCGTATACGTGCCTGCAGGCATCTACCTGCTGGGGAACCTGGAACTTAAGAGTAATATCGAATTCTACATGGAATCCGGAGCAGTTTTTCTTTTTTCAGGAAAGGCATCCGATTATACTACCAACTGGCATAAGGATTCACAGAAGCGAAATATCACCTGGTGGATTTATACCAAACCGGGTGCGAAGAACATCAAAATGTTTGGCAGGGGAATTATCGACGGAAATGGCCGATATGCCACCCGGGAGCATAATTTTGCGTCGAATTTATTGGTGCCCATGGCGGTTGATGGCTTTGAGGTCGACGGATTGTTGTTCCGGGAATCGAGCTCCTGGGCCATAACGCCCATTCGTTCACGCAACGTCACCTTCCGGAATCTGAAAGTATTCAATCGCTTCGATATGGGTGAGAACGATGGAATCGATATTATGGAGTCGCAGAATGTTCTGGTGGAACGTTCCATTGGCGTAGGGTTAGACGATCCCTTTTCTGCTAAAACATGGGACCAGCAAACCGATATCAGTCGCGCCTGGCCCGGCTCGCCGATGAAACAAGAAAACGTGCTTTTCCGGAATCTGCTATCGTGGACCTATTGTTATGGATTTAAAATCGGCCAGGGAGTCCGCCAGGATCAGGAGAATGTGCGCTTTGAGAATTCGACTGTCTACGATGCAGCCGTGGGGATAGGCATTCATCATAAATACGGATCCGGTAATGTCCGAAATGCGGCCTTCCGAAATATCGATATCGAGCGGCTCAGCTACCAGAATGAAGATAACCGTACGTGGGCGGTTTTTCTTATACAAAATGCCGATGGCGAAGGCGGCGGCAACATCAGCGGGTTAAACCTGAGTAATATCCGGATCTTTGATAAGGGAACATCGCCAGCGAAGTTAAAGGGACTGAGCGACAGCAAGAAGATTTCAAATGTTCGCTTCGAAAAGATACTGATGCCCGGCTCGGTGAAGGCAGGCAACCTGGAGGAAATGAATATGACTACCCGTGATTTTAACGAAAACATACGCGTACAATGAAACGAAAGCTGATCATCGCCCTTTTAAGTCTGCTTACAAGCACTGCTATTGCGCAGGATAAATATTTCAAGAAATGGCCGGCAGGGAAATCACCGGACGAAATCGGTAACCGAATTGCCGCCAGGTTTGTGCAGTCGGCGCACCCCAACTGGGGAAATCCCGGTCCGGCCAATGAAATCACCTATCCTGAAACCTGTACCTGGTATGGGGCGCTTCTGTTCGCAAAAGTCAGTAATAACCATACCTTAAAGAAGGCTCTTGAAGGGCGCTACCGGGTGCTCCGGGAAACCGAACGTAAATTGATTCCCAAGGCAGACCATGTTGATCATACCGTTTTCGGGAGTATCCCTCTCGAGCTATACATGCAGACCGACTCGCAGGATTATTTCAAGGAAGGCATCCGATACGCCAACGAGCAGTGGCAAGTCCCGGCCAACGCGAAACCCGAGTACAAGCAATGGGCAGGGAAGGGGCTATCCTGGCAAACGCGCTTATGGATCGATGACATGTTTATGATTTCGACCATTCAGGCACAGGCTTTCCGGGCTACGGGCGACAGGCATTATATCGATCGCGCGGCGAGTGAAATGGTTTATTACCTCGACCATCTGCAGCGGCCCAACGGACTTTTTTATCATGCACCGGATGTGCCTTTCTTCTGGGGCCGTGGAAACGGATGGCAGGCTGCAGGCATGGCCGAATTGCTTCGTTCGCTGCCGGAAGACAATCCCAATCGCAGCCGCATTCTTGAAGGATATAGGAAGATGATGACGACCTTGCTCCAATATCAGGACCAAAGTGGAATGTGGAAGCAGCTGGTAGACGATCCGAAATCCTGGAACGAAACGTCGGCAACCGGGATGTTTATTTACGCGATGACGACCGGCGTCAGAAAGGGTTGGCTGGAAGAGAAAACGTTTGGTCCGGCGGTCAGGAAAGCATGGCTGGCATTAAGCGAGTATATCAACCAGGCGGGTGATATTTCGCATGTGTGCGAGGGCACGAACAAGAAAAACGATCGGCAATATTACCTCGACCGGAAACAGAATACAGGCGATATGCATGGTCAGGCCCCACTTTTATGGAGTGCTTTTGCATTTCTGGATGACATGGAGTAGTAAAGACTCTCCGAAAAGGGTGGCCGATATTACTCTACTGATATTATTCGACCAGCAAATCCACAAATTCCTCTTTGCCTATCTGTCCCAGAAAGGATTTGACATCCACCCGCTCCAGCGCCGCCTCAATACCGTTGCGATTAAACTGAACGGCCAGTAGTGCCTGCTCCAGTTCTTTCACATCGCCCAGTCCGAAGAAGTCGCCATAAATATTCGCTTCCGTAATCAAGCCGTGATGAACGTCGAGGCGTACATCGACGTTTCCTGAAGGGAAGCGCTTGCTTTTAGTGATGTTAAATTTCGGTGAAGAGCCATAGTTCCATTCCCATTGCTGGTATTTTTCGCGACTGATGCGATTGATAATTTCCCAGTCGTCCGGGCCCAATGTATATTCTTCGATACCGCCTTGCTCTTTAAAAATAGCCTCCAGAATCAACTGTTTGAAGTCGCCCATAGACAAAGGCTCTGCCAGAAATTCGTTGATGTTCGCCACCCTGGAACGAATCGATTTGATGCCTTTCGACGCTATTTTTGCCGCGTTCACTTTAAGCGCATTTACCACCTCATCGATATCCGCATCGAGCATCAGGGTACCGTGGGAAAACATGCGGCCTTTCTGAGAGAACTGGGCGTTCCCGGAAATCTTACGGTCGCCCACCAGAATGTCGTTTCGGCCGCTTAATGCCGCATCGATCCCCATTTCCCGAAGGGCATTTACAATAGGCTGGGTAAACTTTTTAAAATTATGGAAGCTGTTACCATCGTCGGCGGTGATGAAACTGAAGTTCAGGTTTCCTTCATCATGATAGACCGCTCCACCTCCCGAAAGGCGACGAACCACCTTGATTCCTTTCTGCCGGATGTAGGGCTCATTAATTTCCTCCAGGGTATTCTGGTTCTTGCCAATAATGATGGAGGGTTTGTTGATATAAAAGAGAAAATAGCTGTCGTCGGTCGGAATGTACTTCAATACGTATTCCTCCATGGCCAGGTTGAGCATGGGGTCGGTAATGCCCTGGTTATCTATAAACTTCATCGTTTTTCGTCCATCATTCGGGCATGTTCAAGATGCTTTTTAAGAATTGGTAGTTGCTTGTCGGCAAAGGCCTTTACCTCGCTGTCTTTTGATTGAGAGGAAGCGCGTTCGAAAATTTTAATCGTTCGCTCATGATCTTCGATCATCCGTTCGATATAATCCTCGTCAAACTCGTTCGCTGCCTTCTCATTGAATTCGCGCAAGTCATCCTGGTTGTCCCTGCCGAGGGCTGTCGGAAGAACAATACCTTTCCCTTTGGCCAGTGCTGTCAGTTCCTGGTTTGCCTGTCCGTGATCTTTCACCATCATAGCGGCAAATTCTTTTACATCCTGGTTGACAGCGCGGCTGGCGGCTATCTTTCCGAGCTGAACTTCGAAAAGGCCCCCCTCGGCGGCCTTAATGGCAAAGTCGGCCTCATCGAAGGTTTCTCCCGCGTCTACGCCTAAATCGGGTACCGTGCGAAAGGTTGCCGTATCGTCAATTTCGTTCGCCTCGCGTGCGACGGAAACGCTATCCTGGTTGGTGTTCGAATTATTGCAACCATACAGGGCTGTGATCAGAAGTCCGGCTGCCAGTGCAAGTGAAGTTTTCATATGCGTATTTGTTGGTTGATCTCTTAACCGATTGATTTCAATTATGTTTTACCTTTTTGAGTTGCGCCTCAACCGTATGGATGGCGCGCACCCGCAATTCGCCATCGCCCCGCACCAGACTTTCGAGGATAATTTTGCATTCCGAAAGATAAACGGGGGCAAAGGAATGGTCCGATTCCGCGATTTCCTGCGCATTGTCAATGATGTCAGCATATTTGATGGTTTGCCCTTCGGCACTGATGCTGCTGAGCCGTTCCACCTCCCGGGCCTTACGCTGCTTTCGGTTTAATTTGGGGTAATCTTTTTTCGTATAAACGTCGGTAAGCTCCACCACATAGTTGAGGGCAGTAATCGCTTCGGTCGTATCCATGTGCTGCGTCAGGAAGTCCTTTATTTCGTCCTTGTTAACAGGGGTGTCTTCGAGTACATCATGAAGCAGGGCGGCTGCCAAAATACTTCTGTCTTCCGAATACTCTTTGCAGATAAGCATCACGCGTATCGGATGAACGATATAGCGGTCTTTCTTATACTTCCGCAATTGCTCGCCATGTGCTTTGTCCGCAAATTCTTTTACCTTTTCTAAGAAGTTTTCCATGATGCATTAACCTCGTCGCTGCGGTATTTGTTTTATGCAATCAGGCAATGTCGCATATCTGAATGCCCTGCTTCAGCGAAGCAAGCTTGTCGGGACGGGAGGGAACAAACTCCTGCGCAACGAAGCCTTTGAAGCCTGTCTCCACAATTGCTTTCATAATTGCCGGATAATAGAGTTCCTGACTTTCATCTATTTCATTCCTGCCTGGAACGCCGCCGGTATGGTAGTGTGCGATGTAAGGATGATATTTGCGGATGGTAGCAATCACGTCGCCTTCCATAATCTGCATATGGTAAATATCATAGAGCAGTTTGAAACGATCAGAGCCGATACGGTCACATAACGCAGCACCCCAGTGTGTCCGGTCGCATTGATAATCGGGATGGTTCACTTTGCTGTTCAATAGTTCCATCACCAGGGTGACTTTGTATTTTTCAGCCGTCTTCATCAGCCGCTTCAATCCCTGGGCGCAGTTCACGATTCCCTGCTCATCGTCGAGTCCGTTCCGATTGCCCGAAAAGCAGATAATTTGATTGTATCCGGCGGCTGCGACCAGGGGAATAACTTCTTCGTAGCTCTTAACCAGTTCGTCATGAAAGGCCGGGTTATTAAAACCGTCGTTTATCCCTTTACCGGCTCCGTTCGTCAGGGCTGCTGTCAAGCCGTACTTTTTAAGCGTCGGCCACTCGTCGGGTCCCACCAGATCGATCGATTTTATCCCGATTTTGCTGGCCTCCAGGCAAAGTTCATCAAGGCTGAAGGAATCATAGCACCATCGGCAAACAGAATGATTGATTTTGCCATGGAGCGAGTCGCCCAAACTGCGTTCAGCAGCAGACAGCCGGTTAAACAGGGTAGTTCCCAAAAGTGTGGCCGTTCCGGCGGATACGATTTTTAAAGCATTTCTTCTGCTAAGGTTCGGAGTTGACTCCATAGGTATTTGTTAGGTTTCTATAAATATAAGATTTTATGTGATCGATTGAATCCCTTTTTTTTCGGATCCACATAAATTTTCCCTAAGATTAATTAAGTTTGGCAAACAGAATTGACAATTAACCATGAAGTCCATAAACCTCATTATCCTCTCAGCACTTCTCATTTTAATCGCATCAGGCTCCAGCTGCAATAAACGTCCCGGAAAGGCACGCGTGCTCGTATTCACGAAAACGGCCGGTTTTTTTCACGAATCGATTCCCACCGGCGTAGCAGCCATACAAAAACTCGGGGCCGAACACGACTTTCTGGTTGATACCACCAGTAACTCCGACTGGTTTACCGACGATTCCCTGAC
Source organism: Albibacterium sp. (assembly GCA_036796375.1). Classification (GTDB taxonomy): domain Bacteria; phylum Bacteroidota; class Bacteroidia; order Sphingobacteriales; family Sphingobacteriaceae; genus Albibacterium. The sequence continues at coordinate 9,348 of DAIRDA010000033.1, forward strand.
GAATTATTCAGCCGTTGTGTTCCTGAGTACGACGGGCGATTTGCTTAATCATTATCAGGAAGCAGCTTTTGAACGCTATATTCAATCGGGCGGGGGCTATGTGGGTGTTCATGGCGCGGCTGATGCTGAATACGATTGGGGATGGTACGGACGGCTGGTCGGCGGTTACTTTGTCAGCCACCCCGATCAGCAGGATGCCGTGTTGAAAAAGACCGATGTCTCTCATCCATCCGTAAAGCACCTTCCCGAAGAGTGGAAGCGATGGGACGAGTGGTATAATTTTAAAAAGGTTAATCCAGACACCAAAGTGATTCTTACAATCGATGAAAGCTCCTATAAAGGCGGAACGCAGGGCGATCATCACCCGATGGCCTGGTTTCATGAGTACGATGGAGGAAGGGCGTTCTATACCGCGCTCGGTCATACACACGAGTCGTATGCAGATACCCTATTCCTTCAGCACCTGCTGGGCGGAATTCAATATGCAATTGGCGATAATCAGGTGCTAGATTATAAAAAAGCGAGAACAGAAAATGTTCCTGAAGAGGAACGGTTTGCAAAAGAACAGTTAGTAACGGGCGTCTTTTTCGAGCCTACCGAGATGACCATTCTGCCCAATCTTGATATTCTGGTAGCACAGCGGAGAGGGGAGCTGATGCTTTATAAAAACGATGGACGAAAAGTGACTCAGGCAGGTTATCTTGATGTATATCACCAGTCGGGCGTCGAGGGGGTCAATGCGGAAGAAGGATTGATGGGAATTGCTGCCGACCCGAATTTCAAAGACAACCAGTACATTTATTTATATTACAGTCCGTCCGACACTTCGGTAAACCGCCTTTCCCGATTTGTTTTCCGGAACGATCAATTGGATAAAGCTTCCGAGAAAGTGATTCTTGAGCTCTATTCTCAGCGCGGTATCTGCTGTCATACCGGTGGTTCCATTGCTTTCGGGGCCGATAATGAATTGTATCTTTCAACCGGAGATAATTCAACGCCCTTCGATCAGCCCAACCAGCCTTATGTCAACAGGGGTTTCGCACCGCTCGATGGACGACCTGGATTTGAACAATACGATGCCCGTCGCACCTCAGGCAATACGAACGACCTCCGGGGCAAGATTTTACGCATCCTTATTCAGGATGATGGCAGCTATACCATTCCCGACGGGAATCTGTTCAAGCCTGGTCAGAAGGGAACACGCCCGGAAATCTACGTGATGGGGAACCGGAATCCTTACCGTATTTCCGTTGATTCCAAAAGCGGGAATCTGTACTGGGGAGACGTAGGTCCGGATGCCGCAAACGATAGCCTGAAAACCCGGGGTCCGCGTGGCTACGATGAAATTAACCAGGCCCAAAAGGCCGGAAATTTTGGCTGGCCACTCTTTATCGGCAATAATTACCCTTATCAGCGATATGATTATACCACGGGAAAGACGGGTGCCGCGTTCGACCCCCAAAAGCCGCTCAACGAGTCGCCCAACAATACCGGCTTGAAAGAACTTCCGCCTGCGCAGGCCGCATTTATATGGTACCCCTATGCCGAGTCGCCTGATTTTCCTCAGATGGGTGCCGGCGGACGCTCTGCCATGGCAGGTCCGGTCTATCATGCGGGTGATTTTCCTGATAGTACCCGCTATCCGAAATACTACGATGGCAAGTTGTTTATTTCCGATTGGATTCGCGGATGGATTAAGGTAGTAAGCATGCAGCCGAATGGCGATTTTGATAAGATGGAGCCGTTTATGAGTAAAACGAAGTTTAACGCCCCCATGGATATGGAAGTAGGCCCCGACGGACTTATCTATATACTGGAATATGGCAATGGCTGGTTTGCGAAAAACAAGGATGCCGGTCTTGCACGTCTGACCTATAACGGGGGAGAAATCCAAAAGCCAGCGGCCGTCGATCCGGCGAAAGCGAATCAGCCGGAAGGAAAGGCAATAATGCTCACGCTCGATTGCCAGGCTTGTCATAAAGAAAACGAACGTTCTATCGGACCTGCCTATGTCGAAATTGCTCAGAAATACAGAAACGAGTCGGGCGCCCCTGCTTACCTGGCTAACAAGATTATTAAGGGGAGTGTAGGTGTATGGGGAGAAAATGCCATGCCTGCGCATTCCGCATTGAAGGAAGAGGATGCGATTAAAATCTCGGAATGGATTATGACACTTGGTGATCTGGCCGGTCATCAGCAATAGGCAGCGAAAATGAAATTTGGGAACGTTGAAAATCCGGGTGAAGTAGATTTTACCTTGCCTCAGGACCACCCCGACACCCGTGAAAACCTGTCGGGATACCTTGCTGAAACGCCTGCTTCGTTCGATGTTTACGTTGGTTGCGCCAAATGGAACCGGACCGATCTGAAGGGTTTTTATCCTCGGGGAACGAAAGATGAGCTGAGTTACTATAGCACGCAGTTTAATTCCATCGAGTTGAACGCCACCTTCTATACGTCGCCTACCGCTGATCAGGTGCAAACCTGGCGCGATAAAAGTCCCGATTATTTTCGTTTTTATCCGAAAGTCAACCAAGGAATCAGCCATTATTCACGGCTGAACAACATCGAAGACAAGTTAACGGCCTATGCCGATGCGATTTCGAATTTTGAAGACCGCATGGGAATTTGTTTTCTGCAGCTGCACGATAACTTTAAGCCGAAGGATTTTGATCGCCTGGAGAAATTTATCAAACTTTTTCCGAAAGCCATTCCTTTAGCCGTCGAGCTGCGAAGTGCTGAGTGGGCTGAACCTGAAGTGGAGGCGCGTACCTTCGCCATGTTTAAAGAGGAGGGCGTTGTCCCCATCATTGTCGATACTGCCGGCCGCCGCGATCTCCTGCATATGCATCTCACGGGTTCAGATGCCTTTATCCGGTACGTTGGCGCGAATCATCCGAGCGATTATACGCGACTGGATGATTGGGTGGAGCGAATTGCACAGTGGCGGAGTCAGGGACTGAAGGCGCTGCATTTTTTCATTCACCAGAACGTTGAGAAGGAATCTCCGAAGTTGGCGACCTATTTCATTCAGCATATGAACCGGAAGTTCGATCTGGATCTGCTGGTGCCGAAAACGGAGGTCTAGATTCTCCGATATTCCTGTCCGAAGGGCGTAAAGGATAGGGCCATCAGCTTAAAATGTTGCATGCCAAAAGGGATACCAATGATGGTAATGCAGAGCAGAATGCCGAAAAACAGGTGGGTCAGGGCGATCCATATGCCGCCGAAAAGAATCCACACGATATTTAACAGCGTCGAAAGGCAGCCCGTTGGTCGTTGAGTTTGATAAAACTCCATCCCGAAAGGTGCAAGCGCCAGCAAGGCAAGTTTAAAGCATTGAACGCCGAAAGGAATACCTACGATGGTCAGACAGAGGATAAGTCCCCCAAAAATATATTGCAGGAAGACCAGAAAGCCTCCGAAGATGATCCAGATGATATTACCGATTAGGTTCATGATTCAACAAGTCCGATTTTAACTTTTTTGTTTTTGATTTTTTCCTGCGCAACAGATTTTAGTAGCTGGTTCACGCGATGTCGTTTTACGGCCACGTAGGCTGCCTTGTCGTGAACCTCTATGCGTCCCAGATCTTCTTTGGCCAGGTTCCCTTTTTTCAGAAATAATCCGACAATATCCATCTTATTTATTTTATCCTTCTTTCCCGCAGCGACGTAAACCGTTGCCCAGTCGGTCGGATGCGGAAGCGGAGGATTATCGGGAAGCTCGGTCAGGGGAATTTCCTGTACATACTCGGGGAACTGCCCGTCGTTAAGAATCAGGTAAGCCAGACCCTCTGCCTGCATCCGGGCGGTCCGGCCATTGCGGTGAATAAAGGTCTCTTCATTCCCCAGCTGGTAGTGTATAATGCATGCAATCTCGGGAATGTCCAGGCCGCGTGATGCCAGATCCGTACAGATCAGCAAATGGTAGGTTCCGTTACGGAACTGGAGAAGGGCTTTTTCCCGGTCAGGTTGCTCCATGCCGCCATGAAAGATTCCGTGGCGGATTCCCTGCTCGTGCAGCATATCGCTTATGCGGTTTACCACCTCCCGGTGATTGCAAAAAACGAGGCTGGGTTTGGTGCCTATATAGCACAACAATTTCAGCAGGGTCTCGATCTTCTCTTCCGCGGCCGTGCTAACCGCTCTCATTTCGATCTGCGGAATATGTTCTGTTGCCCCCAGGAAGTTGATGGTTTTCACCGACTCCGATATTTGTACGAAAGAAGGAACTTCTTCCAAATTGGTGGCTGAAGTCAACACCCTTCTGGAAAGCGAGCGAAGGCTGTCGATAATGAAACTCATTTCGTCGTGGAAGCCGAGTTCAAGCGATTTGTCGAACTCATCCAGCACAAGCGTTTTGATAGAGGCCGGGTTGAAGCTTTCGTTTCGTATATGATAGGATATCCGGCCCGGCGTTCCGATCAGCAGGGCAGGGGTTTCCGAAAAGCTGTTCTTCTCGACCTTGGTCGAGTGGCCTCCATAGCAACAAAGCACCTTAAAGCCGGTTCCCATTTGTTTCCATACCTGCTCAATCTGCACGGCAAGCTCCCGTGAGGGGGTCAGAATCAGCGCCTGAACATCGTGTTTTTCAGACTTCATCCGGTTGAATATCGGAAGCAGGAAAGCCAGGGTTTTGCCCGAACCCGTGGGCGACAGCAGAATGACATCGTCCGACTGGGTCGTCACGATGGCCTCCTGTTGCATTTCGTTCAGTTCATTAATTTTTAATCGCTCAAGAATCTGCTTGTCTGTCATGCTGTAAAAGTAAGGCAATCTTTCAGCAGTTCGAAATTTTTATCCAGGCACAGGAATTCTGCTGGCTCACCGACGGTAATCGCTCCCGGAATTTTTTCAAGTCCGATTACCGCGGCCGGAACGCTGGTAGCCATCCGGAAGGCCTCCTCGGGTGCAATGCCGGCATGACGAATGCAATTTTGTACTCCCTGAAGCAGACTGATGGCAGAGCCGGAAAGGATGCCTTCAGGCGTTTCATAGTGGTCTGACCTGAGCTGATGCTGGTATACACCTTCTGTTGCCGAGGCTACCGCATCGGTAATAAGAAAGAGTTTGTCCCCCAGCTCGCGTTTAGCGAGGGAAAGCATGGGGTAGCTTACATGAATCCCATCGGGAATAATGCTGGAGAAAGATTTCTTTTCAAAGAGCGCCATGATCAGTCCGGGTTCACGATGATGCAGGGGAGGCATGGCGTTGAATAAATGCGTTGCGGTCGTAATATCCCGGTTCAAAAAGCCCATGGCCTCTTCATATGTAGCGTTGCTGTGGCCTACCGAAAGCGTTATGCCCCGCTCCTTTAGGGTCGCCAGCACCGCCTCGTCCTGAAGCTCCGGGGCTATGGTCATCATCTTGACGGTCCCGTCTGCCAGATCCAGCCACTCATTGATTTCAGCAAGGCTCGCTTTGCGGATCAGTTCTGCAGGGTGCGCTCCCTTCTTTGCCGGGTTTAGAAAGGGCCCTTCCAGATGAAGGCCGAGGAAGGCGCCGCGCGACTCCCTGCGGTATGCTTTGGCCGATTCGATCGCGCGCATCACGACCT
>DAIRDA010000034.1:0-7934 GCA_036796375.1 Albibacterium sp.
TTGGCGCCGATCGGGTGGGCCAGTGGTTGTGAGAAGTGGCTATAATTACTAATGGGATCGAAATGGGAATAGGTGTAGGGCCTTACTGTATTAAATTCCCCAAGGAAGTTCAGGTCTTTAATACCGAAAGCGTCAAAGCCTCTGACGCCAATTTGGGCACCCCATTTATTGTGCATATATCCATTTCCGGCAAAGAACTCTTTTGCTGTAAATTCTCCCAACAAAAACTGACCGTAAAGTGCCATGTTATCGAGCACTTTGTACTTGGCGTTTATGCCCAGGTGCATCTTATCGGGCGAACCGGGGTCAGACGACTCAATTGGCCGCAGGAAAATGATAGGATTCAGGTAAGACAGTTCGAAGCCGCGATGGCCGTCTTGTTCGGTACGGTCGGCCCAGATAATAGACTGAAAGAAACCTAAGGATACGCGGTTGCTGATATTCCAGTCCAAGTATTGAAAAGCACCCCATTTTGCCCGCGTGCGATCGGCCTTCAGTTCCGGCGCTAGCGGATCGACCATGTAGGCCCACATACTCATATACTGAACATTGCCCAATTTACCCGTCAGTTTTAAAGCGGTGTAGTTGGACGATACATCGGACAGTAAAAGCGATCGATAGCCGTCACCAATAAAGTTTTTATCGTAAGCCAGCGAGATATTGAGGTATTTCGTGGGCGTGTAAGAAAGGTTAGCAGTGAGGTAGTTCCACGACTGCACACTTCGGCCGGGGTCGCCGTAATTTTGTCCGGGAACTACTTCGCGATGGTCGATAAAGTCGTTGATATAGTCGGGAAAGATGCCCCTATTACTGTAGGCACTTAAATGATAGCTAAAACGATCGTCGACATTGCCTCCCAGTTGCACACCGATGGTGCGAAGGAAGGTATTTTTACCACCTGCGGCGAAATCGCGACCCAGATATAGATCTGGTAGAATATCGGCATAAAACCGGCTATTTTCATTTTCCACCTCAATTAAGTGCTCTGAAAAAACTTTCCGCTCCAGCCAGCTGCCTTGGGAACCGCCCTGCATACCGTTCATAAGGGAATCGTATCGTGGCTGCAAGGCAGAATCGATAAGAAAGGGCTTCAATGCGGTATGCTGTCGCGTGGCTGCACCGTATTGAACCTTATTGAGTTTCTGATAGAAATGGTATGAATAGGGTTGATATTGAGCTTGTGCGAATAAGAGACTGGGAAGGAGAAAAAAAATGAAAAGTAGGGTTTTCTTCATACTACATTATTTAATCGTAAATTGACAGCCAAAATCACGCCAAGAAAAGCTGTATGCATATTTTACCGAAGATGTGGAATATTCCGATTTTGTATGCTCTTCAGTGCATTTTCATCCCCATGGCTCTCCTGGTCAATGGTTCGGCGTTCAGTCAGCAAGGGCTTCGAACCGAGTTGGGCTTTCGGAATGACAACGATGCTTATCTGATGATAAAGCAAGACCAATACTATACAAATGGCATTCACTTCTTTATTCGAAGGGCGGTCGATTCAAGCAATATGAATAATCGTTGGTCGAACAAAGTATGGTCGGTCAGCATCGGTCAGAAAATCTTCAATGCCTATAAGGGAGATATTAATAATATCCGTGAAGTTGACAGACCAATTACAGGGTATCTGTTCGCAGAAGCGAAAATGAACTGGTACACCAAAAAGGAAGAAGTGTTCAGCCTGGGAGCCGAACTGGCGACCATCGGTCCCAGTGCCTTGGGTGAAAAAGTGCAACGGCGTTTTCACGATACTTTCGGTTTTTATTCGGTGAATGGCTGGGACTACCAATTGCGGAATGCGCTGGGGCTTGATGTGCATGGGGGATATGCACGGCTAATTCTGCGCCCGGGAAAATCATTCGATATAACCTTCCATAGCACGGCATCGCTCGGACTTAACCACTCTTTTCTGAGCGCAGGCCCTGGCTTTCGACTGGGACGACTAAATTCGCTGTTTGAATCGGTTTTCCTGGGCAGTCGGCTACAACCGGATGGAAAAGTGCCTGGTCGGGAAATCTATCTGTTCTATGCGCCGCAACTGAGGTGGACCGCATATAATTCCACCATTCAGGGAGGAATGCTGGTGGGCGATAAGGGCCCGGTCACCTTCGAGATCGAACCATGGGTTTTCGGGAATGTGGCCGGAATCCAATACGCGAGTCGGAAAGTTGCGCTAAATTATAGCTATTATTTCAATACGCGTGAGGTCAAAAGTAACGCCGGTTTTCAGCAGTTTGGATCGCTGAGCCTTAGTTATTACTTTTAAAACGTTTTATCGAATGGAGTTTTATCGGAGGTTTTTTATAATAAATCGAAACTTTTCTTGTTATTATAAATAGTAATGCAGAATTTAGGAGATCATTTCAGAACAGATTTATTCTAACCATATAAATTCAGGGTGTATTTTGACCCGCAAGGAAGTAGTAAATAATGAATAGAAAAATAAATGCGTTAAGCATAATTGTGCTCTTGACAATTGGCTTACTGGTTAGCTTTGTGTCTTTTTCAGCCTTTGACCTATCCAAAACCAAGCATCCGCAGCCAACGGCAATAGTGCTTTCAGCCGAATTCACTGCCACTGAAGACAATACAAATACAATGCCAGAAGAAATGTACGGAATAAAGACGGCTCCGTACAACGTGGTGGAATCTACGGTAAAGAAAAATGAGTTTTTATCAACGATTCTTGAACGTCATCATGTAGATGCGCAAAGAGTAGCTGAATTAGCCACTAAGTCAAAACCGGTGTTTAATGTAAAGAACCTGGCTGCAGGAAAAAAATACAGCATTTTCACACCAAAGAACAATCCCGAGAAAATTTCATTTTTTGTATACCATCCGAATGCGGTGGAAACCATCGTTTACGACCTTCGCGATTCCATTGGGGTGAACAAATTAGAAAAGGAAGTAGAAACCAGGATTGAAACAGTTGCCGGGTCAATCGACGGCTCTCTTTATGAGGCCTTGCGCGAAAACGGTGGTGACCCTGATATGGCTGTTCATCTGGCGAACATATTCGGCGGGGTGATAAACTTTTATTCCATTAAAAAAGGAGACTGGTTCAAGATAAAATATGAAAGCAGCTACGTTGGTGAAGAATTGCTAAGTTCGGGAAAAATTCAGTCGGCCGTGTTTTCACATAACGGAAAAGAATACGAAGCACATTACTTTCAGGCGGAAGGAGCCAGCGAAGGTGCCTATTACGATGCCGAAGGAAATAGTTTGCGCCGATCGTTTCTGAAAGCTCCTTTAAAATTCAGCCGCATCAGTTCGCGCTTCTCTAAGCGCCGCCTGCATCCCGTACAAAGGGTTTACAAAGCTCATCTGGGAACAGATTATGCAGCCCCGAACGGCACTCCCATTATTGCCACAGGGGATGGAGTGGTCACGGATTCGCGCTTCTCCAAGGCTAACGGCAACTACGTAAAAATCAAACATAACAAAACATATTCTACGCAATACCTGCATATGAGCCGGCGCGCGGTGCGTCCTGGTCAACGAATTAAGCAGGGCCAGGTTATTGGTTATGTGGGAAGTACCGGACTGGCAACGGGGCCGCATGTGTGCTATCGTTTCTGGAAGGACGGGAAACAGGTGGATCCGCTTCGTCAAAACTTCAAAATGGCCATACCCATCGCTTCCCAACATTTGCAAGCATTCCACTCGGTAGTTGAAAAAACCCGAATCGAATTTGCAACGCTTAGTACCACAAAGGCTGAGGAACCGGAGCAGGTAGTGAAAGTTTTTGAAGAACGTCCTGCGAATTTATTCCGATATTTCAGTTCGGGCAATTCTGATAACACCTAATTATGAACCATACGCATGAATACGATATTACCGTTAAATGGACGGGCAATCGCGGACATGGCACCTTTGATTCCCGCCTTTATGGTCGCGAACACAGCATTTTAGCGTCGGGCAAACCGGAACTTCTCGGGTCGTCTGACCCCGCTTTCCGCGGCGACCGTTCTAAGCACAACCCTGAAGAATTGCTCTTAGCTTCGCTCTCGGCTTGCCATATGCTCTGGTACCTCGACCTGTGTGCAGGAGAAGGCGTCGTTGTTGTGGAGTATACCGACCGTGCAAGTGCCGTTATGGAAGAAGATACCAGCAGAAGCGGGCGCTTTACCGAAGCTACCCTCAGGCCGGTGGTAACGGTAAGCGAGCCCAGTATGGTTGAGAAGGCCAGGGAATTGCATGCTCAAGCGAATAAAATGTGTTTTATTGCCAACTCAGTCAATTTCCCGGTGAAGCACCTCGCCAACATTCTGGTCCTTTAGTAAACTCGACTGTTCAAAGCCTCAGTTTCCTTTAAAATGGTTAGTTTTAGACAATTTTAAAGATCGCTATGCAAACGCTGAACAACGTCCATGAGCAATTCGCCGATTTTTTCTCTGGAAAGAATTTCGCGCCTTTTGCTGCTCTCCTTTCAAAAAAACTTAGCGAAGGCCATATCTGTCTGGATTTAAATGAGCTGATTGGCGTTCCGGGCTTTCGGCGTATATACAAACAGCTGTCTGAAATTGAAAAGGATATTTCCGGGGAATTATTTGTCAGTTCCTCTCCTGAGAATCTCCAGCCTTTTGTGCTTCACAATTCGCAACTTTACCTGCATCGTTATTTTGCCTATGAATCAATTATTCTGGAAAAGATTCAGGCGTTTTTATTGGAAGAGCGGGCGAATTACAGTCAACGCGTTCAGCTGATCAAGGACCAACAAAATTTTATCGAAACCTTGTTTCCGAAGGAAGACTTGCCCGATTCGCTGCCGGTTGCAGAACAAATTAACTGGCAGAAAATCGCGGTGCTATTGACGGTTCTCAATAATTTTATGATCATTACGGGTGGCCCCGGCACAGGGAAAACGTTCACAGTGGCAAAGGTCTTAGAGCTTCTGACGCGAATAGACCCCGCCATTAAAATCGGCCTGGCAGCTCCGACAGGGAAGGCAGCCATGCGCCTTTCCGAGACGCTCAAAGGCGATTTGCAGCCCGGTACTATACACCGGATGCTGAAGACTGTATACGGTACCCACCATTTTAAGCATAACCGCGACCTCCCGCTGGATTTTGATGTGATTATTATCGACGAGGCATCGATGGTAGATGTTGCCTTGTTTGCTAAACTCATGGATGCTATCCGCCCGGAAACGCGTCTTATTCTTTTGGGGGATAAAGATCAGCTCGCTTCAGTGGAGGCAGGAAGCATGTTCCGTGATCTGTGTCAATCGTCCGACGGAATGAACACCGTTTCGGAGCAAACAGCAGGTCTGCTGACGTCATTTATGGACGGAAAGGAGGCCGAACTATTCCACGACTATGTGTCGGTCGGGAAGAGCCATATTCTCAGCGACCACCTTATTGAGCTTAAGCGAAGCAGGCGTTTCAACAGTCAGCAAGGCATCGGAAAATTTAGCCAGGCGGTTATTGCCGGCAACAGCGAAGGCTTGCTGGCTTATCTGAATGCGACCGATAAATCATCGGCTGAGGGATCACAGGTAACGGTAGACACCGGATACAGCGACGAACTTTTCAGAAATTGGGTGGCCCTGTATGCCGACTACATCAACGAAGACGATATAAAGCTTGCGCTTGTAAAATTTAACAGGTTCAGGATACTTTGTGCCGTTCGGGAAGGAGAACACGGATTGTACCAAAGCAATTTCAGGGCAGAAGAAATTTTGAAGAAGATGGGGCTGATTGAGCCTGCTACAGAGTTCTATGCTAACCGCCCGGTGATGCTCACCCGCAACAATTACGAGCTGGGCCTTTACAATGGCGACATCGGCATTATCCGACCCGATGGGGATGGACAGATGATGCTCTGGTTTTTAGACAACGACCAACTCAAAGCTGTATCACCTGCCCGTCTGGAACACATAGAAACTGTATTTGCTATGACCATTCATAAAAGCCAGGGTTCTGAATATGAATCCGTTCTCGTAATGCTTCCGCGCAACGAAGAGTCTGAGCTTCTCAGCCGTGAGCTTCTCTATACGGCTGTGACACGAGCGAAGAAAGCGGTTTTGATACAGTCAGGAAAAGCTGCCCTGCTCGCTTCTGTGGAAAAAAGCGTAAGAAGAGCGTCGGGGATTCAGGAACGTCTACGTTCATTAAGCTAGAAAAAATTATGGCGCTACAACTCAATGTTTCAAATTCATTGCTTCAGCTGGCAGACCAGCTGATCAGTAATTTGAAAAAGCCCATGCCGTCTGTTTTTCATCCGCATTATATTATTACGCAGACGCAGGGCATGAACAACTGGCTAAAGATACGGATTGCTGATCGCTCCGGTATTGCGGCGAACGTTCGTTTCTTGAAGCCGAACGACATCATCCGCGAGGTATATTTCCTGTTAGGAGGGGTGCATCAGCAGGTTTTGTCGGCCGACAGCCTGCAATGGTTTCTGTTCGCACTGCTCGATGATGAGGTTTTCAAGGGTCGGTATCCGCAGATCGCATCGTACTACTCGGCCGATGATATGAAACGGATAGCATTGGCCGGGAAATTAGCTGATTTATTCGACCAGTACCAGATTTACCGACCAGAAATGATCAAGGAATGGAATGCTGAGGAAAACCGTAGGGTCGAAAATAACTGGCAGAAATTTCTGTGGATAGAAGCAAAGGTAAGGATGGAATCTCAAATCCCGGACAAAACACGTATTAGCCAGTTTATTGTAGACCGGCTTCAGGAGCCGTTTCATCAGCAGCGTATTCGCGAACTGCTTCCGCGGATCGACTTTTTCGGCATATCCATCATTACGGCGTATCACCTGGAAGTGTTTCATGCGCTGGCTAAACACATCGATATCGCCTTTCATTTACTGAACCCTTCGCCTTCCATCTATTGGTTTGACGATAAGAGTGAGATTCAAATTGCCCGCTGGCGGAGAAAGGCCAGAAAAGAAAATCAAACCGTCGACTTGCCGAATGAAGGGAATTCCTTGCTCACCAATTGGGGCAAAGTTATTCAGGACACCTTCGGCTTGTTTTTTAGCACCGAGGAGTTTTTGAACGAGTATCGCGACGAAGGAATAGAACCGGAGCCCGACAAACTATTGGGGAAAATTCAATACGATATATTCCACAACCTTCTGCCCGAGGAACGCATGCCGTTAAGCATAGACGACCTGAAAGATGGCTCAATCAAGATAAACGCTTGCTACACCCCTGTCAGAGAGGTAGAGGTACTTTATAATTATTTGGTTCATCTGGTAAACGAGAATCCGAAGGAGATAAAAGCCAGAGATGTTGTTGTTATGGTGAGTGATATCGATGCTTACGCACCGTATATCAATGCAATATTTGGATCAGCCCCTTACAAATTTCCCTTTAATATTGCTGATGAAAGCATACAGAACGAAGATGGAATTCTTGGCGCTCTTGATGCAATCCTTCAACTCAATGAAGATAACTTCAAAGCAGAGTCGGTTTTACAACTATTGGAGTGGTCGTATATTAGCAGACGATTTAAAATCACCGATAAAGAGCTGATACGTAAGGCAATCAGGGCGGCGAATATTCGCTTTGGTATGGAGGGCCGCCTCGAGGATGACACCATATATGTGAGTTGGGAAAATGGGTTGAACCGCATCATGTATGGGATGTGTATGCTTAGCGAGCAGGAAATAACGATGGGCGAAAAAAGTTTTTACCCGATCGATATCGCTGAAGGAGAGCAGGCCTTTGAACTGATCCGCTTTACCCACTTTGTCAAAGTGCTTATGCAGCTGATTAAAGCCCAGGCGAAAGAGCGGTCGCTGGTTGAATGGGGAGAGTATATACTGCTGGTAGTCGACCAGCTGCTATTTCAATCGGAAGATGAGGAGGACGAGGATAATCATTTGGTAATTAATTATATCGATCGAATCAATCTTGTAGGTGAAAATGTAAAAGAGAAAATCAGCTTTGAGGTGTTCCGGCATAATTT
>DAIRDA010000034.1:8034-14723 GCA_036796375.1 Albibacterium sp.
TTGTAGGTGAAAATGTAAAAGAGAAAATCAGCTTTGAGGTGTTCCGGCATAATTTCATTGGAAATATATCCGGGGAAAAAAGGACGGGGAACTTTGCGCTGGGCGGAATTACGTTTTGCTCCCTCATTCCGATGAGAAGTATCCCGTTTAAAGTTGTAGCGCTATTGGGTTTAGGCTTTGAGCAGTTTCCCCGAAAGGAAGTGCCAAGCAACCTCGACCTGATGCAACTCGACAAACGGCGGGGTGACAGGAATACCAAAGAAAACGATAAACACTTATTTCTGGAGACGGTACTGTCGGCCCAGCAGCATCTTTTTATCAGTTATCAGGGTAGAAGCAGCAAAGACAATGCGCACATGCCACCTTCGGCAGTAGTCGACGAACTTGTCGACTATATCCTTTCAGGCGTTAGAATTGAGGGACGAATGGCAGAGTTTTACGATTTTGTTATTGAACACCCACTGCATAACTTTTCCGGCCAGCCTCAAGGCTTTGTCAATTATCTTCCCGTTGGGAATTCGGTGAACATGATGAAAACGCAACCAGATTTGAAGATGGATAAGAAAGCGATTGAAGAGCTTTCCATAGCTGAATTTCTACGTTTTTTTAGAAATCCATTCGAATTTTACTACAACCGGGTTTTAAATATTTTTTACCGGGAAGACGAGATATTATTGCCTGAGGTTGAAGACTTTGAATTGGACAAGTTAAAGGAGTGGAAGATAAAAAACGAATATTTGTTTCTCGACCGGACCGAATTGCCCGTCTATATTGAAAAAGGAAAGAAAACGGGCGCTTTGCCATTGAAGAATATGTCTGTTGCATTGGTTGATGCCCTCACGGAAGGGATAGATCCGGTGAAGGAGCTTGTCGCCAAATGTATTGAAGGGCTGGAGGCCAGAAATATCCCTGTAGAAGTCGATATAGACGGAGTACATGTTTCGGGAGTATTGAACCAGGTTTATGGCGAACGGATGGTCGCGATATGTTTTTCAAAACATTTCAATAAATATGTACTGGAAGCCTATATCAGACACCTGCTTGCTGTGGCATCGGGAGAAGTGATCGAGAGTGCTTTTGTACTGGCGAAAGACACTTCTATTTATACGATAGGGAAAGGCGCTATCAGTCAACAGGAAGCGATTGCTAAACTGTCGGACTTATTGTGCTGCTATAAAGAAGGTTGTGAAAGTCCATTTGTCTATTATCCTGGGTTCGAACACGATCCGGTTCGACTGGCTAAGTTCGACAACGCAAAGTTTAAGAAGATGATCGACGACTTTTTTACGAATCCGGCGGCGCCTTGTAACGACCGATACCTCTCGAATGAGTTCCAAAATGGCTTCTTTGATAATGAAGGCGTTTTTGAAGAATATATGCGCAACTCCACCCGCGTCATTTCGGATGCTTTTCGTGCTTTTAAACTATAACGATGGAAAAAATTCGTGAACAATTTAATGCTACGGATGTCGCGCTCGACGGAAGTAATTTGATTGAAGCCAGCGCAGGGACGGGTAAGACTTATTCGATCGCCATTCTTGTATTGCGAATGCTGCTTGAAAAGGAACTTTCCATTAAAGAGATACTGATGGTGACTTTTACGAAGGCAGCCGTTTCGGAGCTGGAAGAACGGATTCGCTTATTTGTACGTCAGGCTTACCGGGGCTGCGAAGGAGAAGTCATTGAGGATGCGACCATCGCTCGCATTGTTGCACGTGCGCAGGAGCAATCGGGAACGGAGCGAGTTCGTGAACTGCTTAACGAAGCACGTTTATTTCTCGATGAAACTTCTGTAATGACGATCCATAGTTTTTGCCAGCAAAGTTTGAGTGAGTTTGCTTTTGAAACCGATCAACTCTTTGGGGCAGAAATACTTCAGGATACATCCGCTTTGGTTGAGCAGGAAGTAAACCGGTTTTGGAGGGAGAATGTTACGGTGCTTGAGCCGGCACTGTTGAAAGCACTTCTTAAGTTAGGCCTCTGCCGTCAGATGCTCTATGAAATGATAGGAAAGCACTTGGATGGTATGCGTTATCTCAGCTATGATCCGAAGAAGAAGTATTCCTTTACACAAGAGGAGCAAGGGGCTATTTTAGAAAACATTACACAGGCAGAAGCAGTTTATAACGCTTATCATAGCGAGCTTTGTGCGCAAGTAGAACGTTCCGGCGACCAACTCAGGGGGCTTTGTGAAAGCAACTCGCATGCCCGTAAAGGAGTTCTACCCACACTCGATGACCCTCAGGCTTTTCTTGCGCTGATTCATTCAAAAAAAGAGACTGCTTATATTCAAAAGCTGTTTCCAGAATGGCTTGAAAAAACGGAACGGGCGAGCGATCTTCAAGAGGCGGTGAAAGAAGCGTCACTGGAAGCTCAGGAACGTATTCTCCATTTGGCAACCCAATGGACTGCCGAACGGATTGATCGGTTTAAAAGAGAAAACAGTTTACTGACCTTTAACGATATGATCGTTAAACTTTCAGAGGCGCTCGGAAAAACAAAGGGTGAACGCCTGATCGCGGAATTAAGAAAGAAATACAAAGCGGTATTTATTGATGAGTTTCAGGATACGGACAGGCATCAATATCACATTTTCAGAACAGCATTTGGAGCGGAAACCATTCTCTTCTTTATCGGCGACCCGAAGCAATCGATATATGCCTGGCGACAAGCTGATTTAGATACGTATTTTAGAGCATCGCATGAGGTTGATCATGTGTACAGCATGAACCAGAATTACCGCTCGTCGAAGTCGTATATTCAAGCGATGAATGCGTTTTTTTTGCCGGAGGAGGGGTTCGATACTTTCCATTTCGAGGGAGATGCCGATGGAATACAGTATGTTCCGGTTGAATCACCCGATCCGAATAGGAAAGGGAGGTTAATTTATCAGGGAGACGAAAGCATTCCCATCAGTGTTTTTGCTAAAGCAAATAAAGAAGAGGTGAATCAGGCGATCTGCCGACAGATTGCTCTGCTGCTTGAAGACGAGGAATGGAGGATTGAAAAAAGTAATGGCAGTCGGGCGATCAGGCCGCAGGACATCGGAGTGTTGGTACGAAAATCGGCAGAAGGGAAGGCGATACAGCGAATTTTGGGGCAAATGGGGATTCCAGCCATCACACTCGACGACAGCAGGGTACTGCAGAGCAATGAAGCGCAATACCTTTACTACATACTGAAAGCCATTGCCGACCCCAATGAAAAAAGTATTAGCACAGCCTTACTGAGTCCCCTTACGGGCTATGGTCGCGAAGATATTTTAAAAATGGACCCGGAACACGAGCTCGAAATATTTAAGCGATACAAACTGCAATGGAGCAAAATGGGACTTTATGCTACGCTCACAAAGCTTTTAGTTGACTATGATGTAAAAACCAAGTTATTAGCGAACTCAATGGTTAACGGAGAGCGTAGCCTTACCAATACGCTTCAGCTAATTGAGATTTTGCAAAAAGTGCAATCATCGCGAAATTATGGCCCCTGGGAATTACTGAATTGGCTCAAGCGTGGCATGGAGGGGATGCGAATGGATGGGGATGAGTATGAACAACGGGTGGAAAGCGATCGGGACGCCGTTGAAATCGTGACCATTCATAAGAGCAAGGGCCTGGAATACAACGTTGTTTTTGCTCCGGGCTTGGACCTTACTCTTTCCACCCGTCGTGAATTTTGCAGTTTTAAGGATGAAAGTTCTGACCAGTATTTCTATGCCAGAGCGGCGGATATGACCGATGAACTTACCGATATGCACCAGCGCCAGGAAGAACAAGAGAACAGGCGCCTGCTTTATGTAGCCATCACGCGCGCGGTCTACAAGTGTTATATTGGTAGAAACACGTTCCATCAATTTAGAAACAGCAGCCTAAGCACTTTTCTTAATCATGAACTTCCAGCCGACCTTATCCGTTATGAAGAGCCGGTAGCGCTTCCGGAAAACTATCGCTACTCCCGTTCGTCGAACATTGTGGCAATCACATCAGCTGTAGCAAAGCATTTTCCACATCAATATAGCGATTGGAGGCGGCTGAGTTACTCTTCACTAAAAAAAGATTTACCCTATGTTTTTCGCCCTTCGACAAGGAGGGAGTCGGCAGGCTATGACCAGTTTGTATTTCACCAACTGCAAAAAGGGAGTTTGACTGGAAATCTGCTTCACGATATTTTTGAGAATATTGACTTCAAAAAGGACGATAATTGGGATCGGGTGATAAGTCATGCCTTATCCCGCTTTATGCCTCGCAAGCGGGATAGCCATACACAACCCATCCGACAACTGTTGGAGGAAACACTTGCGGCGAAGATTGTTACTAATTCCTCATCGTTCACACTGTCAGATATTGGCCGTGAGAAACGGTTGAACGAGTTGGAATTCGATTTCAACGTCCAATCTTTTAGTCCTTCCGCCCTAAACGCGCTCTCAAAGGAGGCGGCCCCATTCATTATCAATGGGTCTGGTCAGCTTGCCGGAGTAATGAACGGTAAAGTGGACTTGTTCTTTGAGCATGGAGGAAAGTTTTACATCCTCGACTGGAAATCCAACTATTTGGGCGATTCGCTGCCGGACTATGAACCGCTTCGGCTCCATGAGGCAATGACCGCGAATAATTATCATTTGCAATATCTCTTATATACTGTTGCTGTGATGAGATACTTAAAAGTCAGGATGCCCGGATTCAGTTACGAGCGCGACTTTGGTGGCATTATTTATTTATTTGTGAGGGGAACAAGAAAAGACGGCAGCACAGGTGTTTACACCGCCCGGCCCGATTATCAGATGATTCTGGAACTTGAAAACATTTTAACCACGTCCGACATAGAATGATTTTTCTATCTTTAACTTCACATAAGCAATCTTTTCATGAGACACCTTTCGATATGCTTCCTTTTCTTTCTGTTCTTCACAGGAAGCGCTTGCCAACTCCTCCGATCTTCTGCTCAGGAAGATGCTTGGGTCGACCTGTTTAACGGTCGTGACATAGACGACTGGATGGTAAAAATTCATCATCATGAATTTGGGGTAAACGCTGGCAATACCTTTCGCGTAGAGGATGGAACGATTCAGGTGCGGTACGATAAGTATGGAGATTTTAACGATCAATTTGGACACCTGTATTACAAAACGCCCTATTCATACTATCACTTGAAAATGGATTACAGATTTGTAGGCGAACTGCATCAGGGAGCGCCTTCATACACGCTTCGCAACAGTGGAGTGATGTTTCATTCTCAGGACCCTCGAACCATGCTCAAAGAACAGGATTGGCCGATATCCGTTGAGATGCAATTTTTAGGCGGATTGAGTGATGGAGCGTCGCGTCCCACAGGAAACATGTGCTCGCCGGGGACTGATGTCGTTTACGATGGATCAATTTCGCGCTACCATTGTATCAATTCTAGCTCGGACACGTATAATGGCGATCAGTGGGTTCATGCTGAGCTTATTGTATTGGGCGATTCGCTTGTAACTCATATCATAAATGGAGATACGGTACTTCGGTATTCAAAACCCCAAATGGGGGGAGGCACGATGAATGGCGCAGACCCCAAAATTTTTATTCCCGGCACGCCGCTTCGGTCAGGGTATATCGCACTGCAAAGCGAAGGGCAGCCCGTCGACTTCAAGAATATTCGGATTAAAGATTTATCAGCAAAATATATAGACAAATGAAAGGAACGTTCTATCAGATAATATTGATGTTGTTGACGGTTGGATTTCTGGGCTGCGGCATCGGCCAGCAGGCGAAAGAATTGAAGACACTGGCCGACTGCAAATACAGCATTTCAAGGGTGGAAAACATTACCTTGTCGGGCACCGATGTACGAAAATTATTCAACCGAGAGGAACTGAACCTGGCCGGAGTGCCATCTTTAGCGTTGGGCTTCATCAGTAAAAATATTCCCTTAAATGCAGACCTTACCCTGAGTATCACCAATCCAACAGGAAATTACGCGGCAATTCAGCATTTCGACTATGAGATATTGATAAACAAACACAGTTTTACAGAAGGCACCGTTAATGAACTTATTGATGTTGCGCCGAACGAAACGAAAGAAGTGACCTTGCCGCTAAGCAGCAATATTTATTCTTTTCTGGTGAACGATTCTGTAAGGCATGATATTGAGCAATTTGTGAGGGCAACCCGCGACAAAATGGAAAGAAATGCGATCGTTACCATTAAAATCAAACCTGCGATTATGATCGGCGACAAGTTGCTAAAGTATCCCGGATTCATTGAGATTGACAGGGAGATTGATAATCGCTTACTGCTGGATCAAGGTATAACCTTCTAAGTTCAGTTAATCTTTAACCGCGTTTTCAATCGCTTCCATAATATCGTCTACATCAAATGGTTTTTCAAGAAAAACGTGCTGTCTGGCCTTTTCGAGCACTTGCCTGTCGGCAGTAGATGACATATAAATAAAGGGCTTTTTCATTTCAAGAAGTATCCTCCCCAACTCAAATCCGCTTTTCGGACCTTTAAGGTTAATGTCGAGAATGTAGAGGTCGGAATCATCAGTAGCAAGTTTGGCGGTCGCTTCTTCAACTGACATAGAAATTTCTTTTACGACATAATTCAGGTCCGAGAGAATATCTTGAAGGTCGTAGGCAATAATAATTTCGTCCTCGACGATATGGATTTTTAGTGGATTCATAGGCTATTACTTAATCTCCCATTAATCGAAAT
>DAIRDA010000035.1:0-7123 GCA_036796375.1 Albibacterium sp.
CCGATCGACTGAAGGGAAATTTTAATCGTTTCTCGCTGAGACATTTTGACTGCCATGATCTGCTGGTTTTACATTTAGACCGCGAGAAAGATCGATTGTTACAGATTTTTCTTAGCTGGCCTGGGTACCGCTGACAAGTTCGAAAATCGTAATTTCAGGAAGAATGCCTACACGACCCGGATAGCCTAGAAAGCCGAATCCGGTATTGACATAGAGCTTCTGCTTATTTTCCTCGTAGAGGCCGGCCCACTCCTTATAGATAAACTGAACGGGGCTCCACTGAAAATGCTTGGTGCGAAGGCCAAACTGCATACCATGGGTATGCCCGCTAAACATGGCATCTACATCGGTGTTTCCCAAGACCTGCGCACGCCAGTGAGAAGGATCATGCGAAAGCAAGAGCTTCACGGGCAATTCATCGGTCCCTTTCAACGCGGCATTCAGATCGCCGTATTGGGGGAAGCGTCCGCCAGCACCCCAGTTTTCAATGCCGAGAACGCCTATCTGCTCGTTGTCAACTTTAATAACCCGGTGCTCATCGAGCAGCAGATCCCAGCCCATTTCCTTTTGCGCTTGTTTGATTTGCTGAAGGTTTCGTGCCTTGGCCGGAGAAGCTCCCATACCAAAGTGGTATTCGCCATAATCGTGGTTCCCCAGCACTGAGTATACGCCCAGCGGGGCATGCAGTTTCGCAAAGATATCTTTATAGTCTTTCAGCTCCGAGGCCAGGTTATTCACCAGATCGCCCGTGAAGAAGATCATATCCGGCTTTTCTCCGAGCAACATCTCCACTCCCCCGGCGACGGCTTTCTGGTTGTAGAAGCTGCCCGAATGAATATCAGATATCTGGCCGATCGTCATTCCGTGAAAGGCTTTGGGCAGATTGGGCAAGTACAATTTTTGACGTCTGATCCGATAGTCGTACGCCCCGGAAATAATTCCCCAGCTTAATGTGGTAAACGGAATCGCTGCGAGTACAATTCCGGTCTTGGCTAGAAAATCGGACCGGGTAATACTGCTTTCTTCGTTCTTCGCTTCGAGCTCTTCGGCTTTTAACACCTGGCTGGTCGCGGGCTCCGACTCGGGTTTCGCTGCCGGGGACGGAAGGAGACGGCGTTTAATCCATATTCCACCACGTCGTGCATCGTCGATAAGAAAAAACAGCGAGAACACCAATTTGGTGACGAACGTGATAAAGAAGGCGACCAGCACGATGGATCGTACGGTTAAGCGCAGATCAAAAAAGACAGTCCCGATAATGCCGATAAACAGCAAGGCTGAATAGCTCCACCAGAGGATACCAAAGGTTTTTGTTTTCGCCCATTTTATATTCGTTGCCCTTAAGGCTTTATAAATATAGAAGTCAAGCGCAAGAAGAAGAATGGAGTTAAAAACAATAAATCTCATGGGTTAGTTCGATTCGATGAGTGCTGGATTCTCCTGTGGAACAACAAATCCTTTGAGGATATCTATCCACCGTGGATCATTGTTCAGGCTTTCCACCAACTGTATTTTCTCGCCGCCTACCTTTTCAAAGTCTTCCTGATACTCTACCGCAATTTCGTGAAGGGTTTCAATGCAATCGGCTACGAAGGCAGGACAGAAAACCAACAAACGCTTCTTTCCAGCCTTGGCAAGTTCGTCGATAACAGCGCTGGTGAACGGTTCGATCCAGGGCTCTTTTCCCAGGCGCGACTGGAAGCTGACGGTGTACTGATCTTTCTTTAACTGAAGATTCTCGGCGATTAGTCGCGCCGTATCAAAACATTGTGCTGAGTAGCAGTGGAAATTGGTGTCGGTTAACGTTTGGCAGCAGGTTCCGCTTTTCAGGCAATGCGATTTACCTAAGTCGGCTTTGATAAGCTGGCGCTGCGGCAATCCGTGAAAGCTGAAGATGACATGGTCGTAATTCTCAATGCCGTGTTTCTTTCCGTTGGAAGCATAGATGTCAATCATGTCCGGGTGGTTATGATAGGAATTCAGAAAACTGATTTCCGGAATAACCTGCCACTTGCCCACAATTTCCATTACTTTCTGGTGCACAGACCCGGTCGTTGCAGAGGCATATTGCGGGAATAGGGGAATTACCTGAATAGAGCGTACGCGCGCTTCCTTTAACTCGTTGAGTGCCGATTCAATGCTTGGATTCTGATAGCGCATTCCCAGAGCTACAACATAATCATCGCCCAGTTTTTCCTGAAGATCGCGCTTGTTTGCCAGACCATAGATGAGCAGCGGAGATCCTTGATCGGTCCAGATTTCTTTATAGAGTTTGGCCGATTGAGGTGCACGGAAAGGAACGATGAGTCCCCTCACCAACAGATTCCGCGGAATGGGTTTGATATCGATGACCCGCCCATCCATTAAAAATTCGTCGAGATAACGGCGGACATCTGACACAGAAGGACTATTGGGCGTGCCCAGATTTACTAATAGAATTCCTTTTTTCATTTCACAGTACAGCAGATCTGATGTATTTCAGATTGCAAAGTTAAGTTGTTCAGCGCAATTCTGCGTTGACCGTCGGATATTATGACCTTGATTTAATATTTTAACAGGACATCGCGAACTTTCTCCATCAGCCACATGGGGGTGGAGGTAGCTCCGCAAATACCTATCCGCTCGCCCGGCTGAAACATCGCAGGCTGTAGTTCGGCGGGATCGGAGATGAAGTAACTGTTTGGATTGGCTTTCAGACAAACGTCGTATAATACTTTACCGTTTGAGGATTTCTTTCCGGATACGAAAACAATCTTATCAAACTGAACGGCAAAACTTCCCAGATCTTCATAGCGGCTGGATACCTGACGACAAATGGTATCGTTGGCGCGTACGTCGTAACCCCGGCTAATCAGCTCCTCCTTTATTTCGTAAAATTTGTCGGTACTTTTGGTCGTCTGGCTATAGAGGGTAATTTTATGCGGCAAGTCCAGGGCATTTAGTTCGTCCATATCCTGAAATACGAGGGCCTCATTATTGGTTTGCCCCTGGAGGCCGATCACCTCGGCATGGCCGTGTTTACCAAAGATCAGGATCTTCTCATCTTCGTCGAACGAGCTTTTGATTCGGTTCTGAAGCTTTAAAACTACGGGGCAGGACGCATCAATCAGGGTTATATTATTTTCAAGCGCCACCCGATAAGTTTCGGGTGCTTCTCCATGGGCCCGGATAAGCACCTTCTCGTTTTTCAGTCGGGGCAGGTCTTCATGACTGATAATACGCAGCCCCCTGGCTTTTAAGCGCATAACTTCCTCATCGTTATGAACGATGTCGCCCAGGCAGTAAAGGTAGCCGTCTTCTTCCAGAATATCTTCCGCCATATCAATAGCGTAGACCACACCGAAACAAAACCCTGAATCCTTATCGATTGATACCTGAAGATTGTATGCCATAGTGATACAAAGTTACGGATTTTCAGAGAATTAATGTAAGCCCTCTTTTGGGAATGCTTGTTATTTCAAGACATCAAGCATCTTAAACATTTTTACCCGCATTGGCTGCGCGCTGCTCTGGTGATTATTAATAAGGAAGGCAAATACCACAGGGGTGCCGTCGGGAGTTGTATGGTAGCCAGTGTAGCCTAAAACGCCGCTGATGGTTCCACTTTTCATTTTGAGCCCGTTAACCAGGGGCATATTTTCGTAATAACTCCCGAACCAATTTTCCTTTTTAGCCTGCAAGAGAATACGGGCCATGGCCATGGTGGTTACCCGGTTCTCAGGCGACAATCCACTTCCATCACGGATGCGCAAAGCACCCGGCTTCTCCCCTGTTTTCGCTGCCCAATACTTCTGTTCCCAGTCTGCGGCCTTGCGGGTATCCTGGTCGCCATTGGCTTTCAGGGATGCTGTTTTAAGAAGCGCTTCCCCGTATAGGTTGATACTTTTCTTCATAAACCAGTAGCTGATCTGGCTGACGGTGGGCGACAAATAGCTATCGAGCTGCTTAAGGTCTACAGGAAGGTTTATTCCGTTTTTCTCCATCAAAAAAGCAGTATTCACTTCCTTTCCGACCGGAATCTGGTTGTTTTGCAGAAAGCTTTTTAAGCTGAAGGCTGCGTCGAAGGCACCGTCGGGAACAGAAATTTCGATCTGCTTATTCAAATCGCTGGCATAGCTTCCCCGAAGGTAGATGGTTGAGGAATAAGGGGCTGAAAAGGCGTATACCTGATCGCCGCTTCCTGCTTTGCCAATGGTTACTTCGTTTACGATGCGCTGATAGGGAAGCGAAGGTGTCGTTCCCTGAAGGGTGGTGAGGGCGCCTATCTGGCCCTTTGCCGAAATATTAATTTTTACTTTATTCTCGCGCCAGTTGAGCGAAGATACCCCGGAACCATAATATTGCCCCATATCAATCCACGTCCATCCTGATGGGGCGGTGTGCCCATTAAAGAGGCGATCGTCCGCTATTACCGAACCTTTGATGCTTTTAATTCCAGCCGATTGAATGGCAGTAAGCCAGCGCTGAAGAATCAGTTCAGGTTTGGTCTCTTCAAAATTATCGCTTCCCAGACTTGGATCGCCCGAACCAACGATGATGATGTCGCCATCGAGCTCGCCGTTGCGGATAGTTCCCGAATAAAGCAGTTTGGTCTCGTATCGAAAATTACTTCCCAGGACGCTGTATGCAGAGGCCGTGGTGATGGCTTTAAGGGTGGAGGCGGTGGCCAGGCCTGTATTGGCATTCTCCGCAAAAATTACCTCGCCCGTATTGGCGTTGAGGACCGTCAGCGAGGCTGTACCAAATTCGAGGCTTGGATCACTTTGGAATTGCCTGAACGACTGAGCGATGGCTTTGTCTAGCGACTGTGCTAAAGAAATGCCGGGGACGACTAATAAGAATAATACGAAAAGCTGGACTTTTTTCATTGGGTAGTTCTTGTTTTTATAGGTCGTGCATCAGGCCTTAGCCTTTTATCCGACGTGAGTGCATTTTGTAATGATGGATTAGGCACAGAAATTGCAACCGTTGCAAGTATCTTAAAAAATATTGTATGAATGTAAAAAGAACTTTCGGAACTATCCTAACCATCCTGGGAATTATTGGCCTTATTTACGCAGGCATCCAGTTTGTGCAGTATAACGATTCGTACAGAACGCTCATCGTGGTGGGTGTTATCAGCGTCATATTTTTCTTCTCCGGCATCGGATTGGTTCGGAACACGAAGGACGAAGCTTAACAAAACGCTTTGCCTGTCGACATTCAGAACCGGCATATTTAACCCGTTAACCGGTCCTTGATAACGACTGTCCCGGCGACATGGTCGTGAAGGCATCGTTGCTTTTTATCGAAAAAACCGATAAAGAAGGCAATACCCAGACTGATATAGCCGATGAGTTTCGTGAGATTACGGATGAGCGAACGCGAGAAGGTAATGCGCTGGCCTCGCGGGTCGGCTACCTTTATCCGCAGAAAAAGCTTTCCCGGAGTTCCCTGAAAGCGAGAGCTCTCCAGAAAGAGGCAAGCCAGGATATGGATGGGAGGAATGGTGATCAGGCTGAACAGCACAGTGATCAATCGCGAGTCCGGCTCTGTAAAAGCAAGCACAGGCAACAGTACCACGATGCTGTAAAGAGCGAAACTGAGGAACATGTCAATGCCCCAGGCAAGCAAACGGTTGTCGAGCGTTGCAAAATATTGAGGCCGGGTGCCCTGATAGGGCAGTGATAGCATCTGGCTTAATTCCCGGTTTTCATGGATTTCGTAATAATCGTCCTCGCCCTCCATCTTGACAAAATCGTTCGGGCGCGGCGACAAACTCTTCAGCTCTTCCAGGCTGTAAGGCCCTGCGGGTTTCCCACTCCTTACTAAAATATACTTCTTATCGCTCACGCTTAATACTGTCTGAACTGAAAGCGAGACAGGCCGCTTTCCATCTCCACCGTGAATTTCCGATTGGCGTTCTGATAATCGCCGCTTACATAGGAGCCGTCGGCTTGCTTGGTAAAGCCTTCAAAATCGTTGGAACTCAGCGCAGAGTCGCTTATAATCCGGCAGGCTGCACCACGAGGGATGAGTATCTCGAAACTTGCCAGTCCGCTTTCCAATTTAATTTCGGTTTCTTCAAGCGGCATTCCCAGCTTAATTTTAACACTCGACACGCCACCTTCTACTTCAAGCTTCTGTATTTTGTACCCGCTCAAATCGAAATCAGCCTTTCCGGCTCCGAGCGATAATTTGATATCCCAAAAAGGAAGGCTATTAAGGTGCATGACCACCTTGTTATCACCCTTTACCGTATTCTCGCCCTCGCTTCGCATCACGAAATCGAGTTCGACCTGATCGCCAACCCGCTTATCAGCCAAAGAAAAATTGAACTGGCTTTTTGTATCGGCAACAAACAGGTCGTCTGTGCTTTCTGCAATCACGTAGCTGATAACTCCGCCCTCAAGAGCAAGGCTGGCGCGTTTGATGTTCGCGTCAAATTCTCTGCGAAAGTGTTCTGCATGCACCGGTTGTTCCGCTTTCCATTCGCCGTTATCTTCCGTGTTGAAGTCGACGTTAAACCAGGGCTCGCTCGGCGTGCGTAAACCCTGGTAAGCAAACAGGACAAGCACGCCTAACGTAGCAAAAATCATAACGTATTTGCTTTCTTCTTTTTCCGGAAGTAAGAAACTGAGCCCCACAAGGATCAGCAAGACAGGCCAGAGTGAAAATACGGCGAACCAATTAAACTGAATATAGTCTAAATTGGTGAACAGTAAAATCAGGCCAACGAAAAGGACCACCAGGCCCCAGCTTACTCTTTTAACATTCATATTTTCTTTCGTTTGAGTATGTTTTTTCGTGTAGTTACCTTCTTATCCATATATTTTTACACAGTAGTCAACTCTTTATAGCTTTCTTATACCTGGCCCTTCAGCGGGCGGATAAGGATTTCATCGACGTTGGCACCCGGACTCATCTTAAGAATACTAAGCACAGCATCGGCTATATCCTCCGGCAGCACGAACTCAGACGAAGGCACTTCAGTTCCCTCCCACGAGGCGGTGAGCGTTGAGCCCGGAATAATTTCCGTTACTTTTACACCGGCGGTTCTCATTTCCTCACGCAATACAGCAGTTAGACCCGCCAGCGCATATTTTGTTACGGTATAGGAAGCGGCCGAAGGCACGGCCTGGCG
>DAIRDA010000035.1:7223-14705 GCA_036796375.1 Albibacterium sp.
TCAAGTTTTTTCTGATTTCTGGCACAGATGATGATTGAATAACCTGCCTGGGCAAGTGCGAAAGATACGGCTCTGCCGATCCCTTTGGTTGCACCGGTAACAAGCGCAAATTTATTTTTATTTGGTTCCATGAGCGTAATTGCTATCTAAATTACGAAAATTCAGCACCAAATGGGGTAACCTGAAAATATTCTTCGCTCTATTAAAAAACATTATATTTACGTCATAACAAAAGATCTATGTTTTTTACCGAATTTGGAAAATATCTGCTCCTGATTAAGTCCGTTTTTAAAAAGCCTGAAAAATGGAAAATTTACTGGAAAGAGATTATTTTAAACATGGACAGCGTAGGAGTTGGTTCGTTGGGCCTGGTCGCCATTATATCGACGTTTATCGGTGCAGTTATGACCATGCAGATTGCCTTCCAGCTCGTATCCGATCTTATCCCCTCTTCCATTATCGGGCAAATCAACCGTGATTCAAGCATCCTGGAACTAAGCCCAACCATTACAGCCTTGGTACTCGCGGGCAAAGTTGGCTCCTCCATTTCCTCGCAGATTGGTTCCATGCGCGTATCGGAACAGATTGATGCACTCGAAATTATGGGCATCAACGCCCCGGGTTATCTGATTCTGCCCAAGATCCTGGCAGGAATCACGATGGTGCCGCTCCTGGTGATTGTATCGATCTTCCTGGCAATTACAGGGGGCCTGATTGGGGGTGCGCTTTCAGGTGCGGTTACTCCTGCCGACTATATCCAGGGAATCACAAGCGATTTTAACGGCTATACCGTTGCCGTATCACTGGTAAAGGCCTTTGTTTTTGGGTTTATCATCACTTCCGTATCGGCTTATCAGGGATTTTATGTGCGTGGAGGATCGCTCGAGGTTGGTCAGGCAAGTACGAAAAGCGTAGTTGTCAGCTGTATAACCATCCTGATATTCGATTATATCATTACCGCTTTAATGCTTTAAAAGGCCTTTAATTTTACAACATGATTGAAATATATGATGTCAATAAGTCGTTCGGAGACAATGAAGTACTGAAGGGTATTTCTGCCACTTTCGAACCTGGACGCATCAGTCTCATTATCGGTGGTTCCGGGTCTGGAAAAAGTACGCTGCTCAAATGCATGGTCGGACTCCACAAGCCTGATTCCGGTCGCGTACTCTACGATGGCCAGGATTTCACCAGACTTTCCTTCGAAGACCGTATACCGATCCGCAAAGAGATCGGAATGCTGTTTCAGAATTCAGCTCTTTTCGATTCCATGACTGTTGAACAAAATATCATCTTCTCACTTGAGATGTTTACGGATCTATCGAAGGAAGAGAAGAAAGAACGTGCCGATTTTTGCCTTGAGCGGGTGAACCTTGCCGGCACAAATAAACTCTATCCGGCAGAGCTTTCCGGCGGAATGCGAAAGCGCGTTGGAATTGCGCGGGCCATTGCCATGAACCCGAAATACCTGTTTGTAGACGAGCCCAATTCAGGGCTGGATCCGCAGACCTCGATTCTGATCGACGAGCTGATTCAGGAACTTACAGAAGAATATCAATCAACCACCGTGGTGGTAACCCACGATATGAGTTCGGTAATGGGAATAGGCGACTATATCCTGTTCCTCTACCAGGGACTCAAAAAATGGGAAGGATCGAACAAAGAAATTGCCCATACGGACATCAAAGAACTCAACGATTTCGTGTTCGCAAGTCCGTTTATGAAGGTTGCAAAGAAAAGTTTTTAATAATTACACATGGTGAAAGAGAGCGGGCGACTTCTGACAATACCCAAGTCGTGGAAGGAATACGAATTAATAGATTGCGGCGATCAGGAAAAGCTCGAGCGCTTTGGGAAAACAATTCTGATCCGACCGGAACCGGGCGCTTATTGGAAGAAAGTATTGCCCGAAGATGATTGGAAGCGCATGCACCATGCACGCTTCGTGAGCGACTCGGCTACCAAAGGCCAGTGGGTAAAGAAAAAAGGATTTCCGGAAGAATGGGCCATTGGCTTTCAGGATAAGTTCACCTTGCAGCTTACGCTTACGGCCTTTAAACATATCGGCGTTTTCCCCGAGCAGGCTGCCAACTGGGATTATATCGGCCGGGTCCTGAAATCTTTCAAGAACCCGCAACCTCAAGTGCTTAACCTATTTGCCTATACCGGAGCTGCCTCCCTGATGGCGAAAGCCTCCGGTGCTGAAACCACCCATGTGGATTCCATCAAACAGGTGATCACCTGGGCAAACCGCAACCAGGAAATTTCCGGCTTAAAGGATATCCGATGGTTGGTCGAGGACGCCTTTAAGTTTGTAAAAAAAGAGCTTAAGCGCGGGAAACGCTACCACGGTATTATCATGGATCCACCCGCCTACGGTCATGGACCAAAAGGTGAAAAATGGAAGCTGGAGAACCAGATCGAAGACCTGGTAGGTAATTCGCTGAAGCTCCTGGAGCCTTCCGAACACTTCTTTATTTTGAATACCTACACGCCGGGCTTTGTCGCTGAACATATACGGGCACTTATCGAAAAACAGATGCCTGCGGTACAGCAATTAGAGACCGGCCAGCTGGTTCTGGAAGCTACCAGCGGAAAAAAACTGCCCGTGAGCTCTTTTGGCAGATTTCATAAATTAATGTAAAGCTATGATGCAAATAAAAAGATCCTTTCCAGCCCTTCTGATGACGACCCTTTTAGGAGCCTTCATGGCCTCCTGTGCACAATCCAACGGAGAAGGCACGGCTTCAGCGGCGAATCAGGATTCACTATCCCAGGCAACTGAAGAGGCACCCGCTAAGGAAGAGAAAAAAAGCCCTTTCGTAGATTCAACCCTTTTCCGGCAGCAGGTGCAAGCACTGACCAACGGCGACACGACCGGCAAGTGGCCTGCAAAAAATCAACCGATACCGCTTGCGGGGGCTATTCTGCCCAATAAGCGTATCATCGCCTACTATGGAAATTTATATTCCACCCGCATGGGCATTTTAGGCGAGCTGCCTCCGAAAGAAATGCTTGCACGTTTGGACAAGGAGCTTGACCGCTGGAATAAGGCCGACAGCACCATTGAATCCATCCCTGCCCTACACTATATTGCCGTGGTTGCGCAGGGAAGTGCTGGTAAAGACGGGAAATATAGAAACCGGATGCCCGATAAACAAATCGACTCGGTTCTATCGATCGCCAGGCAACGCGATGCCCTGGTATTCCTCGACATTCAGGTCGCCTTAAGCACCATTCAGGATGAATTGCCGCGTCTTGAAAAATACCTGAAGATGCCGAACGTGCATCTGGGCATCGATCCGGAATTTTCCATGAAAGACGGATCCCGCCCAGGGAAAAAGATTGGTTCTTTCAATGCCGCCGACATTAACTATGCCAGCGAATACTTACAGCAAATAGTGAAGGAAAACGGATTACCCCCCAAAGTGTTCGTCGTTCACCGCTTTACTCAAGGCATGGTAAAAAACTATAAGGACATTAAGCTACGTCCGGAAGTTCAGATTGTCATGCATATGGATGGCTGGGGAGCTCCTGAATTGAAAAAAGGAACCTACAGACATTATATCCACAAGGAGCCCGTTGAATTCACCGGCTTCAAAATATTTTACAAAAACGATATCAAGCACGCACCGAACCGGCTGATTACGCCGGAAGAGCTGCTGAAACTAAAACCTATTCCAGTTTATATTCAATATCAGTAAATTTGCAGTAAATCATTGACCTATTATTTCAGGGCAATTAAACAATATATTATGAAAGCAACATTTGGAGGCGGATGCTTCTGGTGCACAGAAGCGATATTTCAGAAACTAAACGGCGTCAACGAGGTACTGCCCGGCTATATGGGTGGAACCACCGTGAACCCGACCTACGAGGAGGTGTGCACCGGACAAACCGGGCATGCCGAAGTCATCGAAATTGACTATGACCCGGAAGTGTTAAGCTATAAAGACTTATTAGGCGTGTTTTTCAAAACGCACGACCCCACCACATTGAATCGTCAGGGGAACGACGTCGGTACCCAATACCGGTCCGAGGTATTCTATCACAGTGAAGAGCAGGGGAAGATCGCGAAGGCCTTTATTCAGGGGCTGACCGAAGAAGGAGTTTTTGAAGATCCGATCGTGACGGCCGTATCACCAGCAAGCACCTTTTACAAGGCGGAAGATTATCATAAAAACTACTTCAACCGGAATCCGAACCAACCTTATTGCGCTGCGGTCATCAAACCGAAAGTGGATAAGTTCATAAAGGCTTTCGGATAAATGCGAAGCTGTTAACACAAAAGCCTCCTTCTGGTTATGAACCAGAAGGAGGCTTTGTTTTTTATACACCTCCGATGACTGCAATCGAAACAAGCAGCTTTGCTAGAAATCAAAACAAGCAGCTTTACTAGAATAAACCTATCTGTCCTTTGTCGTCAATCTCGACGTCGTCGGGATTGGTTATTTCCAGCTCAAGCTTTTTGGACGGCTCGGGATTTTCGGTCTGATCAGATCCATTGGGGGATGTTTCAGCCAAACTTTCCTTTACTTCCGCAGCAGGTGCAGTAGCAGTACCGCTACCAGCCGCTGAGGCTAAGCCTCCCGCTTCCTCATCGCTGCTCTCCGGCCCACTACCCTCAGGACCACCAAACTTCGCAGGCTCGTCGGGTTCCTCTTCACTGATCAGTTCAATGTTCACCACCTCATGCGGCGTCAATCGATTTCCCTGCGCCTTCATTCCTTTCACATCGATGAAGCTTACCAGATCTTCCTCATAGCTTTCCGGTGTCTTCGACTTACCTTTCGTGATCTCAATCTTCACCTTCGGTTGCAAAGCATTCGTCGCAAGAATCATTTTCGACCCGGGTTCTTCGTTAATGAGCGTCGTGCGCTTACCGAGGGCTGTATTTTCAATGAGGAAACGCTTTACATAATAATAATGCGACTTCCCATCCTGATGAATCAGCGTGTATACCCGATCCGGATTGTACTTCTCTATGCGACTGATATGTGCATCAAAATGCGTTGTCAGGTCGAACGGACGCAATTCATAACTACCATCCTGCATCAACACAAATATCTTATCATCGCCGTCAAACTCGCCGAGGTATTTCCCGCGCTCGTCTACATTAAGACGACCCAAAATCTCATCGTACCAGATCTTCCTGCCCGACAGCGTCGAAACCCCTTTGGCTTTCAGCGTGATCTTTTTAATAGGATATTTCGTCACAATATTCCCTTTCGACCCTCTTCCCTTTATCGCTATTTCTGCAAAATCTAAGTCGATCTGCGTTTTCCGAAGCTTGGAATGCGGACGCAGCTGCAAATTAATGACCTCTGCCTCCCCGTTCGGGTTGGCCGTGAAGTACACTACTTTGGAACCCTTCGAACCGGAAGTTAAATCGTATTCTTTATCGCGGGTAACACCCAGAATAGAAAAACGCTTCACATACGACACACCCGTTTGCCCATCGCGGTACACCAGGTTGTACACGGTGCGGTCGTCGCCCTTGCGGAAAACGGCCACGTGGATAATACCCTTGCCCACGAACACCTTCTGCTGAATCTTAGTGACGATAAACTGCCCATCCTCGCGAAAAACAATGATTTCGTCGAGGTCGGAGCAATCGCCGATATACTCATCTTTTTTCAATCCCGTACCGATAAATCCGTCGGCCCGGTTCACATAAAACTTTTGATTAGGTAGCGCAACGGCCGCTGCAGTCACTTTCTCAAAAGTACGCAACTCGGTCTTACGCTCTTTGCCTGCACCATACTTCTCCTTCAGTCGCTCGAACCAGGCAATCGTATAATCTACCAGATGCCGCAAATGATGCTTTACTTCCTTAATTTCATTCTCCTGACCCTTCATTAACTCGTCGGCCTTCTTCACATCAAACCGCGTAATGCTGCTCATCGGCTTATCGATCAGCTTCTTGTAGTCTTCCGCCAGGATAGGCCGGTAAAACTGAGGAAAGAAGGGTGTAAACAAACCGTTCAGCACATCCACCACAGCCTCGAAGTTTCCGGCACTTTCATAGTCGGGGTGCTTATACATCCCTTCCTGAATAAATATTTTCAGCAGCGAACTGAAGAAAATCTTCTCCATCAACTCCTTCAAACGGATCTCGAGTTCCTGCTTGAGGAGCGACTTGGTTATTTTGGTGTTCTCAATAAGCACATCATTCACACTCATGAAGTAAGGCTTATTGTCTTTGATAATACAGGTATTGGGTGAAATCGAGACTTCGCAATCTGTAAACGCAAACAATGCATCGATGGTCACATCCGGCGACACACCCGGTGCCAGATGAACGATAATCTCAACATCCTTGGCAGTATTATCTTCGATCTTTTTGATCTTGATTTTCCCTTTATCATTCGCTGCAATCACGTTTTCAATAATTCCTCCGGTGGTGGTTCCGTAGGGAATTTCAGTAATCGCCAGCGTTTTACGATCGCGCTCCTCAATCTTCGCACGGATTTTAACTTTTCCTCCGCGCATCCCTTCATTATAGGCAGAACAGTCGGCCAGCCCACCGGTCGGAAAATCGGGCATCAGATTCGGCCGTTCACCTCTTAAGGACTGGATGGAAGCATCCAGCAGCTCATTAAAATTATGAGGCATAATTTTAGTGGCAAGTCCCACCGCAATCCCTTCCGCTCCCTGAGCGAGCAATAGGGGGAACTTCACCGGCAAGGTTACCGGCTCCCGGTTACGGCCGTCATAGCTCAGTTGCCAGACCGTTGTGTCAGGATTGAAAACCACATCAAGGGCAAATTTGGAAAGCCTCGCTTCGATATAACGCGGTGCCGCGGCCGAGTCGCCCGTAACCGGGTCGCCCCAGTTTCCCTGCGTTTCGATCAGCAAATTCTTCTGACCCAGCTGAACCATCGCGTCGCCGATAGAAGCGTCCCCGTGCGGGTGATACTTCATCGTATTTCCAATAACGTTGGCAGCTTTATTAAAACGTCCGTCATCCAGCTCCTTCAGCGAGTGCAGAATGCGACGCTGAACCGGCTTCAATCCATCGTTAATATAGGGGACGGCCCGATCCAGAATAACATAGGATGCATAATCTAAAAACCATCGTTCATATAAACCTGAAAGTGGTATTACCCGGCTGCTCGTTGTTTCCTCTTCATTTCCTTCTCCTGGAGGCAATCCATTTGGATCTATTTCTTCACTCATATTCGATTATCATCTGCATTATCACGCTGTCTGATCACAGCAATTCCGGTAAAAATACAAATGAAATTCCTTTTATGACAAAAACATCGCGCTTTTTCCTCGCATTCCTTTTTTATGCATATTTTTAAGCCGCGAACCCCGCTAACCCGGGCTCAGCGATCATCCGATGGAAGCAAAGGGCTCTATCGCACAATAAAAAACACACCATTCCCATGAAAAAAAACGGCGTATTTATGCTGCTTGCCGCGGCGCTGCTGGCAGGCTGCAATAACGAAGGCAAGCAGGAACTTAGCGACAACGCTG
>DAIRDA010000036.1:0-7096 GCA_036796375.1 Albibacterium sp.
GGTTCCGGTACAGTAGGTGTATCTGGTTCCGGTTCAGGTGTTTCAGGTACCCTTGGCGTCTCAGGGGTAGGGGTATCTCTTTCCGGGATCTCCTGGGCATTCACGGTGCCTATCGCGAATGTAAACACAGCTGTAGCAATTACGCTTAAAAATAGCTTTTTCATAATACTTTAATTTAATTCGTTTTTTAATATATGTTGATAATGAGTTGTTTCTGTATTTTCAACAGGTTGCTTTTGAAATAGTTTTAAAAAACGTTGAGTATGGCTATCTTCGTAAAAAATGTTACATGCTTGAAATAATCTACCAAGATGCCGATCTGATCGCTATTAATAAACCGCACGGATTATTGGTTCATCGTTCGTCCATCGCCCGAGATGCCAAGGAGTTTGCGCTTCAACTTTTGAAAATGCAGATAGGCCAGCATGTCAGTCCCGTACATCGGCTTGACCGAAAAACAGGCGGAGTCTTGCTCTTTGCTCTCAACAAGGATGTAGAAAAAGCCATGCATCAACAGTTTATGAACGGCGAGGTGGAAAAGGCTTACCTGGCCATTGTGCGGGGGTACGCCCCCGACGAAATGGACATTGATTATCCCCTTGTGAAAGAAAACGGTCAGATCCAGGACGCGTTTACCGCCTTTAAAACCATTGACCGGACTGAATTACCCATTGCTCTTGGAAAGCACCCTACTTCGCGTTACTCGCTGGTAGAAGCGCGACCTACCACCGGCAGAATGCACCAGTTACGGAAGCACTTTGCCCATATCTTTCATCCCATCATTGGCGACCGCAAGCATGGTTGTAACAAGCAAAACCGTTTCTTTAAGGAACAATGGGATATGACGCATATGCTGCTTCATGCATCCGAACTACGTTTCAATCACCCGGTTACCCATACTAAAACGCTTATAAAAGCAACGGTTCGCCCGGAGTTTGAGGAGGTGATGAAACTCATGGGATGGAACATTCCCGTTGCAGACTAGTCTTTAAAAAAAATACATGATGAAAGAATACAAAAAATATTATATCATTCCTGCTCCTCCTGAAGAGGTATACCTGGCCTTAACCAAAGAACCTACTATTGAATTATGGACGGGCGCTAAAGCAGAGATGCGTGCAGAAGAGGGAACTGAATTTGCTCTTTGGGACGAAAGTATCGTAGGGAAAAATATTCTGTTCGAAGAAAACCGGAAAATCGTTCAGCAATGGTACTTTGGCGAGGAAAATGAAGATTCTATCGTGACCATTAAATTACATCCTCATAATCGGGGTACTTCGGTAGAGTTGCATCATAGCAACATCCCTGATGAAGATTTTGCTAACATCACCGAGGGATGGGATGAAGACTACTTTGGATCGCTGGCCGATTTCTATTCGGAATAGATTTTAATCCGTTCCGAATAGGGTAGTCTTTATCGGAGCAGGGCAGATTTTTATAAACCCACCTCGGTGGTTCCTGTAAATTCCTGAGCTACTTCTTTCTTATAAATTTTATTGATAATCAAGGCGATGGCGCCGTCACCAGTTACATTGCACGCGGTGCCGAAACTATCCATGGCAATGTAAAGCGCGATCATCATACCCAAAGCCTGTTCATCGAATCCAAGGATACTTGACAACACCCCCAATGCTGCCATGATGGCGCCTCCGGGTACACCGGGCGCTGCAATCATGGTGATGCCCAGCATAAAGATAAAGCCGATAAAGACTTCCGGAACGATGGGCATTCCAGTCATCATCATAATGGCCATGGCGCAGGCGGTGATTTTCAGCATGCTGCCAGAAAGGTGAATCGTAGCACATAACGGGATCACAAATCCTGCTACGTCCTCTTGTACACCGTTTTTCAAGGTTTGTTGGTAGGTAACCGGGATGGTTGCAGCCGACGACTGCGTTCCGAGCGCGGTCAGGTAAGCCGTCATCATATTTTTTAACGCTTTAAACGGGTTTACTTTGGCTACTGCACCAGCAATGATGAACTGGATCAGCAACAGAATCACCGTCAGAATGAATATTAGCACAATGATCTTGACAAATACTGACAAGATGCTACTGATTTGGCCAGCAATGGTGATATTAAGGAAAATACCAAATATGTAGAAGGGAAGTATCGGGATGATGGCATGATTGATCAGGGCCATGATGATTGCCTTAAATTCGTCGAAAGAGCGTTTCAGTACATTTCCCTGAACGAAGGCCATTCCCAAACCCATCACGAATGCGAAGATCAGGGCACTCATGACATCCAGCAGAGGAGGCATGTTGAGTGTGAAATAGGGTTCCAGGGTTTTAACAGCATTGTCTATCTCCGGAACGCCGCCGTTACCTCCCAATAAGGTAGGGTAGAAAATCGTGCAGCTAAGATAGGTGAAGAAGCCTGTCAGGATAGTAAACCCGTACGCTAATACTGAAGTGAGCAACAAAAGTTTACCAGCGCTTTTACCAAGATCGGCTATTCCGGGAGCGATAAGCGCCAGAATAATCAAAGGAACGGCAAATCCCAGAAAGTTACTGAATAATGAATTGAAGGTGATAAAGATTCGTGAAATCCAATCCGGGAAAAACATTCCTGCAACAATCCCTAAAAGGATGGCAATCACCACCCTACCCAGTAAACCAATCTTTAGATTCTTCATATGATATGTGCCGCCTGTGTTGTTAGCGCCGCGCTAAGGTAATTAATATTTAAAAAATTCAAACCGCTTCTTTACAGCTCGATCGATTTCGCCCAAAGATTAATGGACCCGTCTTTTGCATAGCGGTCTATCTCTGCCAGCTCTTCTGCGGTGAAATCCGGATTGTCGAGGGCGCCTACACAATCGACCACCTGTTCCGGACGGCTGGCTCCTATCAGGGCAGAGGTAATTCGTCCGTCGCGCAATACCCAGGCAATTGCCATTTGAGCAAGCGTTTGTCCTCGCCGTTCCGCAATTTGATTCAACGCGCGGATATTTGATAGATTTTCTTCACTCAGGAAGTGTTGGTCGAGCGATTTCTGTTGGGCCGCTCTGCTGTCTTGCGGAATGTTCTGAAGATATTTCGTTGTCAGCATGCCTTGCGCAAGCGGCGAGAATACGATACTGCCCATACCCAGTTCATCAAGTGTGTCCGGAAGCCCATCTTTTTCAATCCAACGATTTAACATGGAATAGCTGGGCTGATGAATCAGGCAGGGAGTGCCCAGTTCCTTTAGTATCTGAGCTGCTTCACGGGTACGCCGGGAGTTATAAGACGATATACCCACATAAAGCGCCCGGCCTGAGCGAACAATATGATCCAGGGCCATCATGGTCTCTTCCAAAGGAGTATTCGGATCAAACCGATGCGAATAAAAAATATCCACATAATCGACCCCCATCCGCTTAAGACTCTGATCGCAGCTTGCGATCAAATATTTTCGGCTTCCCCATTCCCCATACGGTCCGGGCCACATGTCATAACCCGCCTTGGAGGAAATCACCAGCTCATCACGATGGCTGCGGAAGTCTTCCCTGAGAATTCGTCCGAAAGCAATCTCCGCACTCCCTGCAGGCGGACCGTAATTATTTGCCAGGTCAAAATGCGTAATGCCCAGGTCGAAGGCCTGGTGACAGATTGCTTGTTTGTTTCGGTGAGCAAAATCGTCTCCGAAATTATGCCACAAACCCAATGAAATGGCAGGTAGCTTGAGTCCGCTCTTACCACAAACATTGTACTTCATATTTTCGTAACGGTAGGGGTTTGGCTGGTAGGTCATGCGTTTATCTTGAAGTTAGAAATATCTTTAATATGCGTTTAGAATAATAAAAGTAAGAAATAAGTACAGATTGCTTAAGAGTTTTTTAATTTCGTTTTTTATTTCCCGAACAGCAGGGATTACTTTATGAAATTATACTATAACGCCCCGATTCAAACAGTGCAGGCCTCATCGTTCAATTACAAGACATTCACAAGCCCCGGCCAATGATTCATATTGTCTTACACTTTTTGGTTCCGCTCATCGTAGCGATGTTTTTTTTCAAAGATCACTGGAAAAAAGCATTTCTCATTATGTCGGCCACCATGTTGGTTGATCTCGACCATTTGATCGCCGTACCTATTTACGATCCCATGCGCTGCAGTATCGGCTTTCATCCTTTGCACTCCTATTACATCCTTCCTTTGTACGCTATTATGGTCTTTTTTCCTAAATTTAGACTAGTCGGTCTGGGATTGGTAATCCATATGATATTGGATTTTGCCGATTGTTATATTTAAATCGCTGAAAATGAAACAAGATACCCCTCAACTTCGTACGGTCAACGTGATCCGCTATGTGACCCCGCTTCGAGAAGGCGGTTCCATGCCAGCGCTCGCCGAGGCTGACGATGAATTTTTATACGTATTGAAATTTAAGGGTGCCGGACAAGGCGTAAAGGCGCTGATTGCTGAATTGATTGGCGGTGAAATTGCCCGTGTGCTGGGATTTAAAGTTCCGGAGCTCGTGTTCGCCAACCTGGATGAAGCCTTCGGTCGTACAGAAGGCGATGAAGAAATTCAGGATCTCCTTAAATTCAGCATTGGTTTGAACCTTGCGCTCCATTACCTGTCGGGTTCTATCACCTTCGATCCGGTTGCCTCTAAAGTAGACAGTCACCTTTCCTCACAGATCGTGTGGCTCGATAGTCTGATTACCAACGTCGATCGTACCGCGCGCAACACCAACATGTTGCTGTGGAAAAGCGAATTATGGCTGATCGATCATGGAGCCGCGTTCTATTTCCACCATTCCTGGGATAACTGGAAAGAACAGGCACTTCGTCCGTTCGCAAAGATCAAGGACCATGTACTGCTGGCTGAAGCATCCGAACTGGAAGCGGTCGATCAGGACTTCAGAGCGGTATTGACCGATGAGGTTATCGAGGGAATTGTACAGCTGATACCGGACGACTGGCTGCTGAAGGATAGCCCCTTTACCAGTCCGGAAGAGCACCGTGGCGCCTATGCCGAATATTTAAAAGTAAGAATCGCTCATTCAGAAATTTTTGTAAAAGAAGCCATCAATGCCCGAGAATCACTTATATGAATACGCCGTTGTGCGACTGGTTCCCCAGGTAGAACGTGAAGAGTTCCTGAATATCGGTGTGGTGCTCTACAGCGCGAAACTTCGCTTTCTGGAAGCGGCTTTCACGCTCGACGCAGACCGGCTGAAAATATTCTCCGGGGCCTTTAATATGCAGGAGGTTGAAAATCATTTACGCTCTTTCGAGAAAATATGCCAGGGAGGAAAGGAGGGAGGCGCTATAGGCATGCTGCCGAACGCGGAACGCTTCCGATGGCTGACGGCCACGCGGAGTACCATTATCCAATGCTCCAAGGTTCATCCCGGTTTTTGCATCGAACCAGGACGAACGCTTTTGAAATTGCATAAGCAGTTGGTTCTACGGTGAAGTATTTGTTTTCATCAACGAATCAGGCCAGGCGATGATGCGATATAAATCGTCTGAGGCCTGGCCTGCAATTCTGTTAGCCTGAACTTAATCGGAAGGATTAGCCGGCTTATTTTCCGGAGTCTTGTCTGTGGGCGCAAGATTAAGCTGAATCGGGAGGGTAAATTGAACCCGAACTGGTTCTCCATGCCTCGTAGCAGGGTTCCACTTCGGAGCAGTTTTCAGCATTCGGACCGCCGCCTCACCCGTTCCGTGCCCTAGGTCTCTCAAGGTTTTGATATCAACCAGCGAACCATCTTTTTCAACAACAAACTGAAGAATAACCCTTCCCTCTACTTTAGCGTCGACAGCAGCCTTTGGATATCTATAATTTTCACTTACAAATTGAAAAAAACTTTCAAAGCCTCCTATAGGACTGGGCGAAACATCCGGATTGCTGAATACAGAGTCCTGCGCTACGGCTGGTCGAATCGTAATTGATCCGGGTTGTTTTGACCCTACCTTAGTAGTTACTACAATGACTCCGTGCTTTCCTTTTTCTCCGTATAAGGCTTCGGCACTTTCTCCTTTCAATACCTCAATCCTTTCAATGTCTTCCGGTTTTATTTGATCCAGCTTACCGGTGAAGATTTCGCCGTCCAAAACGTATAAAGGTTTTTGTTTTGAAGTGTCAGACTTTACACCTACACCTGTTAGGACGGTTTTCTTGGCGGTGTCCTTTTTGAGCGTGTCCTGCTGCCTATCCTCATGGACCGCTTCCTTAATATGGATTATTTCGTTCTTCGCAAGTTTGTCTTCCGCGTTTCCATCAGCGACGACCTGGAAATCAAATGGTTTGGTTTCCATTGGAAGGGATTCGCTTTCTCCGGCGTGGGATAGTCCGAATACCAGGGATCCGGCAACAACAATCGGTAAAATAAGCGCATACTTGCTCAGGTGAGCGGTCGAGCTTCGTTTCTTGTTCATCATCATAATGCGTGTTTTTAGGTTTTTTAAATTAAAATGGTTGCCCATTACAGGCTGATTGGAAAGCGTACTAATATTCAAAAGACTGTACTGATAACTTTTTCTGTCGACTCCAGAGGCCAGTACTTTGCGGTCCGTAATAAATTCAATATTCTCCCGCACGGCGCTGCGAAGTAACCAGCAAAAGGGATTGTACCAAAAGAAAAGTACGACAAATTCGGTCAGTAGAATATCCAGACTATGTAGTTGCTTTACATGAACAAATTCATGCTCAAGAATCTGATCGTATTCGTTTTCCAGATGACGATCGGGATTCATATAGACGTTTTTCCAAAAAGAAAACGGAACAATATCTTCGGCCGATTTCCGATAGGCATACG
Source organism: Albibacterium sp. (assembly GCA_036796375.1). GTDB lineage: Bacteria > Bacteroidota > Bacteroidia > Sphingobacteriales > Sphingobacteriaceae > Albibacterium. Next base: position 6,757 of record DAIRDA010000036.1, read on the forward strand.
CTCTCCAGTGCGAAGGAGTAGATTTCGCGTGAATTCGCCAGATGCCCGACAGTTGGATGAGCAGTCGCACTGTAAATACTCCCGCACTTATCCAGAACAAATATTCGACGACGTTTGTCATGCTTAAAGACTGCTCTGCAATAGCTACTGCTTCCCACTCCATTGCCAGACTCATCATCGTCGCCGGAATCGCTACGCGTTCCTGAAACAAGGCAAGCCAGTCGACCGCTGGGTAAAGGGAAGCGAAAATAAAAGCTAAAAGAAAATAATACCGGTTCAGACGGTAGAAGGTCAGATCCTTCAGAAAGAATCGATAACCCAAATAGAAGAGCGCCAATGC
>DAIRDA010000036.1:7196-14647 GCA_036796375.1 Albibacterium sp.
TTTTTGAATGTAGAAGCAAGCGTTGTGTATGGAACTTTCGGTTCAGGAAACAGATCAAGAATTTCCTTTACGAATCCTCCATTATTCTGCCATATCAACTGCATGGCTTCTTCTTCTTGCGGGGTAAGTTTTTTCATGGGAATTACGGTTTATTCGTAAATATACGAAATGTTCGTAATTGGGCGCATGTTTTTTGAAAATATTTATTTTAGCGTTAAGCAGAGGCTCTTAATGCGCAGACACCGCTTTTAAGCCGATAATGGAAGAAATTAGGGTAAGAAGAAAGAAAATTCTCCAAAAGGTCGCAGGCTCATTAAAGAAAAAGATGCCCATCAAGACGCTTCCCACAGCACCAATCCCCGTCCACACCGCGTAGGCGGTACCGATGGGCAATGTGCGGGTGGCCAGTATAAGCAGGTACATGCTGATGCTTAGGCAAACCAAAAAGCCTACAAACCATAGCGTAGCAGGTTGTCCGGAGGTTTCACGCGCTTTGCCAAGGCAGGTAGCGAATCCAACTTCAAAAAGTCCGGCAATGATCAAAAGTATCCAGTTCATTTTTTATCCTAAGGGCACAAAATTATAAAGGACACAAAGTTCATGATTATTGCCGGAAAACTACTCCTTATCTGTCTTTATTTTCGTCGGGAAAGGAAGGTCGCGCCAAATCGTGGTATGACGGTCCTTCGATCACTTCTCCGTCTACCGTAAACCGGCTTCCATGGCATGGGCAGTCCCAGCTCTTTTCAGTTTTATTAAAGTGAACAATGCAGCCCATATGCGGACAAACGGAGGAGACCACGTGTAGCTTATTTTGCTCATCCCGGTAGGCGGCAATTTTTTCATTTTCTATTTCAACCAGCTTCCCTTCGCCCGGGCCAATCTCAGTGAGTTCTTTTACCTCTCCGTAAAAGAGGTAGTCTTTCATGAGGTGCGTTGCAACATTGATGTTTTCCTTTATAAACTGCTTGGCAGTGGCCAGCGGTGTAAAACGTGACGGATTATAGAGTTTAGACCAGTCGCTCTCACGGTCGTTAATCAACTCGGTAATAATCATCGCCGCCAGCGTACCGTAGGTAAGTCCGTCGGCCTTAAAGCCGGTTGCGATGTAGGTATTGGTTTGCAGCGGACTCGTACCAATATATGCCAGTCCGTCGCCTGCCTTATAGCTCTGGGCAGCCCAACTATATACAATCTCCTCCACATCAAAGCGGTCACGCAGGTATGACTCAATCTTTTTCAGCAATTCCTGATTGTTTTCCTTGGTGCCCACCAGATAGGGTTCGCCCAAAGCAATCAGATACTGCCCGTCCTGATTGGAATAGGGGCGTACTGAAAATTGATTTGAGCCGGTCACGTGCCAGTAAACACCGGCCTCCGGAAGCGGTCCGCGTATACGAACGGCCATCGCAAATTCGCGATATACTTCCATCTTGGTATGCACCTCGTATATTCCTTTAGGCGAATGCGTCGCCATAATTACTTTTTTCGCCTTAACGGTGCCTCCTGCCGTTTTCACGATGCAGGGCGATCCGTCCTGCACATCGATTACTTTGGTGTTTTCAAAAATTCGACAACCAGGTGAATCGATGGCAGCTGCCAGGCCTACTACATAGGCATAGGGGTTAAACTGCGCCTGATCTTTAATAGTGGTAATCCGCGACACATTTTTGTAGGGAAAATTAGCGGGAATGCGGCTATCGGGTTCTATTCTCGCATCAAGTGCTGCTTCGTACTCCTTTTCTACTTCCGAATCTTTGCTGTTCGGATCGCTGGTGCTGAACAAATGCCAGGGTACCCGTTGAAAATCGCAGTCGATGGCATGCTGCTGTACTTTTTGTTCAATGAAGTTGATCGCTGCAGAGCGACTGTTGACCAACATCCTCAAAGCATCTGAATCGTGCTTCGACTGAATGCTGTAAAGACGCTCACCCACAGGGCAGTATAGGTTTCCGGTTGAATAAGCGGTAGAACCTTTCGCAATTGAATGCGATTCAAGAACGGCCACGGTTTTCCCCTGTGATGCCAGCAGGTAGGCTGCCGTAATACCGGTGATACCGCCGCCTACAATAGCGACGTCCACCTCCAGGTCGCCGTTTAATGACGGATATGCCTTTGGATGAACATTGCTGGTCCACACCGATTTTGTAAAGTCTAAATGGTTTTCCATGCTTCTCGGGATTTAATGATTGCTTTCTCCTAAACACCCGAGGCGGGTATTTGTTGAATAAAACCCGAACATCCGGACAGACTACTTTAGCTTAACCCTTACAAGTTGATGATTTGCTGTGATATACAGTGTCTTCTCATCGTCAGACAATGCGCAATTGGACACAGCATGTGGAATCCGTATCCGTCCGATAGCTTTGTAATCTGCATCCAGAATCCAGATACCTCCGGGGCCGCTTGAGAAGATAACACCCGATTTGGCCACTTTAAAGCCGTCGGGTCCGCCACCCCAGGGTGAAAAATCGAATACAATGCCTCCCGATTTCACGTTCCCCTGCTTATCCAGTTCATAGGCGTATAAGTAAGGCCGCTCGCCTTCGGAGTTCCCCACCAATAGATGCTTTTCATCGCGGGTCAGGGCGATCCCATTGGGTCGGTTAATACTGTCTATCAGCAACGTTACCTCGCCCTTCTTCCCGATACGGTACACCCCGTGAAAATCGAGTTCCTGATTTTCTTTCTTAGCAAGCCCGTAGGGTGGATCGGTCAGATAGAAATCGCCGTTGCTATGTTGTACCGCGTCGTTCGGACTATTGAATTTTTTACCGTCATAAGAGGATGCGATGGTCGAGAAGCGGGCTGCAGGCTTATCAAGCGGTGCATCCATCCGGGCAAGCCGGCGATCGCCGTGCTGACACAGCACCAGGTTGCCATTCTTATCCAGCAGAAGCCCGTTCGAGCCAGGCTCACGCCCACCGTCGTCGGTGCCACTATAGCCCGCCGGGAAAAGATATTGCTCCAAACCGCTAGGTTCGGTCCATTTGAACACTTTGTTTTGCGGGATATCGGAAAAAAGCAGCATCTGATGTTTTTCCACCCACACCGGTCCTTCGGTCCATTTAAAGCCTTCGGCAAGGACTTCCGGTTTCTGATCGATGTTTAGTACGGCGTCGAGCTCAGCGCTAAGGCGTTCAATGCTTCCCACGGTAGTATTCCTGGGAGAAGTTGTCTGAGCCTGAGCGCCGAATGCAGCCATAAGTAAAATGAGGGATAGTGTCTTTTTCATGAATGGTTGTAAACTGAAATGAATAGCAAAAGTTACGAAATTATTTTAAAGGCAGGGTACGTTCAGAAAAACCTGGCCCTTACTGAAGTCTTTTGTCAGATGCTCTTCGCCTAAGCTTCGAATCAGCGAATCACCTCGCTTTAAAAATGCTTCCGCCGTGCGGCTCCGCATACCTTCAGCCATAAAATCGTACACGACAAAAAGAGTATCTCCGTGAAAGCGGCCACGAATGCTTCCCCTGCTATCATCGATCTGGTAATTATTGAAGTGCAGGCTTCCCTGTACTGAGTCGCCAACAGCGTTAACGATCATGTGAACGGAATCGCGACCATGTATGTGAATGTAGCAATGCTGGCTTTTGTTATTCGTTAGGCTGTCGGAGCGGGTGTTTGAGGTTGTGGTCCCGGTTGGGTTTTTTGTTTGTGATGGCGAGCCACATGCGCATAGTATTAAAAACAGGACAAGGATAGAGACGAATGCTTTCATCATGTATCTATCGCAAACTTCATGCAATAAAATCGTTCAGCAAATGGCATACTTTCAGCCGATTCCCGATTTTTTCCAGAATGTCCGATTATTTTGCCATATTTTACAAAAAAATTCTTAATAAAAGTAATGCAATACTTTTATTAATATTACCTTTGGTCGCAGTACACAGACTAAAAGCCGCTTTTGTTATTAAATGTTAAACACAACTAGTAAAACTGCTATTAAAGCCGTCATATATTTAGCTTCTAATACCAACGACGAAGAAAAAATTGGTATTTTGGAAACGGCTGAAGGCATTAATGCAAGTGCCCATACGGTTGGGAAAATTTTGCAGGTTTTAGCCCGTAAGGGCTTTATCAACAGCGTGAGGGGACCCTCCGGAGGCTTTTATATTGACAAGCAGCAGAGAGAATGCCCTTTGATTGATATTATCAGCGCGGTGGAGGACAAGCCTTTTTTCAGAGTTTGCGGATTAGGATTAAGCCATTGTTCTGATAGGCGACCTTGTCCCATACACGAAGAATATAAACTGGTACAGAATATGATTGAAAAAGTCTTCCAGGAGAAAACTGTTAACGACTTCAGCGGGAAACTCTCGAATGGGCTCGCTCATCTGATTGGATAGAAAAAAACAAGGATAAATTTATAGACAAACAAACAAAAACGAATCAAAAACAGTATGGACCTGACAACCGGTAACTATTCAGAGTTTCTAAAAAACTTCGAGAACACACTATACAAGCTATTCCACGAAAAAGAAGATATTGATCAGTTAAGTTTAGATCGCGGGTTTCCGCCTCACGTGCTTAGTGAAATCATGTCGCAGGTCCCTTTGTCGGTTGCTATCCCGACTCAATACGGTGGCAGAGGCAGTATTGTTAAGGAATGTCTGGGAGTACTTGCAGCGGCTTCCTACGAATCGCTTCCCCTTTCTCTTACCTTCGGTATCAACATAGCTCTGTTCCTTGAGCCTGTGTCGAAATACGCCGACGAATCGGTAAAACAGGCAATTTTCGACCGGTTTCTTAAAGAACAGAATATGGGTGGTTTAATGATCACCGAACCTGACTATGGCAGCGACGCGCTTAATATGAAAACATATAATGTCGAAACAGAAAAAGGCTACAAGCTGAAAGGTACGAAACATTGGCAGGGTTTGACCGGCATGGCCGATTACTGGTTGATTGCAAGTCGTAAACAGCTCGACAACGGTGAACTTGCGCGCGATATCGACTTTTTTATCGCAGACAATTCGGTTGAGGAACAAAAAGTGGTGGTAGAAAAGCTCTTCGATAACCCCGGTTTATATTTGATTCCATACGGCTTGAATACCATCGATCTGGAAGTGCCCCGCGAAAACAAAATGCACCCCGAAAGTACGGGTATTAAAATGATGCTTGATATCCTGCACCGGAGCCGGCTTCAATTCCCCGGCATGGGCATGGGCTTTATTAAACGCATGCTCGATGAAGCCATTAAACAAACGCAAAACCGGATTGTAGGAACAGGCAATCTGCTAGCACTCGATAATGTACAGTATCAGGTATCGCGCATTCAGTCGGCCTTTACCATTTGTTCAGCCATGTGTGCGCGCAGCAGCGAGATCAGCGGCATTCAGTTCAACTTAGCCATGGAGGGAATCGAGGCCAACAGCATGAAAGCGGTCGTGACCGACTTAATGCAGGAATCGGCCAATACGCTCGTTCAGCTTTCAGGTGCCAACGGATATAAAATCAGCCATATCGGTGGAAGGGGTATCATGGACAGCCGACCTTTCCAGATTTTCGAAGGTTCAAACGAAATGTTGTACGCGCAGATTGCCGATATGATCAGTCGCCAGATGAAAAAGCAAAAGAACCTGAACCTTTTCGAATACCTGAAAAGCTGGGAGCTTACTTCAGAAGCCTGTCTGCACTTCCGGAAAGATCTTGATTTTACACTTAACAGCAGCTTAAGTCAGCGTGAGTTGGTTGATTTAGGGCGTATCCTGGCTCGTATCGTTTGTATTGCTTATGTTTTGCAATTAGGGAATAAGGGCTTTAGAAAAGACCTGGTTGACAGCAGCATCGTCCATGTTCAGCAAGAAATTTCAACATTATTTGCCTCGTTCCATTTCGATAATCAGACAAGAGTGGTTGAAGACTACGCAGATAGCAGCAACTGGCTGAACTTCGTATAAAAACAAGGGGGCTTAGGCTTCCACTGGAAAAGCGGGTGCATCGTGTGCGCCCGCTTTTTTCCATTCACGGTATTTGTCAAGGTCCTTCGACACTTGTTTCACAACCAGTCCGATGATAAACACATCGTCCATAAAGCCCAGTGCTACAATAAAATCGGGTACCAGATCGATCGGTGAGAGAAAGTATAGTAGCCCGGCCAGTATGGCAATAATCGAACTACCGGGTACCTCCCGGTAAACACCGTTATAATAGTCGCGCACCAGCGACATCAGCGTCTGAAGCTGCCCCCAGATTCCCTGAAGATCGTCTTTATTTGTATTTGCTTTCTTAAAGGCACGGTCGATCGTACTCTTTGCTTTCTTCTTATCATTAAAGAGTTCGGATGCTTTGCTTCTCGATGCTTTGAATCGTTTATAGATATCTTTCAGGCTAAAACCGACTTTATCTTTTTCCATAGGTTATGCGTTACAAATCTATTGCCAAAAAAGTAACAGAATTTTGAGGCGGCCATATCTTAAACGATTATTTCTGTGTAATTTAAGCCTGACATTCTTAAAAACTGTTATAATGATGATAACACAAACAAAAGTGAAATCCTATGGATACCTTGTTGTGCTCGCTATGCTGACGGCCTGTCAGGGAACTGTTTCCAACGACCAGCCCGCTGAAACTGACAGCAGCGGTCTGTTTCAAGCGTTCGATACAGAGATCGACCAAAAGGAAGTGAAGCTATTCGAGTTGAAAAACAACGATGTCCGGGCACTTATTACCAATTATGGCGGTCGTGTTGTCGGCTTAACCGTCCCCGATAAGGAGGGAAACCCAGTCGACGTTGTAGTAGGAATGGAGTCTGCTGAAGCCTTCCGCGATGCCAGTGAGCCGTATTTCGGTGCCCTGATCGGACGGGTAGGCAACCGAATCGCCAAGGGCAAATTCACGCTCGATGGTTCTGAATACAAAATATTTACGAACAACGGACCCAATACTCTTCATGGAGGCAAGGTCGGCTTTCAGTATCGCGTATGGGAGGCCGAACAACCGACTGATTCCACACTGGTGCTTCGCTATCTGTCGCCCGATGGGGAAGAAGGATTCCCCGGCAACCTTCATGTAAAAGTAACATATACGGCAACCAGCAGGCAAGGTCTGAAAATTGAGTATGAGGCGACTACCGATAAGGCTACGCCTGTCAACCTGACGAATCATGCATTCTTTAATCTGAACGGTGAAGGGGCGGGATCGATCAACAATCATCGCCTGTTGATCAATGCCGATCAGTTTACACCCGTAGACAGTACCCTGATTCCGGTAGGGCAACACGCATCAGTCACCGGTACACCTTTCGATTTCAGGCAGCTTACTGCCATCGGCGAACGCGTCGATGCTGATCACGAGCAACTGGCCTTTGGAAATGGGTACGACCACAACTATGTATTAAGGAAGTCGTCTGCAAACGAATATGTCCATGCGGCTCAGGCGATCGGTGATAAATCCGGAATCGTTATGGACGTCTACACCAGCGAACCAGGCCTTCAGTTTTACGGTGG
>DAIRDA010000037.1:0-1592 GCA_036796375.1 Albibacterium sp.
GGGGCATCGGAATAGATAAACAGGCGCGACTCATCGGCAAGCAGATTTTTTTGCAAAAAAGCCAGCGTCCGCCGGGTGTGTTCCGGACGGTTATAAACAAAAAGAGCGATAGGGGCAAGATGTTGCATAGGATATGGACGAATTAGATACCTAAACAATTATTACTGCGGTAGAAAACAGATGTTTCTTTTCGGTAGAAAAAGCCTGGTGAAATTCCGCTGAAGGAAATTTCGCGGAAACCGCGGTCGAGCAGCGCTGTGCGGGCTCCCTCGTAGCGACTGCGTTCGGAGTCGTCGAGAATAATCACTCCATCGTCGGTCAGCGCCTCGATGCTATGTTTGCAGCAGTTGACCCGGTCGCGGCCGTCAACGATAATGATATGGTATGGCTGCTTACTTCGCTGGGCAGCACGGCAATATTGTCCGTCCTGATCCAGATCGCAATAGATCAGTTCGGCATTGACCGGTTTGTTGCGGAGGCCGGTTTCGTACCACGACTTATCGTGCTCGAGCGAGTGGATGGCCTTGACCCGTTTGGCGAAATAGCGGGTGGAGTTGCCCGAGCCGTATTCGAAAATATGCTGGTCGCGCGTCAGTCTTCCCTCCAGGAAATCGATAAATGAATACGTAAACCAGGGAATCGCTTCATTGTGCGCGTCGACCGAGGCTCTTTCCCGGTGAGCTACAAACCAGCCGATCTCGGCCAGGTAGCCTTTAATGCCGAAGGAAAGAACGGAGCGCAATTTTCGTGGATTCAGCAAACTGGAAACGGGGTGTATTTTCTTCATCGGTTAGGAATGTATTTTATGGTCAGATGCCTTTGTTTTTGGGCTCATGGTTTACAAATCAGCGTATAAATAGTTTCCGAATCAATCGGAGTTGTATGATGGACTGCAGCATCAGGATGCCTTGAGCCCGGGTTTTCGGTATCAGTAGTATATAAAAGGTGGCTACGCCGTAGCCGACCAGTGTGGCCCATGCCGCACCTTTTATGCCAAAAAGCGGTATCCACCAGATATTTAAAAGAATATTTACGGCAGCTCCCATTCCTGTTCGCACCAGCGAGAGACGGGTATAGCCTTCAGCAATCAGGTACTGACCGCTGGCGCTTCCCAAAAATACAAATATTCCGGCCCAAACATGTATGGCGAGTACTTCGGCGCCGCCGGCGAAATCGTCGTTGGTGTAGAGCACCCGATAAATGAACGGTGAGGCGAACGTCATTACCAGCGCAATCCCCAGGCTTATAAACGACATCAGCTCATATAGGTTTTGCAATCGCTTCTGATAGCGTTCGGGGTCGCTATTCCGGGCGTTCATAATGGCCGGGAAGAGGGCGCTGACCGTAGCCACCGGAATAAAATACCAGCTTTCGCTCAGGTTCACCACGGTTGAATATACCCCCAGAGCGCTGTTTCCGAGGAAGCTGCTGATCATAAGCTGGTCGATTTTCATATACAGGCTTACCAGCACGGCTGAAAAAGCCAGTGGCCAGGCCTTCATCAGCAGGCTTTTTGCGAGCGATTTATCGAAGCGCCAGTGGAGCACGGTTCCCGCGTTTTTCTGGTACATCAGCCAGTAGCCGCCTGCCAG
>DAIRDA010000037.1:1692-10355 GCA_036796375.1 Albibacterium sp.
CGGGTGATAAAGGCATCGAGTCCCAGGGCAGAAGCGGCCATAAAAAAAGTGACGAGTGCCATCGGGAAATTCAGCATTCCGTTTCCTTCGCTCCCCAGGTAATTGGCCACGGCAATGGTGGTAAACATTTTGATAATCAGACTGCCTACGCGGGCAAGCATCAGCCAGCCGGTGTTTTTCAGGTATTTCTCAAAAGACTGCGGGTCAAAGCCTGGAATCGTAGGGAGCTTCATTGAGCAAACCTAAGAAAAATAAGCAAATCTGTAGTGAGAATCAAAAACTTATTCCTACCTTTGCAGTCCTTAATTTTAAGGAAAAATATATATTATTCATAAAATAAATCAAAGCAAGTGAATACGTTAAGTTACAAAACTGTCTCAGCCAACAAGCAAACCACCAATAAGGAATGGATTGTAGTTGATGCCGAAGGTGAGATTTTGGGGCGCTTGTCTTCCGAAATTGCGAAAGTGATCAGAGGAAAGCACAAGCCAACGTTTACCCCAAACGTAGACTGCGGAGATAACGTGATCGTTATTAATGCAGACAAGGTTAAGTTGACCGGGAATAAACTGAATGACAAAGTTTATACCTCATATACTGGTTATCCAGGAGGTCAGCGTTTCATTTCTCCAAAGGAATTGTTGGCGAAACACCCAACGCGCATCGTTGAAAAAGCGGTACGTGGTATGTTGCCTAAAAACAAATTAGGTCGCGCATTATTCAAGAACCTTTTTGTGTATGCCGGAAGCGAGCATCCACATGCGGCTCAGAGTCCGAAAACTGTTAAATTCTAAGGAGAAAAGAAATGTCTATTACAAACACTTCAGGAAGAAGAAAAACTGCAGTCGCACGGATTTATCTTAGTGCAGGAAGCGGTGCCATTATCGTAAACGGTAAAGATTATAAAGAGTATTTCCCAACATTGCCATTGCAATACATTGTAACGCAAAGCATGGAGGTTGCCGGTGTAACCGGTAATCACGATGTGAAAGTTAACGTTTCAGGGGGTGGAGTGAAAGGTCAGGCAGAAGCAGTGCGTTTAGCAATTGCCAAAGCCCTGATTGAGCTTAACCCGGAAGTTAAAGCGTCTTTACGTGCAAAAGGCTTGGTGACACGTGATAACCGTATGGTTGAGCGTAAGAAACCAGGACGCGCGAAAGCCCGTAAGAAATTTCAATTTAGTAAACGTTAATTTAAGGAGGACCAAGCAATGGCTAGAACAACATATCAGGAATTACTGGATGCAGGTGTACATTTTGGGCACCTTACCCGCAAATGGGATCCGAAAATGTCGAAATACATTTTCATGGAACGCAACGGGATCCATATTATCGATCTAAACAAAACATTAGTAAAACTGGAAGAAGCAGCTTCTGCGATTAAGCAGATTGTTAAATCTGGTCGTAAGGTATTATTTGTGGCTACTAAAAAGCAGGCAAAAGATATCATTACTGAGCAGGCGAAAGAAACCAATATGCCATTCGTTACAGAACGTTGGTTGGGTGGTATGCTTACCAACTTTGCTACTGTTCGTAAGTCGATCAAGAAAATGTCGAACATCGACAAAATGACGAAAGACGGTACGTACGATGTATTATCAAAGAAAGAAAAATTGATGATTCAGCGTGAGCGTATCAAATTGGAATCCCTTTTAGGAGGTATCGCTGATTTGAACCGTTTGCCGGCTGCGTTATTTATCATTGACGTAAAGAAAGAACATATCGCGGTTAGCGAAGCGTTGAAACTGAATATCCCGACTTTCGGTATGGTTGATACCAACTCTGACCCTTCCAGCATCGATTTTCCGATCCCGGCGAACGATGATGCCTCAAAATCGATTTCACTTATCGCAAGTGTGATTGGTCAGGCGATCAAAGAAGGATTGAGCGAGCGCAAGCGCGATAAAGAAGAAGAAGCTGAAAAAGAAGCTGCAGCTGCAAAAGCTCAGATTGATAACGCGAAGCAAGATGCTTCTGCCGATAAAAAAGAAGGTGCTGCAAAGCGTCCGCGTAAATCGGTAACGGAAGCTGAAGGCACTGAAGAGGCCGCTGAATCATCATCTCCAGCAGAAGAAAAGAAAGATTAAGTTTTTAATGTTGTGGGTTGTTGATTGCGTGTTTTGTTTTTCATTACACGAATTGGCAACCCATAATTTTTTCACGAATTTTAAAATAAACAGACCATGTCGACAGTACAAATTTCTGCATCAGACGTAAATAAACTTCGCCAGCAAACAGGCGCAGGTATGATGGATTGCAAAAAAGCTTTGGTTGAAGCAAAAGGCAATTTTGAAGAAGCCGTAGATTACCTACGTAAAAAAGGCGCTAAATTAGCAGCTAACCGTCAGGACCGTGAATCGAACGAAGGAGTTGTTATTGCAACCACTTCTGTGGATGGCAAAAAAGGTGTTATTGTAGAAGTAAATTGTGAAACGGATTTCGTTGCGAAGAACGAAGACTTTATCGCATTTGCTGAAAGCGTAGCGAAAGTAGCGATTGAAGAGCAGCCTTCAGGCCTGGACGGATTGAAAGCACTTTCTATCGATGGTAGAAGCATTGCGGACTTGATTATTGAGCAAACCGGAAAAATCGGTGAAAAAGTCGACGTTTCCAGCTACGAGCTTATCGAAGCAGAGAAAGTGGTTGCCTATATCCACAGCAATTACCGTTTAGGTGTATTGGTGGGTCTTAGCGCTGATGCAGCAGGTGCCGACGATGCCGGAAGAGATGTTGCGATGCAGATTGCAGCAATGAACCCGACTGCCATCGATAAAGACGGTGTGGATGCTACCCTGGTACAGCGTGAGCTTGAAATTGCCAAAGAGCAGATCAGAGCGGAAGGCAAACCGGAAGAAATGCTTGAGAAAATTGCTCAGGGTAAATTGAACAAATTCTACAAAGAAAATACTTTATTGAACCAGGAGTTCGTTAAAGATCCTTCAAAAAACATTACTCAATTCCTGGATGGTGTTTCAAAAGGACTAACCGTAACGGCTTTCAAACGCGTTCAATTAGGCGGTTAATTTTCGCTGACCCTATTTCGAAGCCTTCCGGAAACCCGGAAGGCTTTTTTGTTTCCATGCTTTTGTGCTTTACTTTCCTTATATTTAAAACCCTTTTTGAAAGAACATGATGAGAGTAGACAGCAGGAAGCCTTTTAGGCTGGTGTATTCCCTTTGCAGGCACGAGTTTCTCGGTTACCTGGTCGAGCCCCATGTGGTGCAATACAACCAGGATGGCAGCTTCTCGCTGACCTATCAACGCTTGTTCAGCAATACCGCTTCGGAGTACGAAACGGCACTTGATGAAGATGACCTGACGCTGATACGGCTTTGTGAAGAAATTGAACAGAGCAAGCTGATTAAACGCTTCCTGAAGAAGAATATCCGGCCATCTGCTTTCTTTTCGACGGTGTTCGATGAAAAGATGTTCTCGCTGATTCGGCCGAAGATCGAACAGAAGTTGAATCAGATTTTTTCGCTGCTGGGCAGCAAGCCGTTCTTTCTGATGAGTAAGGAGGGGTGGCCGGTTGAATCGCCGCTTTTCTTTGCCCGCGAGCCTGCTTCTGTGCTCTTTCATTTTCGGCGTACAGAAGAAGAACTGCGCTATTTTCCAACGCTGAAATATGAGGGTATGCGGCTCGAGTTTATGTTCAAAAATGCAGAAGTGATTGTGAACGAGCCGGCCTGTTTGCTGCTCGAGAAAACGCTATATTTTTTTGAAGGCGATGTGGAAGGAAAAAAACTCGCGCCCTTTCTTAATAAGCGCTATATATCGATTCCGCGTTCGGCTGAACAAGGGTACTTCAAACGCTTTATCGGTCCGCTGATAGAGAAGCATCACGTGTATGCCGAAGGCTTCGATATTCGTACGCAACAGTTTTCGGGGGTGCCGGTACTGCAGTTCCGGCATCAGGCGGCAGGGGGCGATGAAATTAAATTGAAATTCAGGTACGGCCCCTATCTTTTCCCGGAGGCTTCGGGAAAGCGGGTGACCGTGAAGCTGGAATACGATAGCGATAAGGACCACTATACCTTTAACCGTATCAAACGTTCGCTTCAGTGGGAAGAGGGGCGAATGAATTTCCTTCGGGAGCTGGGCATGCGGCAGGCCGATGAACCCGACTTTTCACTGGTGGCCTGGCTGAACGAACATATTGCCCTGTTGGAATCGAAAGGCTATGAAATTGAACAGAAGGGCGGTGATAAGCAATACCGTTTTGGCACGATGGAGCTCAACCTGGATATCCGGGAGGATAACGACTGGTTTGATATTAAAGCAATGGTGCAGTTTGGGGATTTTCGGATCCCCTTTATCCAGCTTCGGAAGCATATTTTGGATAAACGGCGCGAATTTGTACTTCCATCGGGTGAAATTGCGATCATTCCCGACATCTGGTTTACCCAGTTTCTGAATTTCTTTCATTTTGTGCAGGGTTCGGACAACCTGCGACTGAAAAAGCAGCACGTGGGCATTCTTCATGAACTCGACGAAGGGAATGACAGCGGGCAGAGCATTCGAAACAAGATTGCCAGGCTGGTCGATTTCGAAAGCCTGGACGAAGTAGCGGAGCCCCTGGCCTTTGAAGGGAGTCTGCGGCCTTACCAGAAAGCAGGTTATAACTGGTTTCAGTTTTTAAAGAAATACGGCTTCGGCGGTTGCCTGGCCGACGATATGGGTTTGGGAAAGACGGTTCAGACCCTGGCCTTGCTTCAGAAGGAGAAAGAAAGCTTTGGGGACGAGCCAGGCTCGCCTACCTCCCTGATTATCATGCCTACTTCGCTGATTTACAATTGGCTCAGCGAGGCTGCTAAGTTTGCGCCCGGCCTGCGTATTCTGAATTATACCGGTACCAACCGCAGTCGCGACGCCTCGGAGTTTGCCGACTATGATGTGGTGATCAGTACCTATGGCGTGGCCCGCATCGACGAGTCTGTTTTAAGTGATTTCCTGTTTCACTATATTATTCTGGATGAAAGTCAGAACATTAAGAACGTATCGTCAAAATCGTTCCAGGCAATTAATGTGCTCCGGGCATCGCACCGTTTGATCCTGAGCGGTACGCCGGTGGAAAATTCGGTTTCAGACCTCTGGCCTCAGATGGCTTTTGTAAATCCGGGACTGTTGGGGAGTTTTTCATTTTTCACCAAGGAGTTCGTGGTTCCCATTGAAAAGAAGAAGGATGAAGCTGCGGCCAGAAGGTTGCAGGTGCTGATTAAACCGTTTGTATTGCGCAGGACCAAAGCGCAGGTGGCCTCGGAACTTCCCGAAAAATCGGAAAAGGTTTTCTATTGCGACATGACCGTTGAGCAGGCGGAAAGCTATGAACGTGTAAAGGCGGAATATCGTAACCTGATGCTGGAACAGCTTGAAGACGGCACGTTCCGCCGGTCGGGCATCCAGGTTTTGCAGGGGCTGAGCAAGCTGCGTCAGCTGGCAAACCATCCGGGGATGATCGACCCGGACTACGAAGGTTCGTCGGGTAAGTTTGAAAACGTGATCCGGACGCTGGAGTCGGTACAGCTTCGGGGGCACAAGGTTTTGATTTTCTCTCAGTTCGTGCGGCAAATGCGCATTTACGCCGATTATTTCCGCGAGCATGGTATTCAATATGCCTATCTCGACGGCGCAACGCAAAACCGGCAGGAGGTGGTAGAGAATTTCCGCACGCAAGAGGATGTGAATGTCTTTTTGATATCGATTAAGGCCGGAGGGGTAGGGCTCAACCTGACGGAGGCCGACTATGTGTTTATACTCGACCCCTGGTGGAATCCGGCAGTAGAGCAGCAGGCAGTCGACCGCGCACACCGGATCGGTCAGACGCAGCACGTTTTTATTTACAAATTTATCACCAAAGATTCGGTAGAGGAAAAAATTCTTGCCCTGCAAAAGCGAAAGCAAATGATTGCGGAAAACCTGATCCGGATTGAAGAGAGCTTCGTAAAATCGCTCAGTTCGGAAGATATTGCCGAGCTGCTGGCATAAAAAAGGAAAATATAAACGGTCGTTTTTCTATATTTGCGTATGACCAAAGAAAATATTCAGGATTTGAGGGATCGAGCTGCTTCCCTGAGGAGGCATCTTTGACATCGACAAGAAGAAAGAAGAACTCCACAAAGAACAGTCGTTAACCCTGACGCCCAATTTCTGGGACGACCCCAAGGCCGCCGAGGCGGTGCTGCAAACCATTCAAAGCAAGAAAATCTGGACCGACGCATACGATCAGGTGATTTCCCGGATCGATGATCTGGCGGTGATGTATGATTTTTTCCAGTCGGGCGATGCCTCCATGGAGGAAATTGACGAGCTGTTCAGCGAGGCCCGGGATGCGCTGGAAGACCTGGAATTCAAAAACATGCTGAGTTCGGATGAAGATCAGTTGGGCGCAGTGATGCAGATCACCTCAGGCGCAGGCGGAACGGAAAGTTGTGACTGGGCAGAGATGCTGATGCGGATGTACCTGATGTGGGGAGAGAAGAACGGATATAAAGTAAGTGAGCAGGATTACCAGCCCGGGGAGGTTGCCGGCGTTAAAACGGTAACCCTGCAATTTGAAGGAAGTTTTCCATACGGCTACCTGAAGGGCGAGAACGGTGTACACCGCCTGGTTCGCATTTCGCCTTTCGACTCGAACGCCAAACGGCATACGTCTTTTGCTTCGGTGTATGTGTATCCCCTGATCGACGACCGCATTGTGATCGAAGTGAAGGATTCTGAACTGGAATGGGATACTTTCCGCTCAGGAGGAGCAGGGGGACAGAATGTCAATAAAGTGGAAACGGCGGTTCGCCTGCATCATAAGCCAACCGGCATTGTTGTCAAAAACCAGGAATCGCGCTCGCAACTGCAAAATAAGGAGAACGCCCTGAGGTTGCTGAAGTCGCAGTTATACGAAATCGAGATGCGCAAGAAAATGGAGGCTACCGCCGCCATTGAAGGTAGCAAAAAGAAGATTGAGTGGGGTTCGCAAATACGGAATTACGTGCTGCACCCTTATAAGCTGGTTAAGGATTTACGTACCAATTACGAAACATCCAATGCGCAGGCCGTATTGGATGGTGATATTCACGATTTCCTGAAAGCTTACCTGATGGAGTTTAGCGACTAAAACTCGTTTTTCCACATCATGCTTTCCACAGGACGGGTCGTTTTCCGGTTATACTTGGCGTTGCCTTTGGTATTGTAGAACGTTTCGATATCGCCTTCAACTGCAAAATAAATAAGCTGTCCGATGGGCATGCCGGCATAGATTCGCACGGGCTGGGTAACCGAAATTTCGAGGGTCCAGGTATTGCAGAAGCCTACATCGCCTTTTCCAGCCGTCGCATGAATATCGATTCCGAGTCGGCCGGTACTCGATTTTCCCTCCAGAAATGGTACGTGTTTGTAGGTTTCCGTGTATTCAACGGTCACGCCCAGGTAGAGTGTGTTGGGTTCCAGCACAATTCCTTCCTTCGGAATTTCGAAATGTTCGACTTCATTGTGGGTTTTGGCGTCCAGCACGCGGTCTTTATAGGTGGCCAGGTATTTTCCCAGGTGTACGTCGTAAGAGTTGGTGCCTAAACAGTTGCGGTCGTATGGTTCGATGACGATGTTTCCGGACTCGATTTCTTCCAGAATGCGTTTATCAGATAAGATCATGGCGGTAAAATTATGAAATAATGTTCGTAATTTGTGGTGCTTATATTTTTCGGAGAATACATCGTTTACATGCCCATAGAATACATCAAATCGCTGCCGGATGGCAGTTCGCTGGCTCTTTGGCGGATCGCCGAAGATGAGAGGCAGCTGCTGAATCATTTACAGTTGAGCGAACGTGAGTTCGATGAGCTGCAGGCCATTCGCTCGGAGCAAGGGCGGGTACGCTCGCTGGCGGGCCGGAAGGCGCTTAACTGCTTGTTTGAGGAGGATGTGTCGGAGTGTATGAAAGACGAACATGGTAAGCCCTTTGTGCTTGGTTACGAGGGCTACGTGTCGCTGAGTCATTCCTTCGATTTTGCCATTGCCATGGCCCATCCGGAGTTCCCGGTAGGGGTCGATATTGAAATTGTGCAGCCAAAGATCAGGCGAATTCAGGGGAAGTTTCTGCGCCCATCGGAAATTGGTTTTATTGATGCCCAACACGATATTCATATGCTGTATGCCTGCTGGTGTGCCAAAGAGGCGGTTTTTAAATGGCAGGGAAAGAAGGGCATCTCGCTGAAGCAAAATATCGAGATTCAGCCTTTTGTGCTTGAAGAGAGGGGGCATCTGAATGCACGACTCCGCTATCCGGGTTTTGATCAGGTGCTGAAAGTTGGCTATGAGAACTTGGGAACTTATTTTCTGGCCTATGTATGTCATCCGGTAACGATCAGAGAAAACTTTTATGCAAAATAAAAAGGTATATTTTCAGGACTGGGGAAGGCTGGACTACGAGGCGGCCTGGAAGCGGCAGGAGGAGCTTTTTGATGCGACGGTGCGTTTGAAAGGGGAGAACCGGACCAACAACACGACGCATCCTACACCGAACTATCTGGTTTTTGTGGAGCACCCGCACGTTTATACCCTGGGAAAAAGCGGCAAGCCCGAGCATCTGCTTCTCGATGAGCAGCGCCTGAGGGAAAAGGAAGCGACCTTTTACAAAATTAACCGCGGCGGAGACATTACCTATCATGGTCCCGG
>DAIRDA010000037.1:10455-12025 GCA_036796375.1 Albibacterium sp.
GCGGCCGAGTTAGGTGCTCCTCAGAATATGGAAGAGGTAAAAGAGCGCCTGAAGCAGCACCTCACCTCTCTGTTCGAGATGGAGTTGGTGCCCTTAGCAGCGGCTGATCTATCAACGCTCTAGGCGTTTCAATTTTTTCATATCGATGGTGCCGTCAACCTTGACAGGAATGAAAGTTCCGTCTTCGTTGAAGCGTTCGAAAGCCTTAAAGGAAGCCCTTTGCAAGCGCTGTTTTTTCTGTGCGGCCATCGATTTGGCCAGGCTTGTTTTCGCGGCCATCGACGGATCGATCAGTTCCAGAGCTGTGGCGATTAGGGGATCGTCTTCCGAGCCGTGTGGCAGAAAGGGCAGTACCGAGAATTCATCCACTTCATAATCCGGTTCGAGACCGGTGTCGTAATCGCCTTCCCCGTTTTTGTCGGCCAGTTTGACAACGATGGGCTGTATGGCCCAATCGATTTGCCGTGGCTTTCTTTCATCTTTGATGGTGAGCGAACCTTCATTCTTGCCCATCGTGCGCTCCCCGATATGGATAACCTCCATATACGGGGCCAGGTTGTGAATGACCAGCTCACTTGCCGAGGCTGAGTTTCCAGTTCCTAAGATATAGACCTTTGTTAAGTTCAGATTGGCTGCTTTTACCTTGGCATCCATCTCTTTTACAGCTTCTTCGTCGCTCTTGGAAGACAATGGCGGAAATAAAACTGCAAAACTTTGGCTTCGCTCGCTTAGCGGGATTTCGCTGTTAAGGATGTTATTGTAATTGTAATTTACGAAAACCTGCTCCGAAGCGTAATTTTGCTTGATCAGCGCCCCCAATAACCCGGCCACTGCAATTCCCCCTCCTAAATTATAGCGAAGATCAAGCACCAGTTCGTTCACCCCGGCCGCTTTAAAATCCTGAAACGCCTTAAAAACTTCGTCTACCCGGTTATTGAGAAAGCGGTTGTAGAACAGGTATCCGACTTTCCTTCCCGAGGAAGTAGTCATGATGCGGGTGAACTGGACCGATGGTTCGGCGATCTTAGTTGCTGTCAGGGCAATGGTTTCATCGCTGGGAGCGAGGGTATTGTTGTTGAGCGTAGCGAGATTAATGCTAAAGCCTTGCCCTTTCAGATAGGGGTCGAGCACCGACATATAGTTTCCGGGGGTGAGCGTCTGGCCGTTGACTCCCGTAAAGATCATTCCGCGTTCGACACCTGCCGCTTCGGCCGGTGAGCCGGGAACAACATTCCGCACCGTTCCGAATAAATTCCGGCAGTTGTTCCCGTTATTGTCGCAGTTGTATTGGACGAGGAAGAAGTTCATTCCGGTGCTGGTGCTTACACCCGAAAGATTTTCTTCCAGTTCATCAGCTTTGGAAATCCACGAAAAACGATCGGCCGGATTGCGCAGCGTTTCAAAAAATGCAGGAGGTTCCTGCGAAAAGTTTAACCGGGAATCGGCCGGGATGCTTTCGTTCCAGTAATAGACATACCGCATATTCTCCACGACCCATTCATTTATTTCATTATTTGCCGTATCATCGGGGCCTGAAGAATCATTTTTCTTGCAGGATGAGAAGGTGATT
>DAIRDA010000037.1:12125-14185 GCA_036796375.1 Albibacterium sp.
GTTAGCACTCCGGTAAACTTAATGGAATATTTATGGCCAGCCCCCCGTCGGAAGTTTCCTTGTACTTTGAGCTCATATCCTGAGCGGTTTGCCACATGGTTTTTACCACGTTATCCAAACTCACGATGGCTTTTTCCGGGTCGGTCTGCAACGCTAATTGCGATGCGGTGATGGCTTTAATAGCACCCATGGTGTTCCGTTCAATACAGGGAATCTGCACGAGTCCGCCGATGGGGTCGCAGGTCATGCCGAGGTGATGTTCCATGGCGATTTCTGCGGCGGTGAGCACTTGTCGCTGGGTTCCTCCCATGCATTCGGTCAGCGCGGCAGCAGCCATGGAGGAGGAGACACCGATTTCGGCCTGGCAGCCACCCATGGCCGCTGAAATGGTCGAACCTTTCTTGAAAATACTGCCGATCTCTGCAGCGGTGGCCATGAACTGGATCACTTCTTCTTCCTCGATATCATGATGGAATACGCTGTAATAATGAAGAACGGCTGGAATAACGCCTGCAGCTCCGTTGGTCGGTGCCGTGACGACGCGTCCAAAGGCGGCATTTTCTTCATTGACAGCGAGCGCAAAGCAGCTTACCCAGTCGAGTATATACTTGAAATCATTACCACCCGACCGGATGGCTTCAATCCAGGAGTTGTAGTCGTGATAGGTTTTACCATTTAGCAGTCGCTTATTGAGCTTCGAGGCCCTGCGAACCACCGAGAGGCCGCCCGGAAGGGTTCCTTCGGTATGGCATCCCCGGTACAGGCATTCCTGCATCGTTTTGAATATGGTGAGCAATTGTTCCCGGGTCTGCTCCTCGGGGCGCCAGGCGGTTTCATTTTCGAGCACCACCTCCGAAACTTTAAGTCCGGTTCGGATGCACCAGCCCAGAAGCTCGTCCGCATTCTCGATGGGGAAGGGCAAGTCGATGTGGTGACCGGCGTTGGGCTCTTCATTCTCCTTTACGACAAATCCTCCGCCGATGGAGAAGAATGTTTCGCTTATCGCCTTTCCGGTACGCAGGAAAGCCTGAAACGTAAGTGCATTGGGGTGATAATCCAGGCTTTCGTTGAATAAAAAAATGATATCGTCGTCGAACGAAAAAGGTATTTCACGCAGCCCGTTGAGCCTGATTTTTCCTTCGCTCTTTATATTTTGCATGGTAGGCGTGATGGTGTTGACATCGATGCTTACTGGATCTTCTCCGTGAATGCCGAGGGTAACGGCAATGTCGGTTCCGTGTCCTTTACCGGTTTTAGCCAGCGAGCCGTAAAGCAATACCTGGATTTGCTCTACTTCGTCGATTAGCTGCTGATCTTCGAGCTGTTTAATAAATCGCTGAGCTGCCCGCCAGGGGCCTAATGTATGGGAGCTGGAGGGTCCAACGCCTATTTTTAGTATATCAAAAACTGAAATAGTCTCTTTTGTCATAATCTCGCCTGTCAACCCAGAAATGGGGTTGCTTCCTAATACAAATTTAGCCAATAATTTGCACCTTTAGGCACCAAGCGCTTGTTTCAGAGTTATTTATTTATCTTTAAGAAAATGCAGTTTATGACCCGAAGAACCATCCTTCTTTTTTATCTCTTTCTGTTTGGTCTGAAAGCGGACGCTCAGGTATTTGAAGAATACTTGCTGAGCGGATGGACCATGAAGGCGTCATCGTCGTCGAATACGCTTCCCGCTGAAGTGCCCGGTTCGGTTCAATATAATTTATTGTTGAATGGAAAGCAAATCGATGCTTCGCTAAATGAACGCTGGTCGTTCGCCAGTACGTTTCAGGCCGATCGCCAGATTCTTTCCCGATCATTTATTCATCTGCTGTTTGAAGGCCTCGACAGCCATGCAGAAGTTTATCTGAATGGAGAGCTGATTTTAAAAGCCGATAATATGTTCCGCTCATGGTCAGTGCCGGTGAAATCGTTCCTTCAGGAAGGCGATAACGCGCTGCGGATTGATTTTTTTCAAACGCCGGCTGATTCGCTTCGGGTGCGCAAGGCACGATATCATTTTGACCGGGCTCCGCAGGAAGTACCCATGGGAATCTGGAAGCCGGTGATTT
>DAIRDA010000038.1:0-14175 GCA_036796375.1 Albibacterium sp.
AAAACTTTTTCAACACCCGGGGATGGATTGTCAATACCATGAACAACGCCTATGGCTATACGGCTCCAGGCTGGGATGTTCCCTGGGGATTCTTCCCCGGTGGCGCAGCCTGGCTGGCTCAGCATCTTTGGGAACACTATGAATTCGGGTTGGATAGCACATATCTTAAAAATGAGGCGTATCCCGTTATGAAAGAAGCCGCGCTCTTCTGGATGGACTACCTGGTGCCCGATGAAAACGGTCATTTAGTTTCTTCGCCGTCCTATTCCCCCGAACATGGTGGAATCTCCGGCGGCGCCTCCATGGATCATCAGATTGCCTGGGACGTTTTGAACAACAGTGCGAAAGCTGCCGCCATCGTCGGAGACAATGTGTTTGGCCGGCAGGCAGAGGAGATTCGTGATAAAATTCTGTCTCCCTCCATTGGCCGCTGGGGCCAACTACAAGAGTGGAAAGAAGACGTGGACGATTCCACCAGTCGGCACCGTCATATCTCACACCTCTTTGCCCTTCATCCGGGTCGGCAAATTTCCCCCTTAAAAACACCCGATCTTGCAGAGGCGGCCAGGATTACACTCGAGGCTCGCGGCGACGACGCCACAGGGTGGTCCTTGGCCTGGAAAGTAAATTTCTGGGCGCGACTGAAGGATGGCGACCGGGCCTATAAACTCTATCGGATGATCATGAAACCATCCGGCGCGGGCGGTTCAGGTTCCGGATCTTATGCCAACCTGCTGGATGCGCATCCGCCTTTTCAGCTCGACGGCAACATGGGAGCAACTGCAGGTGTTGCCGAAATGCTGATGCAATCCCATACCGGGGATATTGAATTGCTCCCGGCATTGCCAGCTGCTTGGAACAGCGGTTCTGTAAGCGGACTCAGAGCCCGTGGCGGTTTCACAGTCGACCTCCGATGGGACAATCAGATGCTAAAAACGGTCAACATAACTTCAAAGACAACACAGCAAATTATTTTGGTTTATAAGGGCAAAAATAAAGAAGTTAGTTTAAATGCTAATCAATCGGTTGCGTTGACGGGTGCCGACTTTCAGTGAGAATAATAAGCCTGCTGAAACATTTTTTTTACATGAAATGTTTTGCTGAGTGTAGGAAGTACACTATATTTGTGGCTTCATAATTTAGGTTTATAATTGGTTAGTAAAGGTCTTCAGTCTCCCCGGCTGAAGGCCTTTCTTTTTTAGGCATTTTATATTGCTCTTCCACCGGCATCTTCAAATTCCTTTATCTTTTTTTCAAAACCTGCAGGGTCGATGGCACGTGTTGCATCGAGGCGAATCTCAGCCTCGAAACCCAGGTGAAGCGCATCCATGCCAGTAAAGAACACACAATAGTCGGCCGCCAATCCGCAGATCACCACCTTTCTTACCGACTTCTCCAACAAGTAACCCGCCAGGCCAGTAGAATTTTTCCGGCTGTTGTCAAAGAAAGCACTATAGCTATCGATCTCAGGCTGGGTCCCCTTGCGTATAATCAGACTAGCCTTGCTGCCGTCCATCTGGTCAGTAAGCTCTGCTCCCTTGCTTGTCTGAACACAATGGTCGGGCCACAGCACCTGCGAAAGTCCGTTCAATTCAATTTCGTCGAAGGCCCTTTTACCCTTATGGGCCGTATAAAAACTCAGATGATTCGCCGGGTGCCAGTCCTGCGTGAACACAACCAGTTCGAATTCCTTTTGCAATTGATTAATGACCGGTATAATCTCATCGCCGCCGGCCACTTCCAGCGCTCCTCCCGGTAAGAAGTCGTGTTGCATGTCGACAATAATCAAGGCCTCTTTTTCAGGTCCTCCGAAAACGTTCCCGCTCTCAAATTGAAACTCCTCCCGCAAAAGAGAAATTATTTTAGAAGGTAAGTGATTGCTCATATGGAAAGGTACTAAAATGGCTTGTTATTTAAAAAAACGAGCGTCTTGGCAAAGCATTAGAGGATAGTTCCTTGTTACAAAGAAGAAATATGCGCGGACTACGCAATCGTTTGTGTGCTATCCGGGAAGATTACGCAAACGATTGCGTTAATTGCGAATTTGCGACAACGGCATAATGCCCTTATAATCGTATTAATAAAAAGCTACATAACAGCAAACCGCAAAACAATTCCTCATGAAGACAAATAAAAAAATCAGTTGCTCATTTTTGGGTGCAGTGCTATTCACGGTCCTTTTCTCTGGAGCCCTCCGTGCCCAAACCAACGTGCCCACCGAAGCTCAAACGATCCCAATCGGAGGGAACACCTGGCAACAGGATGGTAACCCACGTACAATCACCAAGGCAGGGATCCGCAACTGGTCCGACAAAAATACAACCTATCAAACCTTCGTTCGCCTGAATAAGCCGGGATCGATAAAGGTATGGATCGGCGCGGAAGCACCCGCCGGTAAAAGTACCCTGGAGTTGACCATTGCCGGAAAGAGCCAGAAAATAGAAGTTGAAAAGCAAAACAGCGCCGATTTTCTGGTCGGCGAATGGCAACTAGTCGACACAGGTTATGTCGACATTACACTGAAAGGTCTTACGCGTGAAGGCAGGACGTTTCCAGCGGTGAGTCATTACAAAATCGCAGGATCCGCGGTTACAGAAGGAGCGCGCTATGTGAAAAACGACGAAGGGAATTTCTTCTATTGGGGCCGTCGGGGTCCCTCGGTCCATATGGCTTATCAGGCTCCCGATAACCAGGATATTCAGTACTATTATAATGAAATTACGGTACCGGAAGGAGAAGATGTTATTGGCTCTTACTATATGGCAAACGGGTTCTCGGGCGGCTACTTTGGAATACAGGTGAACTCAGAAAGCGAACGCCGCATCCTGTTTTCCGTTTGGAGTCCTTTTGTAACCGACAATCCCGATGAGATTCCAGAAGAAGATCGTATCAAGCTTTTGAAAAAAGGGAAGGACGTCTCTACCGGCGAATTTGGAAACGAAGGGTCTGGCGGCCAGAGCTTCCTGCGATACAACTGGAAGGCTGGTACAACATACAAGTTTTTGTTGAAGGGCGAGCCGGTTGATAACAATCATACGGTTTATACTGCATGGTTCTTTGCTCCTGAGACCGGGCAGTGGCAGCTGATCGCCAGCTTCAGCCGGCCGAAAACAAACACCTGGTTGACGGGCTTCCATTCCTTTCTTGAAAACTTCAGTCCCGACCAGGGCATTTATGAACGTAAGGTATTATTTTCAAACCAGTGGGTCGTGAGCAAAGAAGGGCGGTGGACGGAAACAAACCGGGCTAAATTTACCGCAGACAATACCGCGCGCACAGGCTTTCGGATGGACTACGCCGGTGGAGTTGCCGACGGGAACTTCTACCTCAAAAACTGCGGTTTCTTTGACGATTATACACCGATTGGCGGTTTCTTTGAACGACCTGCTACCGGCCAGCAACCGCAAATTGATTTTAAAAAACTTCCGTAGGCTCGTTTAGTTGAACAAATAGAATGCACGTACTAAATTTGAAATGAAATGACGATGAAGGGTAATGTAATCTCGGTGGCCATGTTGGCTTTCGCGTGCGTGGTCAATAGCGCTTGTTCGAGTATAATCAGATCTCCAAGAACGGAATCATCCGCGCCGGACAGTAAGAAGGGTATACTATTTATGGATGACTTCAGTGTTGACGGACGTCCTGACACAAGCAAGTGGGTGTTGAGTGAAAAGGGCACCGCTGACTGGAACGATGAGATGTCTGAAAGTTATGATCAAGCCTATGTAAAAGATGGTAAGTTGGTCTTAACCGGTGCTAAAGTTGGAGATACCTACCGCGCCGGAGGTATCCAGACGAAGGGGAAATTTGACTTTACCTTTGGTAAAGTCGAAGTCAGAGCAAGGATAAGCCAATACCCCAACGGCGCATTTCCAGCCGTATGGATGATGCCTCAGAAATCTATTTATAATGGCTGGCCCGACGGAGGCGAAATTGATATCATGGAACATATCAAGCAAGAAACACATATACATCAAACGCTTCATACGCATTATACCTACACGCTTGGTATTAAAGACCCATCCAACAGCAGGGCGACGATCACTGAGTTTAATGAGTTCAATACTTACGGGGTGGAGTGGACCGAAGATAAGATCACTTTCTTTGTTAACGGGCAGGAAACGATGAGCTACTCCAATCTTTACCTGGCAGATGAATCGGTGAAAAGACAGTGGCCCTTTACGAAGGATGCATCCTTTTATCTTATTCTGAATATGGGTTTGGGAGGAGATAGACCAGGCTCCTGGGCAGGCCCGATCGACGACAGTAATTTACCGGCTATCATGGAAATTGACTGGATAAAAGTAAGCAGCCTTCCCTAGGCTTTGTATCGCTCACGTTTATGATCCCTTAGTTCCCGCGCAAGCCGGGAATTAAGGGATTTTTCTTTACTGGTGCCATTTACCTCCGGAAAGATAAGCGGCTAAACCTCAATTGCATGATAACCTGGCTTGAATATCGGTTTCGTGTCGGCGCTACACTAAGTCGTAAATCTTTGTTACAAAGCGGAGCAAACGCACTTTACGCAATCGGTTGCGTTTGCCTGCACAAAATTGCGCAACCGTTTGCGTTAATAAAGCGTTTGCAAAAGCTGATTTTAATTTATACCCTCGTAACATAAATCATACAAAATAACATCATATAGATAACATAGATACGACCAAGAAACCTTCCTGATTTTTTTTAAGCCATGGACGGATGTCCGTAGGGGAGGCCTTCGCCCGAATTCTAGAATTAAACCTAACAGTTCAATACATTGAGATATGATTAAAAAATTACTCCATACGCGTACGGCTCACTTGTTTAGTCTGGCGTTTTTATTGCTGGCGCTTCCCTCACTATCAAGGGCTAATGCCGGAGTCGCCGTGTTCGCCCAGGATACATTGATGTCTGATACCCTGGATGCACAGGGGCTGGAAATCCTGAACAGGATTAACTCAATCGCTGCACCAAAAGGAGTCAGAGATTCATTCAAGGTCGCTGCAGCGCAGGTTACTCCTTTCGTGTCGGTTCAGCAATTTCTGAAAGGAAGTATCGCCGGACTGTCGGTTCAGGAAAACACAGGCGAGCCCGGCGCCACGCAGAGTATGATCATCCGGGGGCTATCTGCACCGGTGTTCAATGCGAAAGACATCTATAATCAACAACCGATGGTTTATCTGAACGGAATTCCCCTCACTCAAGACCATCCCTTTGCCTACGATATTCAGAAATACGACTATAACCGGATCGGCCCGGCCACTAACTTGCTTTCCTCGCTTGATCCAAGCAATATCAATACCATTGAAGTTATTAAAGACCCTTTAGAGCTTGCAAAATTAGGTCCTTTAGCATCCAACGGAGCCATTTGGATCACTACCAAGAACGCGCAATCGGGTTACCGGGAAATCAGCATCAACTCGTATTTCGGTATGACCGTTCCTGAATCGATCACACCTACCAATGCCGACTATGAAGACCGCTTCCGTCAACCTTTTTACGCCAAATATGCCGGAACATCGGAACAGCTGAATTATGCGGCCTACCTGAGAGATTCTACCAACGCTGATTACTACGGCCCTTCGCAATGGGGAAGTCTGTATTATCAGAGTCAACCTTTATATGCTGTCGATATGAGTCTTACCGGCGGATCGGAGCGGGCCAATTTCCGTTTTTTCGGAAGTGCTCTTCAGAACGCGGGGAATGCCGACGATACCAACCTGAAGCGCTACAACGCATCTTTCTATATTAATATGGCTCCTTTCGAGTGGCTTACCGTATCGAGCATGATCAACGCCGTCCGTCTCGATCGCGACCGCAACCGGAGCATGCGCGACCGCTATGCAGAAACACGCTACCTGCCCGATCTGACAACGCCATTGCCGCCAAATAAGCAGCTTTATCAGTCGTATCTCGACGAGCACGACAAAGCCATCGACGACAATATCAACAATGTCGCCCAGGGCTACTTGGCACTTAATTTTAAGCTGAGCGATAAATTAGACTATGTCAGCCGTCTTTCCTTCGATTATAACGAAGGTATCCGAGATGTATTCTGGCCGTCAACTTTGATGGAAACCAACAATTTTGTTTCCAACTACTTTGGTTACAATCAACGTCTGGTATTCAGCAACACAATCAACTACCAGACCCAGGTTAATCAGAAACATTCGATTGATTTCGAAGCGGGTCAATCGTTCTGGTCCGATGTTCACAAATATAACTACGCAACCGCCTACGACGGCCCGAACGATTTTATTAAGATCAACGTAGTGGAAGGCAACCCTAATAGTGGATCCTACCTGACTCCTGTCGGATTTAAAGTGTACCGTTATAACGACCGCGAACGGTTGACCATGCTTTCCTTCCACGGATCTGCCAAATACCTGTACGACGATTTTCTGAGCGTTTCCGCCTTGTTGCGTACCGACGGATCGTCCAATCTTCAGCCCAATCAGCGCTGGTTTATCAGCCCGGCATTGAGCTCAACGGTTCGCTTAGATAAGTTTATTGAAAGCAGCCAGCTCAATAAACTCAACCTGACCCTTTCTGCCGCCCGAATCGGTCAAACGTTCCAGACCGATCGTTACGCCTTTGGTCCGCAATACAGGGTCGACATGGGCTGGTCACAGGAGCCAGCGATGTTTTCATACAATGCCATTGCTGGGATTTCCCGCCCGTATAGCGACGGTTGGGTGGCCTACGACATAGAAAATCCCTTTTCCGATCAGCTGGAACTGAACCTCGACGGAACGTTCTTCGACCACCGCCTGAACGTATCGGCTTCACTCTATTCCAAAACGCAAAAAAACACGGTTCTGCGGGTTCCGGTTCCACTGGAATACGGCTATACCGGAAAGTTCGCTTCCGGAATGGACGTCAACAACAAAGGGCTTGATGTATTGCTGGGTGCCGATATCAGCAGAAGAAAACTGGGGTGGCATTCTTCGCTTAACCTCAACCTGAACCGAAATACGCTTCAAGCTCTCCCCAATGGCCTTGATGAGATCATCATTGACAATCGCAAGTTGAAAGTAGGCGAGCCCGTAGATCGATTCTGGATTCTTGAAAACCAGGGAATCTACCAGAACGCCAATGAAATCCCGGTGAATCCTGCCAATAACCAGCCGCTCGCTTTCAAAAACATAGAGATGAGCGCAGGCGACCCGCGATGGGTAGACCAGAACGGCGACTTTCAAATCGATAACGACGATAAGGTTATGAAAGGGAACGCGCTTCCTTATCTGTCTGGGGGCTGGTCCAATAACTTCAAGTATAATGGATGGAACCTTGATTTCCAGTTTTTCTTCGCCCTGGGCCACGACGCTCTTAACTCCGAGGCATCGTCGCAGTATGATTTCATCAACCGCGAGCAATCCAACGACATCAATTCCATAAAAGAAATTTACTCATGGCAGCAACGTATCGATATCAGTAAGTATCCGATCTACAACCCCTGGAGTGCGGTGGTTCCTTACCGGATCGAGCAAGATCTTTTCCTTGAGAACGCATCCTTCCTGAAATTGCGAACCATCGTGCTGGGCTACGAGCTGGGCGACTCTCCCTTCTTCAAAAAGACAGGCGATAACTTCAAAAGAGTATATATCTATGCAACCGGCGCCAACCTGTTAACGATCAGTCCATTCAGCGGGTCAGATCCGGAGCTTGCCAATCTGATGGGTCAATATTCCGGATACGGACTTCCCCTTCCCAAAACGTTTATGCTCGGACTTAAAATTGATTTGTAGCTAATAAAACTCAAAATGATGGATAAAAAACATACTGGAGACCCTTTTCGTAAATCAATCTGCTTTACGCTCCTGGTACTCCTCTCCATAGGAGCCCTGTCGTGCAAGAAAACGCTTGACGTCAATTCTACACACCTCGCTACCGAAGAAAAGCAATGGAAGAGCATCACCGACACCCGTTCCGGGCTCATCGGAATTTATGGACTTTTTCGCGCTGCCTTAGCCGATAACAATGCCCACTGGCTTTTTGGAGAGCTGAGAAATGGCGATTTCGTCTCTTTTTCACGTTCCGATATGAGCGCCATTCACGAAGGAAACCTCAATGCTTCCTTCCCCATGATGGAGCAACTGAAAAATTGGCGCCGCTTTTACGCGGTGATCAACAGCGCCAGCGTTTTTATTGAGCGGGCTCCCGAAGTGCATCAGATCGATCCGCTTTATACCGATGTCAATCTGAAAATTGATATTGCACAGGCGCGTGCTCTCCGGGCATTTGCTTATTTCTATATGGTCCGCATCTGGGGCGATGTTCCTCTCATCACTTCCTCGCACGATAACGGATCGTTCGAAGCCAGGCCACGGTCTGATAAAGATATCGTTCTGGCTTTTGCCGAAAACGAGTTATTGGCGGCAGCACAAGACCTGCCCTATAAATATGGTGTGGCACCCGCCGAATACTATAACGAAACAGAAGGCCGCTGGAATGGGGTATTATTTACGAAGAACTCTGCCTATGCAATCCTTGCTCACCTGGCTGCCTGGAAAGGAAATTACCTCAATGCCGATGTCTACTCCGATTTCGTTATGAACAATTACAGCAAATCAAGCATCGATTATACAACGGTAGAGGAGCTGACCTCCGCAAGTGGTTTCTTCAACGGCAAAAATGCCAAGCAAATGGTTGCATTTAATTTCGTCGATGGTCATGGAGAATCAACGGCCAGCGGCCACCTTGAGCAGCTCACCCTTGCACAGCCGCTTGTTCTCAAACAAAATCCTGAAATCTTCGTGCCCAAAGACAGCATTTCCATTATTTTCAATGATCCTGAGAACCGCGATATCCGCTTTGGTATTGATACCATCAGCGGGCTGGTCCGAACCAACTATTTTACGAACTACAGCGGCGCCACACCGATATTCAGCAAATTGAAGGTCCTTCGTGGTGGAACCACCGAAGGGAACTTTGCAATTTTCGGTTCCGCCATTGTATTCTCGCGATTGGAAGACATGGTGTTGCTTCGGGCGGAATCGCTGGCGGTCTTAGGCAGGATAGACGAAGCGGCGGCCCTGCTCAATTCCATCCGGAATCGCAGATCGCTTTCATCGATTATTCCGGAAAGTGCCGAAGAGCTTATTAATGAAATTTTTGCTGAGCGAAGACGGGAGCTTATGGGCGAAGGTCATCGCTGGTACGATCAGGTACGCTATCATAAGATCATGCAGCGCGACGCAACCTTCCAGGAGCTGATCAGCAAACAGGGTATCTACTGGCCCTTGGCCGCCGAGGCACTAAGCAACAACGCCGCCCTCGAGCAAAACACCTACTGGAACTAATAAACTTTGAAATTTAATTCAGATCTGATGAAAAAATTTAATTTTCGGTTATCCTCTCTGCTACTCGTTCTGATGGGCTGCTTCACGCTTTCGTCCTGTGAGAAAGGCGACAGTTACTATGAAAATTATGAGAATCAGATTCAGGTTTTCAATGGCAATGCCTACGAATACCTCGAATCGCAACCCGGTGTGTACGACTCTCTCTTATTGGTACTGGATCGTCTGGTACCATTACGGGATACGCTGAAGAACGAAGACGTAACGCTGTTTGCACTAACCAATAAGAGCTTCGAGCTCGCCATTCAAAACCTGAACAATAAACGGGCTGCTGGTAATAAAGCAGCGCTTTCGCTGGAAGACCTCGACAGGAGGGGCCTCGATTCGGTCATGTGCCGATACATTTTGAAAGGGGATTTACAAACCGACAATGTTCGGGAACTTGTAGACGGAATCTACCTGCCCAGCTTGAAGTATGGATATGAAATGCATGTTCAGTACGATGTCCTTAATGCATCGGGCTTCGTATCCGGCGGACAGCAACAGCTGATTTTTACCGACCCGAACGAATCGATCTTTGAGAGATACTGGCAGCGCACTCCGACCAACGCGGTGAATATCAAAACCAACAATGCGGTCATTCACGTGCTTTCGCCGAGCCACGATTTTGGATTTAACAAACTCGGACTATCCGATCAATAACGAATATTATGAATCATAACCTTTCCATTAAGACCTTCGTCAAGCATAGCCTGTTTCTTTCTGTGCTTCTTGTTCTCGGTTCTTGCGTCGATAAATTTTTACCGAGCGACCTCGATTCATTGGGAATCGATTCGCGCTTTACGCAAACGGACTACCGTCCGGTATTGGGGCGAAATACCCTGATGAATAATAATTTCAATGCCGGTAATGCCTCGCAACCCTTAAACTTCAAAATCATCAATCTTCGTAAAACCAATGGTGAGCCTGCTCCGGAATTAACGGAAAATTTTCCTGTGCAGGTATGGGACCGGCCTTACCTCGGGAATGAGACCTCGCTGGAAGAGATTGAAAGCAAACGGAAAATCGAGTATCATCCGCTATTCGATATCCGCCAGCACAACGGCGCATTTGAAATGTGGGCGGCAGCCAATTCTTCCTTTGTCCGCACGGCACCCGATTCAGGCTATGTGTTCGATGTGGAAGTGTCCAACAGCGGCGGAAGACGTTACTTTAAAGATATGCGTCTGATTCCTCTTAAAGAGCGCCCCTACGAACCTTCCAACCTCGATGAAATCACAGGTGGTGCTACCGAAGCCTTTGTGCGGCCTACCCGGGTTTCGAATATGCGGGGGCACCGCACCTCCAACTACCTGGGTACCGGTAGCGTCGAGGTCTATTTCCGCAAGGCAGTCGACGAAAACGGAAACCATATCGGCGACGGAAATTCGATCAAACTCATGTTTCGCGATTCCCTGAACCAGTCCATCGATCCCAATAAGTTTGCATTGACGAAATGGGAGGAGCTTGTGCACGGCTTTCAAATGGAAAAAAACAGCGAATATGTCAAATACCAGGTTGCCTATCCCATACCCTTGATCACGTATCGAACGAAATATACCACCACCGACGGTTCGAGAGCGCAGTTAAACTTCAAATATGAACGCCTGGGTTATGGCGGAAGGCGAGAGGAGGCCCTGCTGGGCATGGATCTGGCCATCTATGAGAAGGGCGATTGGGAAGTGATCTTCCGGTTCACGGGTGAAAGTCCGAAGTTCGAGAATGAATAAGCAAAAGGATAAACGAAACTAATTACATACCATGAATAATTTTTATAGGTTAACCTGCATCTTGACGTTTCTGTGCCTGCTTTTCTTTAATGCCAGCGCACAAATAAGAATCACCGGTGAGGTAACTGACCGCGAGGATAATCTTCCATTGCCCGGGGTATCCATTCTAACAGGAAATCCGCTGAAGACAATTGCCGTAACCAATAATGACGGAACCTTCAGCGTATCGGTACCCGAAGGAGCCACCCTCGCTTTCCGGTTTATCGGTTATAAGGAAGTACAAAGAAAAATTTCGTCCGATACGAAAAGGCTGACGATTCCATTGGAGATACAAACCAATGTGATGGAAGAAGCAGTCGTAGTGGGCTATCAGCAAAGAACACGCGAAACCATGACCGGATCGAGTGTTGTCATTTCCGGAGCCGAGCTCCAAAACGTTCCCGTTTCCAACATTATGGAGCTTCTGCAGGGACGGGTAGCCGGCTTA
Source organism: Albibacterium sp. (assembly GCA_036796375.1). GTDB lineage: Bacteria > Bacteroidota > Bacteroidia > Sphingobacteriales > Sphingobacteriaceae > Albibacterium. Next base: position 11,535 of record DAIRDA010000038.1, read on the forward strand.
AACATTCAGAACAACGTCGGTTCTCCCGGAATGCGGGGATCGACCGTCATCCGCGGTATCTCGAATGTGAATGTCACCGGATCCGGAAACGATGCTTACCTGACGCCTACGGCACCTTTATTTGTCATCGACGGGGTTCCTGTCGACGATAACGTGAATTATCAATACGGTTTTGAGCAGGCTGGCCCGGGAATCAGTCCCCTTTCCCTGATCCCTGCCGAAGATATCGAGCAGGTAGAAGTACTGAAAGATGCCCAGGCAACCTCGCTTTATGGTTCCCGTGGCGCCTATGGTGTAATCCTGGTGACTACCAAACGCGGGAAATCTAAAGTGCCGATTATTCAGTATACCTCCAACTTCTTCGTCAGCACGCCTCCCTCACTGCGGCAGGTAATCGGCGGAAAGGAAGAGCGGATGCTCCGGATCAACCAGATCCTTCGGAACGACACCAGCTATCATCATGCGCTTGATCTGGTCAACTCGACTGATTTTCTGGCCGATAGTCTGAACCCCTATTTTAATAATTCAACCAACTGGCAGTCGTATTTCTACCGGACCACCTTTAATCAGACGCATAACGTAAACATCTCCGGGGGTGATCAGGCCTTCAATTATAAGGTCAATACGGGCTATTACGATGAAAAAGGAATTATCGAGAACACCGGCTTTACCCGCTATTCCCTGAATATGAATATGCAGTACCAGCCCACCACCAAATTCAGGCTCTTTGCCGCCATCAACTCTGCCATCGGTAATAACAGCAAGGGAAGCGGAAACAGTCTGACACAAACCGGTGTCGCCGGCGGTGGCGCGGCCTCGTCGCTGCTCCCTTCTCCGTCCTTGTATACCGCCAGCAACGAATTGCTGGGTGCACTCTCGATCGACAACAGCAATAAAACCACCAATGTATCTACGAACGTAGAACTTCAATACGAGCCGGTCGAAGGATTGCGCGGTAGTACAACCTTTAGTTATACCTACAATACCGGTACGGAAGACAACTTTAAGCCCTCCGCCCTGAATAATAATTTCTCCGAAGTGTATTCATATAACGATCGCCGGAGCTCTCTCTATAACCGGAACATGATATCGTATGTAAAGTCGTGGCAAGACCTGCATACCTTCAGCGCCTATGTATTTAACGAGCTGAACCTGACTAATTTCAGGGCAGATGCGATTCGGAATTTACGCACGCCGAGCGACCAGATCGAAGGGCCCCTGGGTTACGATTGGTACAACTCCCGGGGAGGAACCCTGAATAACCTGAGCGACGCCCGAACGGTAGCCTTTGCCGGCTCCGCCTCGTACAACTTCGATAAAAAATACGTAGTCGATGTTTCCTATCGCTTCGATGGCTCATCCACGAACGGTCCTGAAGCGCCTTATTCAAAGAATCCGTCGGTAGGAGTTCGCTGGAACTTCAACCGTGAAGCCTTTATGGCCGGTGCCCACTGGCTCGATTATGGTTCCCTGCGACTAAGCTGGGGAAAAAACATTGTGCCGACCGGAAGCATCTACGACGTGTACGGAAAGTACATTGGTAATGTAAACAACTACAATAACAACCCCACCGTGTCGCTCGATCTGAACGCCATCCCGAACACCTCCCTCTTACCAAGTACCACCACGCAGTGGAACGGCGGTTTTGATATCGGATTCGGCGCCGGCAAATACAACGTCAGTTTCGATACCTATTATAAGCAGGTAGATGCTCTTCTGCGTCAGAAAGACATTGCCAACCACAATGCCTTCGGCGCCATCAGCACCAACGAAACCAGCATGGTGAACTACGGCTATGAGATGACCTTCACCGTACGGCCCCTGAGCACATCGAGCCCGCTTCAATGGACCTTGTCGGCCAACGGTGCGCTCAACAAGGATGTGATGGCAAGCCTGCCGGATGGGGTTCGTCAACTTTTGTTAGCCGATGAAACGGCTACCCGCCAATCTATTCTGTACCGCTTAGGAATCAATAGTTTATCAAATGTTCTTCTGCATAATAAAGGTGTTTTTGCCACCGATGGCGATGTGCCGGTAGATCCGATGACCGGATTGCGCTACCGTTCCAGCAGCAGCACCGAACAGGGCAGCTATTACCGGGCAGGCGATCCTTACTTTACCGACCTCAACGGAGATTATATTCTCGACGACAATGATTATGTCATCGTTGGGAATTCACAGCCGAAGGTAACCGGAGGTATCTCTTCCTTTTTGCAATACCAAAACTGGTCGATGAACATGAATTTCTCTTACACGCTCTATCGCGATGTATTGAATAATGCCCTGGCAGAGCGTTTCCAGAATTTCGCAGATCCGCTTAAAATGGGAGCCCTGGTACCGATCGAGGAAATGGACTATTGGCGGCAAGGCGGCGATCAGGCCACCTACCCGAACCCGTTCGACTATACCCGCTACGGTTTTTACAGTCCGTATCGCTATGATCAGACCCTCTTTCAGGAAGACGGATCCTATTTTAAAATCAACCAGGTGACGCTGTCGTATAATCTCGACCGTGAATTCACCCAGCGCTACGGAATTTCTTCCATTCGCATCTACGGCACGGCCTATAACGTTTACACGTTTAGCAATTACTCCGGTCCCGATCCTGAATTGGTTACCGCGCTGGGCCGCGACTCGTCCA
>DAIRDA010000039.1:0-13619 GCA_036796375.1 Albibacterium sp.
TTGAACCACAACCCTACATGGTGGGGGTGATCGATGCGTTCGCCAGGGCGTGCATCCAGCGGCCAGCCACGGGTAATAAAGGTTCCGCGAGACGTTCGTAAGGGATAGAGCACCGGTTTCATCAGCCTTTCCGGATGGATGTAGGAGGTAAAGGGTTTTCCCCCTGCCGTTATATCCACCCGCTTGTTAGCTTTGTCTTCAGTGATGGTAAAATAGGCTTTTTCCGACCTTTGCGCGAAGCTTTCTGTGAGAGAGAGTATCCCTGTAGAAACGAATAGAAGGAAAAATATTTTCTTATTCAGCATGGCATCTACGTGTTTTGTTTTTATCTTAACCAAGATAAACATTTAATATGATGAAGCTCAGAGTTCTATGGATGATGTATTGCCTGTTTTTCTTTTCTGTCGCGAATGCTCAGCAGGGAGATCAGGACGGTTGGACGCCGCTTTTTAATGGCAAAAACCTGGATGGTTGGACACAACTGAACGGGAAGGCGAATTATGCAGTAAAAGATGGGGAAATTGTAGGCACCACCGTAAGCGGCGAGCCAAACTCATTCCTGGCCACCACGCAAAGTTATGGCGACTTTATACTGGAAGTGGATTTATGGGTAGACCCTTCGATGAACTCGGGTGTGCAAATCAGAAGTCTGAGCGATAAAGACAAAATGAACGGCCGGGTGCATGGCTATCAGGTGGAAATAGATCCTTCCGAAAGGGCCTTCAGCGGCGGAATCTACGACGAGTCGCGCAGGGGTTGGCTCTATCCGCTTGACCTGAATCCGGCGGCAAAAACGGCTTTTAAGAACAATGCGTGGAACCGATATCGCGTCGAGTGCATCGGGAATACGATCCGCACCTGGGTAAACGGTGTACCGGCGGCTCACTTAATTGATGACATGACCCCTTCTGGTTTTATAGCTCTGCAGGTTCATTCCATCGGGAATAACGAAAAGCCGGGCAAGATGATCCGATGGAAAAATATTCGGATCAAAACGGATGATTTAAAACCCTCTGCAACGGATGATGCCTACGTGGTTAACTTAATTGCTAACAACCTCTCCCACCAGGAGAAAGCGCAAGGATACCGCCTGTTATGGGATGGAAAAACGAGCCAGGGCTGGCGGGGAGCTTACAAAAAGGACTTTCCTGAAAAAGGCTGGGCGATGAACGATGGTGTATTGACGGTGGAGCGTTCCGGCGGCGGTGAGTCGCAAAACGGCGGAGATATTGTGACGGAAGATGAATTCAGTGCCTTTGAGTTGAAGTTCGATTTTAAGCTTAGCGAAGGCGCCAATAGCGGAATCAAGTATTTCGTTACCGAATCCGAAGGAAACGAGGGTTCGGCAGTGGGCCTCGAATATCAGATTCTGGACGATAAAAAGCATCCGGATGCGAAAATGGGAAGGGATGGTAACCGCACCCTGGCCTCCCTGTATGATCTGATGACCGCTAAAAAGCCCTCGAATGCTATTAAGCCGATTGGTGAATGGAATCAGGGGGTGATCAGGGTAGCACCAGACGATTTGGTAGAATACTGGCTGAACGGCTATAAGGTATTGGAATATCGAAGGGGCTCGCCCGAATACAAGGAGTTGGTAGCAATCAGTAAATACGCGAAGTGGCCTGATTTCGGAATGGCGCCAAGAGGGAGGATACTGATTCAGGACCACGGCGATCAGGTTTCCTTCCGAAGCATTAAAATTAAAGAACTCAATTAACAAGCATGGAAAATTCGAGAAGAAAGTTCATTAAGCAGACGGGTTTATTAAGCACGGGTGTGTATTTAGGTAGCTTGGGCTTCAGTGCCAAAAGTTACGGACGGATACTAGGGGCCAATGACCGGGTTCGGGTAGGTGCCGTGGGTTTTTCAGACCGTTTCAAACATTCCCTGCTTCCCTCCTTCCTGAATCACCATAAGGAACTTAACTTTGATATCGTGGCGGTATCCGACCTCTGGAAGTTGCGGCGCGAAGAGGGCCAGGCACATCTGGCCGGAAAACTGGGTCATTCCATCACCGCCTGTCGTAACAACGATGAATTATACCAATTGAAAGACCTCGACGCGGTGATTATCAGCACGGCCGACTTCCAGCATGCGCTGCATACCATTGAAGCGGTGAATGCGAAATGCGATGCCTATGTGGAAAAGCCCTTTGCAGAAACCATGGACGATAACCGGCGTGCTGCAAAGGCGGTGAGCGACTCAGGAAGGATTGTCCAGATCGGTTCGCAGCGAAGAAGTGGCTCCAATTACAAAGCGGCATCGGATTTTATTAAAGAGGGAAGTTTTGGAAATATCACCATGGTGGAACTTTCCTGGAATGTGAATCAACCGGGCAGGTGGCGGCGGCCCGATCTGGTGGCCAAGTGCCGCGAGGAAGATACCGATTGGAAGCGCTATCTGCTGAACCGCCCCTTTGAACCCTGGGACCCGCGAAAATACCTCGAGTATCGTTTGTTTTGGCCTTATTCGTCGGGGATGCCCGGCCAATGGATGTCGCATCAGATCGATACGGTTCATTGGTTCACGGATCTAAAACATCCGCGAAGCGTGGTAGCCAACGGCGGTATCTATCAATGGAAAGATGGAAGAAGAAACTGGGACACAACGACTGCGGTATTCGACTATGGGCCGGAGGACGATCTATCGGTCGGATTTCAGGTTGTTTTTACTTCGCGCATGCATAACGGAGAGGAACGGCCGGCGGAAATTTACTACTCAAACGGAGGCGAACTAAACCTGATTACCAATAAGGTATCCCCGCAAGGCGGGTTGACCAAAAACATGGCCGCAGCGATGGGGATGCAACCCAATCTGCTGCCGGAAGTGAACCTGACCGAAAAAGCAGAGAAGGTAGTTGCCTCGGCCAATACAGGCGGCGACGAGCTTACCTCCAACCATATGCGGAACTGGATGGAATGTATCCGCAGTCGGAAGCAGCCGAACGCTCCGGTTGAAGCGGGTTATGCGCATTCGATCGCCAACATAATGACCACGGCGGCCAGCAGGCATGGAGCAAAAGCCACCTTCGATTCAAAAACGCAGGAAGTGATGGTGGACGGGAACGTGTTTAAGTATTGAAAGAAGCGGTTTCCTTTACTCAGCCGGAGGTTTTGCGAAGGGCATAAGAAACTGCCACGATGATCAATAGGAGTCCGATAAAGGAAATGGCGAGCGGAAGCGAATATTGATGGGCAGCAAAACCGATAAGAGCCGGGCCGGCTAACTGGCCGGCATAACCGATGGTGCTTACCGCAGGAATGGCGATCGCAGAAGCTACTGATTTCAGCCTTCCGGCTTCGCTGAAGAATACAGGGACAATATTGGCCGAACCAATACCTAAAAGCACGAAACCGGCGAGCGTAAGGCTTAGCGAACCGGCATTTGCCGCAATCAGGATGCCCGCAGCAGCCAGGATAGCTCCGCCTACTACGACAGTTTTCTCACTAAGCCGTGTTACCAGGCGATCGCCCGTTAAGCGCATCACCGCCATGGCTACCGAAAAAACGGCATAACCCATACCAGACAGGGCCACACTGACGCCGCGGTTTTCGGTCAGCAAAAGTGCGCTCCAGTCGAGCATGGCCCCTTCGGCCAGAAAGACGATAAAACAGGCAAAACCCAAATACAGAATGGTTTTATGGAGCCAGGCAAAGGAACGGCTTTCTTTCTTGCTATCGGTTTCTTCTTCCGTCGCCGGCTGTTCGAGCGCCTTGGTGAAGAGCGAACTGTATTGCGATATCAGGATCAGCGCCAATAAGCAGGCGATGGATATAGCCGCCACCATCGGCCTGAGCCCCGCTTCTATCAGCAGTCCCAACCCCAACGAACCCAGCAAACCGCCAACGCTAAACAATCCGTGCAAAGACGACATGACCGGCTTGGGAAGCTGATTCTGAACAAAAACGCCGTGGGTATTCATGGCCACATCGATGGCGCCGACGGAGGCTCCGAAAAGGAAGAGAAGCACGCCCATGTGGACAATATCGTTCACTAAAAGCAGTAAAGGAAGGATGAGCGCAGCCAGGAGGCCGGAGATAAATATAACGATGCGGGTGCCAAACTTATGTGAAAGAAAGCCGGTGACGGGCATCATCAGAATGGCCCCGGCTCCGAGCAAAAGCAGAAGGAGCCCCAGATCGCTTTCGTTCAGGTTTAAACGCTCTTTAGCGAAAGGCACCATCGGCGCCCAACTGGAGAGGGCGAATCCACATACCAAAAAGACTGCCTGTGTAGCTCTTTTCGCTTTTTGAACGCGCTGGAGATTCATCTTTTAACTGTGCTATAGATGTATTGCTAACGCTGAAAGACGCTATTCGTTTTCAGCAACAACCGGTCTTAAATCTTTCCCTGTAATTTTATTAATAAGGACCGCTACGGTTGCATCGCCAGTCACATTTGTGACCGTGCGGAGCATATCAAGGGGTCGGTCGACTGCAAAAATCAAGGCAATTCCGGCTGGGTTGACGCCGATCGACTCCAAGACGATGACGAGCATTAATACGCCGGCACCGGGTACAGCGGCCGAGCCGATGGAAGCTAAAGTAGCTGTTAACAATATGGTTAATTGCTGCCCAAGGGTTAAATCTAAGCCGAACACCTGCGCGATAAAAACGGCTGCGACACCCTGGTAGAGGCTGGTACCATCCATATTGACTGTTGCCCCAATCGGCAACACAAAACTGCTTACCTCTTTATGCACACCGATTCGTTCTTCCACACACTCCATTGTTACCGGAAGAGTCGCCGCACTGGAACTCGTTGAAAACGCAACGAGCTGAGCTGGCGAGAGGTTTTTGTAAAAAGAAATCAGGTTGACACCACCGAAGAATTTGAGCATGGCTGCGTATATTCCAAAGGTAACGATGGCCAGTCCTAAAATAACGGTGAGACTATAGGCAGCGAGCGCTTTAAAAATATCGACCGAAGGCGATTCGGCAATCAGTGAAGCTATTAAGGCCATAACGCCGTATGGAGCTGCAAGCATGATGATATCTACAATTTTCAAGATGACATCGTTTCCTGCTTCGAACACCCGTTTTAAAACCTCGGTTTTTGTGTCGGGCAGCATCAGCATGGCCACGCCAAACAAGATTGTAAAGAAAATGATTTGAAGCATATTGCCATTGTCGGAAGCTGAAAAAATCAGGTTTTCCGGCACAACGTCTACCAACGCCTGCAGGGGTCCCCGATCGTTTACTGAGCTCGCCTTTACCACTTTGTCGTCAACGTCGCCGCCAAAACTGGCGAGCATTTCGGTACGGGTATTGTCTGAAATAAAGGTTCCGGGCTTGATCGTGTTGACAATGATCAGTCCAATCGAAATAGCAAATACTGTGGTCATTAAATAAATAGCAAAGGTTTTGAGCCCCATGCTGGAGAGCTGGGTAATATCCTTCAGGTCGGTTACCCCCTTGACGAGAGAAACGATGATCAGGGGAATGGCAATTAATTTGAGGAGATTGATGAATATAGTACCGAAAGGTTTGATCCAATCGGTGATAAATTGACCTCCCCAACTGAATTGAATAAGTGTAACTCCTAAGATCACTCCCACCACAATTCCTAAAATAATACGCCAGTGCAATGCTATTTTCCCCATAGTATATATCTTTTCAATCTGTAAGCAGACTTTGCTGAGGGGTAAATGTAATTATTCTTTTTATTTTCTGAAGTTTGTTAAGGCGTATCGGGAGAAAAATTTAGACAGGGAGGTCATTGCAAGATTCACGAAGGAACCATTATTCGTTATTTTGTAAATGTCTTTGTGCAGCTATTATATACTTCCTTGATATCCGTGACATCCTGAAAATTATCGAACTTAACTTTTTTATTATGCAATGTGTATCCAAAAGCGGGGGGTGCGGTATTACAAGCAGGGCACATAATCATCGTAAAGTAAACCTGCTCATTTTTATAAAGGCCTGTATATAGATTTATTTCAATGACTTTTTTTTCGAAACACAACAAGTCATTTTCAAATTTTTGTTTCATCTGTGCTAGGGTCATTGCTTCTGCCTGTTCTTCCGACTTTTCTTCTGTCACTGCTTCGTCGGGGCTTTGCACTGGCTGACTACTTTCTTTCTCGCAGCCATAGAACAGGCTTGCAGCCATAAGTAACAAACATAGATTTCTCAGAATTAGGTTTTTCATAACAGTAATAAAAGTGGCTGATGGAAAATTTAATGGGGAGGTCATTGCAAGATTCACGAAGGAACCACTATTCGTTATTTTGTAAATGTCTTTGCGCAGCTATTATATACTTCCTTGATATCTGTGACATCCTGAAAATTGTCGAATTCAACTTTTTCGTTATCGCAAGTGTATCCAAAAGCGGGGGGTGCGGTATTACAAGCAGGGCACATAATCATCGTAAAGTAAACCTGCTCATTTTTATAAAGGCCTGTATATAGATTTATTTCAATGACTTTTTTTTCGAAACACAACAAGTCATTTTCAAATTTTTGTTTCATCTGTGCTAGGGTCATTGCTTCTGCCTGTTCTTCCGACTTTTCTTCTGTCACTGCTTCGTCGGGGCTTTGCACTGGCTGACTACTTTCTTTCTCGCAGCCATAGAACAGGCTTGCAGCCATAAGTAACAAACATAGATTTCTCAGAATTAGGTTTTTCATAACAGTAATAAAAGTGGCTGATGGAAAATTTAATGGGGAGGTCATTGCAAGATTCACGAAGGAACCACTATTCGTTATTTTGTAAATGTCTTTGCGCAGCTATTATATACTTCCTTGATATCTGTGACATCCTGAAAATTGTCGAATTCAACTTTTTCGTTATCGCAAGTGTATCCAAAAGCGGGGGGTGCGGTATTACAAGCAAGGCACATAATCATCGTAAAGTAAACCTGCTCATTTTTATAAAAGCCTGAATATAGATTTGATTCTCTTACATTTTTTTCGCCACACACCAAGTCGTCTTTGAATCTTTCTTTCATCTGCGTTTCACAGGCGGTGGGTTTTCGCTGATTACTTTCTTTCTCGCAGCCATAGAACAGGCCTGTAGCCATTAGTAGCAAACATAGATTTCTCAGAATTAGGTTTTTCATAATGGGTTTCAATAAAGCGTCTGATAATTGGTTAATGACAGAACGAACATCATGCAGATTTGCTACATCCCAATCTTGCGGTTGTATAAAGCTACTCATTTCCCCTATCTTTGCCGCATGGCCGGTATCTATATTCACATTCCCTTTTGCAAGCAGGCATGTCATTACTGCGACTTTCATTTTTCTACTTCACTGAAGTATAAAGACGAATTGCTGCTTGCGATTAAAAATGAGTTGCTACTGCGGAAAGACTATCTGCAGGGCCAGTCGGTCGGCAGCATTTACCTGGGCGGAGGAACTCCTTCCCTGCTGAGTGCTTCGGAGGTGGATACCTTGATTGATACCATTTATGGCCATTTCCCGGTAGATCCCTCGGTTGAAATAAGCCTGGAGGCCAACCCCGATGATTTAACGCGGGAGAAGGTGACCGATCTGCGCAAGTCGCTCGTGAACCGCTTCAGCATTGGGGTGCAGTCGTTTTATGAAGAGGATTTACGCTGGATGAACCGTGCGCACAACGCTCAGGAGGCAGAGGCTGCCTTGAAGCGGGTGCAGGATGCGGGTTTTGAAAATATCACGGCGGATCTGATTTACGGCTATCCGTTGCTCAGCGATGAAAAGTGGCTGATGAATATCGGACGCATGATAGAATTTGAAATACCGCACATATCGGCCTATAGTATGACCATTGAGCCTCAGACGGCTTTGGCTTCCTTTATTGCCAAAGGTGCGCAAACGCCGATGAACGAAGGGCAGAGCGCGGGCCAGTTTCTGATGCTGGTGGATGAGGTTGGCACGCAAGGCTACGAGCAGTATGAGATATCGAACTATGCCCGAAACGGTCTGTATTCAAAGCACAACACCAACTATTGGAAGGGCGTTCCGTATCTGGGGCTAGGGCCGTCGGCGCATTCTTTCAACGGTTTGGAGCGGCAGTGGAACGTGGCCAATAACTACAAATATATCGAGTCGATCGAAAAGGGCGAGGTGCCGGCTGAACGGGAAGTGCTGAGCAGAGCCGACCGGTTCAATGAATATATGATGACCTCGCTGCGAACCAAGTGGGGCGTGGATGCGGGATACCTGAACCAGTACTTTGAGGCTGAATTTAACGGCGAAATTAAGGAAGCACTGGAAAGGAACATCGCTTCCGGAAAGATCACGGTGGACGGGGGAATTTACACGCTTAGCCTGGAGGGGAAATTGCTGGCCGACCAGATTGCTTCGGAGTTATTTCTGGTTCAGGAATGATGATGACGGACATAATCCATAATGCGCTCCGTAGCGCCGGCCTGCTGCGTGACATAGCCGACGGCCCGGTTTCCGGCCTCAATCCGTACCTGATAATCCATTAATTCTTCCACAACGGCTACGAGTTCACGTTCGTTGCAGATGGGGAATGCCGCCCTTGCCTGGATGAGGTCTTTCGCCTCCTGAAACTTTTCATAATTCGGTCCGAAGATAATGGGCATTCCGTAAGCGGCGGCCTCGAGCGTATTATGGATTCCTGCACCGAAACCTCCGCCAATGTAAGCGATATCACCATAGCCGTAAAGCGAGGAAAGCATCCCCATATTATCCATGATGAGGATAGGCGATTTATGCTCGGGAATAAGATCGGCTTCTGTGTCGGTATCCTGATAGGCCAGGTCCATATCCACAGCGGCGTCGCGGCGGCGCTGACTACTGGTTTTCAGCTGCTGCTTATGCATATAATCGCTTAACTCGGAAAACAGAATACCGGAGGTGAAGATATCGCAGGTGTATTTAACTTTTTGAGGGCTTATCTCGTGCGGAGCAATGATGATTTTCCAGTCGGGGAACACTTGATGAAAAGCGAGCAGGCGCTCCAGGTCTTGCGGCCAGGTGCTTCCGGCAACCATAACGCGGTGCCCGGTTGCGAAGTATGAAATAACGGGCAACTCCCGGACGGTTTTTGCGACACGCACGACGCGGTCGAATCGGGTATCGCCCGAAAGAGTGACCGACGTAATGCCGATTCCCTTCAGGAGCTTTACGCTTTCCTGGTTTTGTACAAAGAAATGGGTAACCATTCGGAGCATACTACGGAACAGGCCGCCGTACCATTTGAAAAAGGCCTGATCTTTCCGGAATATAGCCGAAATGACGTATAGGGGAATATCCTTTTTATTCAGCTCGCGGAAATAGGAATACCAGTAATCGTACTTGGTAAAAAAAACGAGTTCGGGATTGATGAGTTCGATGAAACGGCGAGCGTTGGAAGGAGAATCGGCAGGGAGATAGAAAATGTGTTCGGCAAAAGAATAGTTTTTCCGGACCTCGTAGCCCGACGGGGAGAAAAAGGTAATCAATATAAGCCTTTCGGGATAGTCTTGATGATACTGCTCAAGAACGGAGCGTCCCTGTTCAAACTCTCCGAGCGATGCGAAATGGAACCAGGTATGTTTTTTTGAGGAATCAACTTCTTTTTGGATACGTTCCAATAGATTTTTCCGGCCGTTCACCCATTTTTTGGGTTTTTCGCTGAAGAGGGCCGCAAATTTTATGGCAAGATGAAAAATTACAACACCTATGCGGTAAAATAGAATCATGATTGGAGTGTATAGCGTACAATAGATAAGAAGGACTAAAAATACGTTTTGTTTGCAAGAATTTCACAAATGTTTTTGGCAATTTAATTACCTTCGTCAAAGATAATCATTTATATAAATCTAAAAATGGAGAGAAAGCGTATATTAATCACCGGGGCAGCGGGGTTCCTGGGTTCGCACTTGTGTGACCGGTTTATTAAAGAGGATTTTCATGTGATCGGGATGGATAATCTCATCACAGGGGATATCCGGAACATTGAACATTTATTTCCATTAGGAAATTTTGAGTTTTACCAACACGATGTGTCAAAGTTCGTCCATGTTCCGGGCACACTGGATTATATTCTTCATTTTGCATCTCCGGCCAGTCCGATTGATTATCTGAAAATCCCGATACAGACCCTTAAGGTGGGTTCTTTGGGAACACATAACCTGCTGGGTTTGGCGCGAGCCAAGAAAGCACGCATTTTGGTTGCATCCACTTCAGAAGTTTATGGCGATCCGACGGTAAGTCCGCAGAACGAAGAATACTGGGGAAATGTAAATCCGGTAGGGCCTCGAGGCGTATACGACGAGGCGAAACGTTTCCAGGAAGCCATTACCATGGCTTACCATACGTTTCACAAGCTCGAAACCCGGATTGTTCGGATATTCAATACCTACGGTCCGCGGATGCGACTGAACGATGGGCGCGTATTGCCGGCCTTTATCGGTCAGGCCCTGCGCGGCGAAGACTTAACGGTGTTTGGTGATGGCACGCAAACCCGATCGTTCTGCTATGTGGACGATGAAGTAGAGGGAATTTACCGCTTACTGATGAGCGACTACCCTTATCCGGTGAATATCGGGAACCCGGATGAAATTACCATCAACCAGTTCGCGGAGGAGATTATTAAACTTACAGGAACCAAACAGAAAGTGGTACATCATGAGCTGCCGGTGGACGATCCGAAGCAACGCCGCCCGGATATCACCAAAGCGAAAGCGCTTTTAGGCTGGGAACCGAAGGTGAGCCGTGCAGAAGGACTAAAAATTACGTACGATTATTTCAAATCGCTTCCTCAGGGCGAAATTGATCATAAAGACTTTACCTATTACAATAAATAAGCATATTCAAAAAAATGAAAAAAATTCTGGTTACCGGTGGCACCGGCTACATTGGGTCGCACACCGTTGTTGAGCTTTTCGAAGCCGGCTATACGCCCGTCATTATCGATAATTTATCTAACTCCAACCTGGGAGTGCTGAAACAGATTGAAAAAATTACGGGAAGCCTGCCAGAGTTTCATAATTTCGATTTATGCGATGTGGCAAAAGTAAATGCCTTTGTGGCTGAAAACCCGGACATCGAAGGAGTGATTCATTTTGCGGCCTATAAAGCTGTAGGGGAATCGGTTGAAAAGCCCCTGAAATATTATTATAATAACTTCTTTTCGTTGATTAATTTACTGAATGCCTTCGCAGAAAAGAAAGTCAATTTTGTATTCTCGTCGAGCTGCACAGTATACGGGCAGCCTGATGCTTTGCCTGTGACGGAAGGCGCAGAGGTGAAGAAGGCCGAATCGCCCTATGGAAACACCAAGCAGGTGGCCGAGGAAATTCTAAGCGAATGCGCGCAAGCAAATTCGAACTACAACATCCTTTCGTTGCGTTATTTCAATCCGGTAGGTGCGCATAAGAGTGCGCTGATTGGCGAGTTGCCGTTGGGGGTTCCACAGAATCTGGTGCCTTTTATTACACAGACTGCCGTGGGGAAACGGGAGAAGATCACGGTGTATGGCGACGACTATCAGACTAACGATGGTTCAGCGGTGCGCGACTATATTCATGTGGTTGACCTGGCCAAGGCGCACGTAGCCGCAATTCGTCACCTGGAAAAACAGCCGTCTGAGAAAAACTACGACGTGTTCAATATTGGAACTGGAAACGGAACCACTGTTCTCGAGATCATTGAGGCCTTTGAAAAGGCAACCGGCGAAAAACTAAATTACCAGATTGGAGCGCGACGCTCGGGCGACGTTGAAAAGGTTTGGGGGGATGTGACTAAGTCAACTGAGCAACTGGGCTGGAAAGCCGAATTGGATGTGGAAGAAATGATGCGTTCAGCCTGGGCATGGGAAGTTTATCTGCGCGATCATAATCCTTTTGAAAATCAATAAAATGAAGAAAATTATCATTACCGGCGGCGCCGGATTTATCGGTTCGCATGTGGTGAGAAGGATGGTTAATCGCTACCCTGAATATCAGATTATTAATCTGGACAAGCTGACCTATGCGGGTAACCTGGAGAACCTTAAGGATATTGAGGGGAGTCCGAATTACCGCTTTGTAAAGGGCGATATTGTCGACGCTAATTTCATTGATGAGCTTTTCCGTACGGAAAAACCCGATGCAGTCATTCATCTGGCGGCTGAATCGCATGTAGACCGTTCGATTACCAACCCACTGGAGTTTGTAATGACCAATGTAATTGGTACGGTGAACCTGCTGAATGCGGCGCGCGAGCAGTGGAAGGGGGCTTACGATCGACACCGCTTCTATCATGTATCGACCGACGAGGTGTATGGCGCCCTGGGCGAAACCGGAATGTTTACCGAAGAGACCAGCTACGACCCGCATTCGCCTTATTCGGCATCCAAGGCGAGTTCGGATCATTTTGTACGTGCCTATCAGGATACCTACGGCATGGATACGGTGATATCCAACTGCTCGAACAACTATGGGTCGCATCACTTCCCCGAAAAACTGATTCCACTGTCCATCAATAATATCAAGCATAACCGTCCGATCCCTATTTATGGGAAGGGTGAAAACGTGCGCGACTGGCTTTGGGTGGAGGATCATGCACGGGCGATTGATGTGATTTTTCACGAAGCGAAGAGCGGAGAAACCTACAATATCGGTGGCCATAATGAATGGACAAACATTGATTTGATCCGTCTGCTGTGCTCAATTATGGACCGGAAGCTGGGGCGGAAAGAAGGCGAGTCGGCCAAGCTGATTACCTATGTGACCGACCGAGCAGGACATGATTTGCGATATGCCATCGACTCAAGCAAATTGCAGCGCGACCTGGGCTGGACACCCAGCATTACTTTTGAGGAAGGACTGGAAAAGACCGTCGACTGGTTTCTTGAAAACGAGGAGTGGCTCAATAACGTAACCAGCGGAAACTATCGTGAGTATTACGAAAAACAGTACCAATAAGCTGTAAACAGCAATTATTTAAGGAGACTATTCATATCGGAGGGCCTCAACCGGATCAAGGTTTGAGGCCTTCGATGCTGGATAATATCCAGAAACCACGCCCACAACAACACAAACCCCTATTCCTACGATCATCCAGTTCCAGGGTATCAGGAAGCTTGCACCCAGTATCAGCGCTACTCCGTTGCCGATGATCAGGCCTAACAGAATTCCTGCGATTCCACCCATGATGCAAATAACAATGGCTTCGGTAAGGAACTGGCGCCGGATCAATTGCGGTGTGGCCCCAATGGCTTTCCGTAACCCGATTTCCCGGGTGCGTTCAGTTACCGAAACCAGCATAATATTCATAAGCCCTATGGAGGCTCCTATGAGGGTGATCAGCGCAATTACGATGGCCCCTGCGGTAACATAGGCGAGGTTACTCATTAGCGCCTGCACAATGGCGTCGCTCTTGGTTATTTCAAAATTGGTTTCATCCTTGGCAGAGAGTCCGCGTATATTACGGAACAGGGCGGTTGCCTCGCCTATGGTGGCATCGGCCATACCGGGCTTGGTAGCCATGACAGTGACCACATAGGAAGGTGTCGATCCGCTGATAAGCGCACGCGCTCTGGGTAAGGGAATGATGGTAGTATTGTCGCCGCCCATTCCCGCACTGGCTCCTTTATCTTCGAGAACACCGATAATGGTAAAGCGGCTACCCCCGATGGTGATAATCTTATTCAGCGGATCTTCGTTGTTTTTGAAAAGGCTGCTTTGAATCTTTGAGC
>DAIRDA010000040.1:0-13579 GCA_036796375.1 Albibacterium sp.
GTCCTCGTACAACCATGGTCACCCGGGCACCTTTTCGGTACGTTTCCAACGCAGCATCGACAGAAGAGTTGCTGGCGCCGACAACGATAACGTTTTGACGCGAGTAGAAATGAGGTTCTCCGTAGTAGTGCCTGACTTTAGGGAGCTCTTCGCCCGGCACCGCCATAGTCATTGGAATATCGTAAAAGCCGGTAGCAACGATAACGTTTCTGGCCTGATATTCACCCTTGGAAGTAACAACATGAAAGATTCCGTCTCTTTTTTCAACCTGCTCCACCTTTTCAAACAATTGGATGTTTAAATCATAGGTTTGGGCAACGCGGCGGTAATACTCCAAGGCTTCGGCGCGCTTTGGTTTGGGGTTTGTGCTCACGAAGGGCAAATTGCCAATCTCGAGTTTTTCTGCCGTTGAGAAGAATGTCATTCCCTGGGGATAGTGATAAAGGGAGTTGGTGAGGCATCCTTTCTCAACGATCCGATGAGTCAGCCCGGCTTTGATAGCGGCAATCCCACAGGCCATGCCAATGGGACCGCCGCCAATGATCAGTACATCCACCATATCGCTATATACATCCAAAGCAATGAAAGGTTGTATTATTTTTTCGCAGCATTGGAATGGTCTGCCAAAAACTGAGCCAGTCCGCTATCTGTAAGAGGGTGTTTCAAAAGGGATAATATCGCTGAAAGAGGGCCGGTCATAACATCGGCGCCTAATTTCGCACACTCGATTATGTGCATGCTGTGACGAACCGATGCAGCCAAGATTTGTGTCTCAAAACCATAATTATCATAAATCGTCCGGATATCTTGTATCAGCGTTAGTCCGTCGGTCGAAATATCATCCAGACGCCCGATAAAAGGAGATACATAGGTTGCTCCTGCTTTTGCCGCTAATAAGGCCTGACCAGCTGAGAATACAAGTGTGCAGTTTGTACGAATTCCTTTGCTTGAAAAGTATTTAAGTGCTTTCACGCCTTCTTTAATCATCGGAACCTTTACAACAATTTTGTCGTCAAGTTTTGCCAATGCTTCGCCTTCGCTGATGATGTTGTCGAAATCGGTTGAGATCACTTCTGCACTTACATCGCCATCCACAATTTCACAGATGGCTTTATAATGATCAATTACATTTTGCTCGCCTGTGATTCCTTCCTTTGCCATTAGGCTCGGATTTGTTGTGACGCCATCTAAAACGCCCAGATCTTGCGCCTCTTTGATTTGTGAAAGGTTCGCAGTGTCGATAAAAAATTTCATGGAGATATGATTTGAATTGTGTTTTGGAAATAACTATGGGGCAAATTTACCAATTATATAAGGTATAAAAAACCGTTTTCCCTGGGATAGAAAAAAAAATGGGCAAGCCCCTTTTATCGCACCGCTACAACCTAATACCCTTGCTGCGTTCCCGCCCTGGGGGGTTCAAAGGGAGCTGGTCGTAAAAGACTTACCCACCGCAAAAGTAGGAAAAAAAAGGATATAACGGATACTTTTCTCGTTTATAATGCTATCTACCTGATATTCTTAAGCTTATTTTTTTAAGCCGGCCAAGCAAATGCTTTATGCTACCCGCCCCGGGGGAAGCGAGTTTATGGTTTTGACAAATTTGTATTTAAACATGGGTTTAATGATTATTCCTCAATGAAAGATTAAAAAAAGTAATAAAAACGTAATTAAAATAAAAAATAATATTAATTTAGCAAACTACTAAGATATATCAATTAGAATAAGATGAATATAGAAGCGCAATCAAATGGGTTGTATCGTTCTGAGTTTGAGCATGACGCATGCGGAGTCGGGTTTGTTGCACACCTAAAGGGAGAAAAGTCGAATAAACAAATTACGGATGCATTGATTATGCTCGAGAATATGGAGCATAGGGGCGCGTGCGGCTGCGATCCTGATAGCGGCGACGGGGCCGGAATTATGATACAGATCCCTCATGAGTTCTTGTGGGAAGAGTGTATTTCGCTTGGGATCGTTCTGAAAGAGCCGGGTTATTATGGCGTTGGGATGGTTTTTCTTCCTAAAGACCAACAGGACAAGGCGGAGTGCATGGAGATTATTGAACGCTCTGTTGCTGACCGGGGACTTCGTTTTCTTGGATACAGAGCGGTGCCGGTGAATCCGACAGGGATTGGAGCAACTGCGCTCAGTGTAGAGCCATCCATCGTTCAGTTTTTTGTTGAACGGCCTTCGGATATCAAAAGTGCTGAAGATTTCGAAAGAAAGCTCTTCGTTTTGCGGCGTTTGGTGGTACAGGAGATAAAGAAGCTCGATCAGAAGGTTCAGGATCACTTTTATTTTAGTTCACTCTCTTGTCAAACACTGATTTATAAGGGGCAGCTTACCAGTCATCAGGTGCGCACCTATTACCCAGATCTGGGTGATCCGCGAGCAGTGTCGGCATTTGGTCTGGTGCATTCACGATTTTCGACAAATACTTTCCCGTCGTGGAAACTGGCTCAACCTTTTCGCTTCATAGCGCATAATGGCGAAATTAATACGCTGACCGGAAACTTAAACTGGTTTTACGCCGGTATGCGATCGTTGGTTTCGCCCTTCTTTTCCGCGGAAGAAATGGACATCTTGTTGCCCGTGATCGATAGAGGTCAGTCAGATTCTGCCTGCCTTGACAACGTTGCTGAGCTTCTGATGCATTGTGGCCGTTCGCTCGCTCATGTGTTATTGATGATGGTTCCGGAGGCATGGGACGGAAACGAGCAGATGGATCCGATAAAGCGTGCGTTTTATGAATTTCACGCGACACTGATTGAGCCATGGGACGGTCCGGCTGCGCTTTGTTTTACCGACGGACGCGTGATTGGTGCAATGCTGGACAGAAATGGACTCCGCCCTTTGCGATATTCGATTACTGCCGATAGTCGGGTAATTGTAGCTTCAGAGACGGGTGCCCTTCCGTTGGACGAGAGCCTGGTGGTGAAAAAAGGCAGACTTCAACCAGGTAAAATATTCCTGGTGGATATGGAGAAAGGTGAATTGATCAGCGACGATCGGGTGAAGAGCGAGTTAGCTGCGCTCCAGCCCTATGGAGCATGGCTGGATCAATATAAAATCAAATTAAAAGATTTAGCGGAGCCTCGCGTGATGTTCACCTATCTGGCAAAAGAGTCGGTTTATCGTTACCAACAGACCTTTGGATATTCGCGGGAAGACATCTATGACATATTAGTTCCGATGGCTCTTGAAGGCAAAGAACCGATTGGTTCCATGGGAACAGACGTTCCGTTAGCTGTGCTGTCGAAGCAGGCTCAACATCTTTCAAGTTATTTTAAGCAATATTTCGCCCAGGTAACGAACCCTCCAATCGATCCTATTCGCGAGCGGCTGGTGATGAGCCTGGCGACCTTTATCGGAAACGGGGGCAACATTGTCGATGAGAACAAAATGCACTGCCATTGTGTGGCTTTGGAGCATCCGATCCTGACGAGCCGCGAGCTTGAAAAGTTACGAAGCATCGATACGGGTGTATTTCATGCAAAAACCTTGCAAACTTATTTCCGTGCCGACGAGAAGCCTGGTTCGCTGGAAGACGGTTTGCGACGATTGTGTAAATATGCCGAAGATGCTGTGGTTGACGGCTTTGAAGTAATTATTTTGTCGGATCGGGCGATCGATTCTCAGCATGCTGCTATTCCATCCTTATTGGCTGTTTCGGCTGTGCATCACCACCTGATTAAAACCGGGCATCGTGGTTCGGTTGGCCTGGTGGTGGAAGCAGGGGATGTTTGGGAGGTTCACCATTTTGCTTGCCTGCTGGCATTCGGAGCGACTGCCATAAATCCATATCTGGCGCTGGCCTCGATTCGTACACTTAAAGAGCAGAATACGATTGATACGGATCTTAGCTGGAACGACCTGAAAGAAAACTATGTTAAATCGATCTGCCAGGGTTTACTGAAGATTTTTTCAAAAATGGGCATTTCGACCCTTCAGTCATATCATGGATCACAGGTTCTCGAAATTCTTGGTATTAGCAGGGATGTTGTTGACCGCTATTTTTGCGGCGCCGTATCCAGAATTGGGGGCTTGGGCCTTGATGATATTGCGAAGGAAGTTTTGATTAAACATAAACGAGGTTTCGGTAGTCGCAAAACGGAGGATTTTCTACTTCCGGAAGGCGGTCTTTATTCGTGGAGGAGAAGAGGTGAGTCGCATCTTTTTAACCCCGAAACGGTGCACTTGCTTCAGAAAGCCTGCAGAACCAACGATTACAATACATATAAACAATATTCCGCTCTGATAAGTCAGCAGGGAGATAGCTTTTTTACGCTCCGTAGTATTCTTGAATTCGCCTATCACCGACCTGCCATATCGATCGATGAAGTAGAGCCTGCGGAAAATATATTAAAAAGATTTGCAACAGGTGCCATGTCGTTCGGTTCCATATCGCACGAGGCTCATAGTACCCTGGCAATTGCCATGAACCGTATCGGAGGAAAGAGCAATACCGGAGAGGGCGGGGAAGACGAGATTCGTTACAAACTTATGGAGAATGGTGATTCGATGCGCTCCTCGATTAAGCAGATTGCTTCTGCCAGGTTTGGTGTTACTTCCCACTATTTGAGTGAAGCGGATGAGCTACAGATCAAAATGGCCCAAGGTGCCAAACCTGGCGAAGGTGGGCAGCTTCCTGGCCACAAAGTCGACGATTGGATCGCCCAGGTACGTCATTCCACCCCGGGGGTTGGATTGATTTCTCCGCCGCCTCATCACGATATTTATTCGATTGAAGATCTCAAACAGTTAATATTTGATTTGAAAAACGCCAACAGGCAGGCCAGGATTAACGTAAAGCTCGTGTCGAAGGCCGGAGTTGGAACTATTGCAGCAGGTGTGGCTAAGGCGAAGGCCGATGTTATTTTGATAGCAGGTTACGATGGGGGCACGGGTGCTTCTCCGATAAGCTCTATAAAGCATGCAGGTCTTCCCTGGGAGTTGGGACTGGCTGAGGCTCATCAGACCCTGGTCAAAAATCAGCTTAGAAGCCGGATTGTTCTCCAGGCCGATGGACAAATGAAAACGGCCCGCGATATTGCTGTAGCAACGCTTCTCGGCGCTGAAGAATGGGGCGTTGCAACGGCTGCGCTGGTTGCAGGCGGTTGTATTATGATGCGGAAGTGTCATCTGAATACCTGTCCGGTAGGAGTAGCCACGCAAGATCCCGAATTGCGTAAATTATTCACTGGAAAGCCGGAGCACATTGTAAATCTGTTTTATTTCATCGCAGAAGAGTTGCGGGAAATTATGGCTT
Source organism: Albibacterium sp. (assembly GCA_036796375.1). Taxonomy (GTDB): domain Bacteria; phylum Bacteroidota; class Bacteroidia; order Sphingobacteriales; family Sphingobacteriaceae; genus Albibacterium. The sequence continues at coordinate 5,273 of DAIRDA010000040.1, forward strand.
CGCTCGGCTTCAGAACCATCAACGAGATGGTTGGCAGGGCACAGTTTCTTAAGAAGAAAGAGGATCTTAATCATTGGAAATTGCATAACCTCCAGTTGGCGGATGTGCTGTATGTGGCACACGATACGAGCGGTAATACGTTGTATCAATCCGAAACGCAAGACCATGAGATGGAAGCGATTCTCGATTGGAAGTTGTTGGAAAATGCCCGCGCTTCCATAGAGTCGAGGGAGCCGACGTTTGGAACGTTTGAAGTAAAAAATACGGACCGGGCTCTTGGAACGCTTTTATCGAACGAAGTATCGAAGGCCTTCGGCTCAGAGGGTTTGCCTGATAATACCATTAATTTCAAGTTTAACGGATATGCGGGCCAAAGTTTTGGTGCTTTTGCAGCAAAGGGCCTGTCGCTTGAACTGGAAGGAGAGGCAAACGATTACGTTGGGAAAGGTTTATCGGGCGCTCAACTAACGATTTACCCTAGAAAGGATAGTCTGTATGAGGCCAGTGATAATATCATCATTGGGAATGTCGCCTTATATGGGGCGACTTCGGGAAGGCTGTTTGTACACGGACAGGCGGGTGAACGCTTCGCAGTAAGGAATTCGGGGGCTACGAGCGTTGTGGAAGGGCTGGGTGATCATGGCTGCGAATATATGACCGGAGGCAGGGTTCTGGTGTTGGGTGAAACCGGACGTAATTTTGCGGCAGGCATGAGCGGCGGCATTGCCTGGATATATGATAGGGCCGGCACTTTTTCAGAAAGATGTAACCAGGAAATGGTTGACCTTGAGAGGCTCGATGCCGAAGATGAGTCGCAGATTATCGCACTATTGAAACAGCATGTAAATTTAACAAAGAGTGCTTTAGCAATGGATTTGCTAAACAACTGGAAAGATCGGTCGAGTAGTTTCGTGAAGGTGTTTCCAAAAGAATATAAACAGGTGTTGATGGCCAAAGCGTTAATAAATCAATAAATATTGTCATGGGAAAGATTACAGGATTCAAAGAATATAACAGGCAAGCGCCTGAAAAGGAACCGGTCGATTTACGCTTAAAACACTCACATGAGTTCGTTAAGCCTTATAGCGGCGATGATCTGAACAAGCAGGCTGCGCGTTGCATGGATTGTGGTATTCCGTTTTGCCACTCCGGATGCCCGCTGGGTAATGTCATTCCGGAATTTAACGACGCTGTTTACAAAGGCAAATGGCAGGATGCTTATGAGATTCTGTCATCAACGAATAACTTTCCGGAATTCACAGGAAGAATTTGTCCGGCCCCTTGCGAATCTGCTTGCGTTTTAGGTATCAATCGCTCGCCGGTTGCAATTGAAGAAATTGAAAAGCATATTGCCGAGATCGCTTATGAAAAAGGGTTTGCAAAGGCACGGCCAACGTTGATCAGCAGCGGAAAGCATGTGGCTGTTGTGGGTTCGGGGCCAGCGGGACTGGCAGCGGCGGCGCAACTGACCAAAGCCGGACATCAGGTAACGGTTTTTGAACGTGACGATAAACCAGGCGGACTTCTTCGGTACGGAATTCCGGATTTTAAATTGGATAAGTGGGTGATCGACCGAAAGCTCAGGATCATGGAAGCGGAGGGAGTTGTATTTCAGTGTAATACGGAAGTTGGAGTCGATATAAGTACCCGCGATCTGGAATCATTCGATGCGGTTGTTTTGGCGGGTGGTTCGACCATTCCCCGCGACTTGCCGGTGCCTGGACGAGAAATTCAGGGCGTTCATTTTGCAATGGATTTTCTGAAGCAGCAAAATAAATTGATTGGTGGATCTGCTTTTGAGGATGCTCCGATCAATGCCTCCGGAAAAAATGTGGTGGTAATTGGTGGTGGCGATACAGGTTCAGATTGCGTCGGTACCTCGAACCGGCAATCGGCCAAATCGGTTCTGCAGTTGGAATTGATGTTTCAGCCACCTGCCTCGCGTACGGAGGCAATGCCATGGCCCACGTTTCCGATGATTATGAAAACCACGTCCTCGCACGAGGAAGGCTGTGAGCGCCAATGGTCGGTCAATACAAAGTCTTTCGTCAGTGATGAAGCCGGGAATTTGAAAGCTATACGAATTGTCGATCTGCTTTGGGAAAAAGATGCTTTGGGCCGGCCGGTGAAATTTACGGAAGTAGAAGGTACCGAGCGCGACCTTCCATGTGAGCTGGCTTTGCTGGCTATGGGTTTTTTGCATCCGCAGCATGCCGGAATTTTAGATCAGTTGGGCCTTGAGTTGGACGCGCGAGGTAATGTGAAGGCGGTTGAAGGCGACTTCAAATCATCGAAGGATAAGTTTTTCGTCGCAGGCGATATGAGAAGAGGACAATCGCTCGTGGTTTGGGCAATATCTGAGGGCAGGGAATGCGCAAGAAAAGTAGATGAATACCTCATGGGCGTATCGGAACTGGAGTCAAAAGAAGCGTTGGTTGCCTATTGAAATTGTAACTTCGAACTAAAATCCCACAAGACGATGCCAGCGGATACCACTACATTGAGTGAGTGCTTGGTTCCGAATTGTGGGATTTCAATGCATTGATGAATTTCGCTCATGGCTTCTTCGCTTACCCCGTTCACTTCATTACCCAGTAGAAGGGCATATCGTTCGTTTCTTAACGGCTTAAAATCGTTTAGGTATACGCTTTTCTCAGCTTGTTCAATCGCTATGATTTGGTAGTCATTGGATTTCAATGCAGAGATGGCGACGCGAACGTTTGCCTCAAAGGTCCAGTCGACCGACTGAGTAGCGCCCAAAGCCGTTTTTTCAATTTCACGATGCGGGGGGCGACCTGTGATTCCGCATAAGATAATCTTCTCGACTGCAAAGGCATCTGCGGTACGGAATATGGAGCCTACATTATGTAAACTCCGGATACTGTCAAGCACCAATGTTACCGGAAGCTTTTTTTGCTTTTTAAATTCTTCAACAGAGGGACGGTTCAGATCGTCCATGGCTAATTTTTGCATTTGGCAAAGATAGAAGTTTTAACCGCCTTTTGTTTCCTTCGCTTTTAATTGCCGATATTAATGAGTATATTTGCCCGGCAAAAAACAACTCCAAAACGTTTTGCCATGCAGTTAGATCCCCAAAAATTCGTAGCCGAAGGCCTCACCTACGATGACGTACTTTTAATACCGGCTTACTCTGAAGTTTTACCGCGCGATGTTGATACACGCACTCATCTGACGAGAAAAATACAACTTAATATTCCTTTGATTTCTGCGGCTATGGACACCATTACCGAGTCCGAACTTGCTATTGCAATTGCGCAGGCAGGAGGAATCGGTATGCTGCACAAAAATATGACCATCGAGGCTCAGGCGCTCGAAGTTCGGAAAGTTAAACGCTCAGAGAGTGGAATGATTCAGGATCCGGTGGTGTTGCAGGAAGATGCGATTGTCATGGATGCCTTCAAAATAATGAAAGAGAATAAAATCGGCGGAATTCCGGTTATTGATGCCAATCGTAAACTGGTAGGTATCGTCACCAATCGTGACCTCCGTTTTCAAAAAGACATGAGCATACCGATTGCCCAGTTGATGACGAAAGAAAATCTGGTGGTTGCTCCCGTTGGAACAGACCTTGTTCAGGCCGAAGCTATTCTTGAAAACTATAAGATTGAGAAACTGCCTGTCGTTGATGAACAAGGGCTGCTTGTCGGCCTCATTACATTTAAAGATATTCAGAAATATAAACATTTCCCGAATGCAGCCAAAGATGAGCACGGGCGCTTACGCGTAGGTGCGGCAGTCGGTGTGACTGCTGATACAATCGTACGTATTCAGGCGCTTGTCGATGCCGGTGTCGACGTGGTGACCATCGACACGGCGCACGGGCATTCGAAGGGTGTAATTGATAAGCTGAAAGAAGTGAAGGCTGCTTTCCCTGACTTGCAAGTGATTGTTGGGAATGTTGCAACCGCGGAAGCAGCTGTAGCGTTAGCAGATGCAGGAGCCGATGCCGTGAAAGTCGGAATCGGCCCCGGATCCATTTGTACTACGCGTATCATTGCCGGGGTAGGGGTACCGCAACTATATGCGGTATATGAATGTTCGAAGGCTTTGAAAGGACGCGGTATTCCTGTCATTGCTGACGGTGGAATCAAGCAAACGGGAGATATAGCAAAGGCGATTGCCTCAGGTGCGAGCACCATCATGGCCGGTTCCCTGTTTGCAGGTGTAGAAGAAGCTCCCGGAGAAACGATTATTTATGAAGGGCGGAAATTCAAATCCTATCGTGGGATGGGTTCGATCGAGGCCATGGAACAGGGATCAAAAGATCGTTATTTTCAGGATGCTGAAGACGACTTGAAAAAGCTTGTGCCGGAAGGGATCGTAGGCCGGGTTCCGTATAAAGGTACCCTAGCGGAAGTAGTTTATCAATACATTGGTGGCCTGAAAGCCAGTATGGGATACTGTGGAGCGCCAACCATTGAAAAACTTCAGGAAGCCCGTTTTGTAAAAATTACCGGAGCAGGATTACGCGAAAGCCATCCTCATAATATCGCTATCACCAAAGAAGCACCAAATTACAGTCGGTAGTACTTAAATTTGTTTAAACTATATACTATCTTCGTTTATGAACCTAAATTTCAATAAAAACGAAGATTTTAACAAGCAGCGTCTTTATGAACTAAAGACGCTGTTAAAAAAAATACAGGCAGGTGGAGGTGAGCTGGCCGCTGAAAAGCAGAAAGCGCTGGGAAAGTTGCTCGCCAGAGAAAGAATTTCCTATTTAATTGATGATGATAAGCCATGGTTGGAAATTGGCGCCCAGGCAGCCGATGAAATGTATGCCGACTATGGGGGATGTCCCTCAGCGGGCGTAATCGTTGGTATCGGTTATATTTCCGGACGGCAGTGCGTGGTGGTTGCAAACGATGCAACCGTTAAGGCGGGTGCCTGGTTTCCGATGACCGTGAAGAAAAATTTGCGTGCGCAGGAGATATCCATTGAAAATCGTTTGCCAATCGTCTATCTGGTCGACTCCGCTGGTGTATTCCTTCCCATGCAGGATGAGATATTCCCTGATAAAGAACATTTCGGACGTATTTTTAGAAACAACGCGAAGATGAGCGCCGAAGGTATTGTTCAGATTTCTGCGATCATGGGGCCTTGCGTAGCCGGGGGGGCTTATCTTCCGATCATGAGTGATGAAGCGATGATTGTTTCAGGCACCGGGTCGGTTTTTCTTGCTGGATCATACCTTGTGAAATCAGCCATTGGCGAGGTCATTGATAATGAAACGCTGGGAGGCGCTTCCACGCATTGCGAGATATCGGGGGTTACCGACTATAAGTTCCCCGACGACAGGAGTTGTTTAGATGCCATTAAGAAGACGTTCAGCAAGATGGGGGCGCCGGCAGTTGCTGGATTTGACCGCATTGCGCCACAGAAACCGAAGGTGAAAGAAGAGGATATATATGGAATTATTCCAGTTTCGAGGGAAGATTCTTACGATATGCGCGAAATTATCGCCTGTTTAGTAGACGAGTCGACGTTTGACGAGTACAAAGAACTGTATGGTCAGACAATTCTCTGTGGTTGGGCACGTATTGACGGATGGGCCGTCGGAATTGTAGCCAACCAACGCAAAATTGTCAAAACCAGAAAAGGGGAGATGCAACTGGGGGGCGCTATTTATTCGGATTCAGCAGATAAGGCGACTCGTTTTATTATGAATTGTAATCAAAAGAAAATACCCCTGGTTTTCCTTCAGGACGTGACCGGATTTATGGTGGGAAGCCGTTCGGAACATGGAGGGATTATTAAAGACGGTGCAAAGATGGTAAACGCGGTGGCAAATTCGGTAGTTCCTAAATTTACCTTTGTTGTAGGTAATTCCTATGGGGCTGGTAATTATGCCATGTGTGGAAAGGCTTATGATCCACGATTGATCTTTGCCTGGCCATCAGCAAGGATTGCTGTGATGGGCGGAGCGCAGGCCGCCAAAACGTTGTTACAGATTCAAACTGCCAGCATGAAGAAGAAAGGGGAGGCCCCGGACGTGGAGAGCGAAAACTTTCTTCTGAACCAAATAACAGAACGCTATAACAGGCAAACGAGTCCATATTATGCGGCAGCCCGTTTGTGGGTGGATGGTATTATCGACCCGTTGGAAACACGAAAAGTGGTTTCGATGGGTATTGAAGCAGCGAATCAATCGCCTATTACCGAAAAGTTCAGTGTAGGGGTTATTCAGACCTGACAATCGGCTTTTGCACCATTCAGATTTGAATATAAAACGACAATTGCCCGCTTATTTTTTTTTAATTTTGTGTTAAACAAATAGATAATGATGCAAGAAGTTACTCAAGGAAATGAGCATGTAAAATGCTTGATTATCGGATCGGGTCCGGCAGGCTATACAGCTGCCATTTATGCGGCTCGCGCCGATTTGAATCCTGTATTATATACCGGAATTGTTGCTGGTGGACAGTTAACCACGACAAACGAGGTTGAAAATTATCCTGGCTATCCGGAAGGAATTACCGGTCCGAAAATGATGGAGGATTTTCAAAGACAGGCCGAGCGTTTTGGTACGCAGGTGCGCTTTGGCTATGTAACAAAAGTTGATTTTTCGGGGCCTGTCCATCAGGTAGAGGTAGACGGCAGCAAAATTATTACGGCCGATACGGTGATTATAGCCACCGGCGCCAGTGCGAAGTGGCTGGGGCTAGACAGCGAACAGAAGTATAATGGTTTCGGAGTGTCGGCTTGTGCAGTGTGTGATGGTTTCTTTTTTAAAGGCCAGGATGTTGCATTAGTGGGAGCAGGTGATACTGCAGCAGAAGAAGCTACCTACTTGGCGAAGCTTTGTCGTAAAGTATATATGTTTGTGCGCAGGGATGAGTTCAGGGCTTCCAAGGTAATGCAACACCGCGTATTGAATACACCTAACATTGAAATACATTATCATACAGAAACAAAAGAGATTCTTGGTGACGGTTTGAACGTAACCGGAGTGAAAGTAGTGAACAATCAAACCGACGAAGAGCGAGTGTTCGACGTCACAGGATTTTTTGTCGCTATCGGCCACAAACCCAATACTGATCTTTTCGTAGACTGGATTGATATGGACAGCACGGGCTATCTTATAACGAAACCCGACAGCACACAAACCAATATAGAAGGCGTCTTTGCCTGTGGTGACGTTCAAGATCATATATACCGACAGGCAGTTACCGCAGCCGGTTCGGGATGCATGGCGGCGCTCGAAGCAGAACGTTATTTGGCAGCGAAAGAGTTTCAGATCGCAGATTAATATGGCTGAGGACTTAAAAACGGTTGCCGGATCTCGGGAAGAACAGTATCAAAGTCTTTTGCCCCAATTGGAAGCACTGATAGGAGCAGAGGACGATTTGATTGCCAATATGGCGAATATTGCTGCCGCATTGAAAGCCCAATTTAATTTCTTTTGGGTAGGGTTTTATTTGGTGAAAGGCGATGAACTTGTTTTAGGACCTTTCCAGGGCCCTATAGCCTGTACCCGAATTAAGAAAGGAAGAGGAGTATGCGGAAAGGCCTGGCAGGACGAATCTACGATCATCGTGCCGGATGTTGATGCCTTTCCCGGACATATTGCCTGCAGCAGTTTATCCAGGTCGGAAATTGTTCTTCCTGTATTTCACGGACAAAACGTGATTGCTGTTCTGGATGTAGATAGCGATTCGCTAAATGATTTTTCTGACGTTGATCATCTTTATCTTCAAAAAGTGATTGAACTTTGTTCAAAATAGCGTACCATTCTGATTATGTGCTTCCACTACCTGAAAGGCACCGGTTTCCGATGGTTAAGTACGAGCTGATCTACCAACAACTTTTGTATCAGGGCTTGGTTAGCCTCAGCGATTTCTTTGAGCCTGATTTGATAGCTGATGACCATGTACTGTTGACACACGATCAAGTCTATTGGGAGAAGATGAAGAAGCTCGAATTTACCCGACAGGAAATTCAGCGAATGGGTTTTCCTCTTTCAAATGAACTAATTACCAGAGAACGCCGTATTGCTCAGGGGACTTTAGACGGTGCTTTCTACGCCCTGAGCGATGGTATATCGTTCAATATTGCAGGTGGTACGCATCATGCAGGTAAAAATTGGGCTGAAGGCTTCTGTTTGCTGAACGATCAGGCAATTGCTGCGAATAGGTTGTTGCATAGTGGCAAAGCTAAGAAGATAGTGATAATCGATGTGGATGTGCATCAGGGAAATGGAACGGCCGAGATCTTCTCTGAGAATCAACAGGTTTTTACTTTCTCTATTCATGGCACGAAAAACTTTCCCTTTAAAAAGGAACTTTC
>DAIRDA010000041.1:0-13459 GCA_036796375.1 Albibacterium sp.
CGTAATTATAGTTATCTGCCGGAATATCATCCGTAAGGCGTGCGCCGATGGCCGATACCTGCACCGGTTTTGATTGCGTCATCTGGCACATCACATCGATATAATGCACTCCGCAATCGACAATCGGACTTAAACTTTCCATCAAACTACGATGCACGTTCCACATATGGCCGTGGCTCTGCTGGTTGAGGTTCATGCGCATCACAAGAGGTTTTCCCATCTCGTGGCTCAAGCCGATAAAACGTTCCCAGGAAGGATGATAGCGCAAAATATAACCCACCACCAACTTTTTATTATACTTTTTAGCGGCCTCGGCCACGCGGACCGACCCCTCTACCGTGTCGGCCAAAGGTTTCTCAACGAACACATGGCATCCGTGTTCCATCGATTTAATGGCATATTCCTCGTGCGTATCCGGATAGGTTGAAATACATACCGCGTCGGGGCTGCTGGCTGCCAGGCCTTCTTCAAAGCTATTGAACAGAGGATATTGCCCTCCCAGCTTTTCATTCAGCACCTCCTTGCTTTTCCCGGTCGACACCAGACCGCATATTTCAAAACCCGGAAGGCTGTGATAAGCCATTGCATGCGAAGCACCCATATTTCCACATCCTACCACCAAAACACGTAAATTATTCATATTCGTCGTTGTTAAAATTAACCATCTATTAAATCTTTCTGTACAGACTTATCTTTAAAGTATAAACCAAATATCAGCAGTATTAAGCCGGAAACCAAACAGGGAACCAGCCAAACCGTCCGCCAGTCGTACCGGAATGCACTTCCTTCCGCCGCCACAAAAACCTCTGTCAATGCGCCCGAAAGATACGAGCCGATCAGCATACCTACACCGTAGGTTGCAAAAGTAACAATTCCCTGGGCGGCGCTCCGGATCTTTACCCCAGCCTTATGGTCTGTATAAATCTGACCAGTTACAAAAAAGAAATCGTAGCAAATTCCATGGAGAAGAATACCCAAATAAAGCATCCAAAGCTCGGCCCCCACGTTGCCATAGGCAAATAACAAATACCGAACAATCCATGCTGTAATACCGATCATAATCATCCATTTTACACCCAGACGGCGAAACATCAGCGGAATCAGCAACATAAAGGCGAACTCCGATACTTGTCCGAGTGTCATTTTACTGGCAGCGTTCACCATCCCGATATCGTTCAGAAAAGAGTTTGTAAAACTATAGTAGAACGACAAGGGGATGCAGATACTGATGGAAGCGATAAAGAAAATAACGAACGACCTGTTTTTGAATAAGACCAATGCATCGAGACCCAGAATGGACGACAATTTGCGCTCCCCCCTCTCCACAACCGGCGAAGCAGGCAGGAAAAAGCTAAAGATTCCCAGAACAACAGAAGCCAACGCAGCAATCCGAAACGACATCACCGAACTTTCATAACCCATCGTGCCAATCAAAATCCCGGCTACAATCCAGCCCACGGTACCGAAAACGCGAACCATTGGAAATTCCTTTCCTCCGTCTTTCATTTGGTGGAAGGAAATAGAATTGGTAAGCGACATGGTTGGCATGTAGAGCAGGGTATATAGCAAAATCAGCCACCAGAAGTCACCAAAAGCAGTAACGGTACTGATATAATATAGAACCACCCCACCGGCGAGATGCAACACAGCCATCACTTTCTCGGCGGCAAAATAGCGGTCGGCAATCAGTCCCACAAAAAAGGGTGAAATAATCGCCGCGATCGACAGATTTGCGTATGAAGAACCCACCTGTAGTGCATTCGCGTCAAAATGCGTAAACAAATACGTACCCATCGTTACATACCATGCACCCCAGATAAAATACTCCATGAACATTAAAAAGGATAGCTTTACCCGAATTGAATTCTTCATTATTGCTTCGTTTACTTATTGATGAATTCTATCCAATCCAGATTGAAATAATTAACATTTCCTTCCTGCCCGTTGAATACGAAGTACAGATGGTGCTTTCCGCGGGTTAACTTAACGTCCGAAATCATTTCGCGCCATTCGGCGTCAGTCGACTTGCCCGTTGCGCCCGGTACCTTCAAACTGTTGATGATCGGTCCGTCGATTCCACCCAGCCGCAGCTCCACCGTGCCACCCACCCCATTCGTCTGCACTTTATATTTCAAGCGCTTCACATGCGCCAGATCTACATCATTGAAGCGGATGTACTTACCCGCCTGCACATCCATCACATAGGAAAGGAATAAGGTAGTTACGGTGCCAATCCGGACGTTTCCTTCATCAAAGTCCTCAGCCTGTATTCTTGGTGACCTCAGCAGCACATAGTCGCGGCTCTGTAACTCACCTATACCGTTTGCTCCCCGATCGCGATACGCCGCATTCAGCAGGTAAGCCCCTTCTGTACCCTTGCCGATATGTTCGTCGAGCACGAGTTCCCCTTTCACGGGTAACCGCTCATTCTTCTCCGACAGCGATAAAATGTAAGAGACCATCTCCCTGGCATCCTGGGCCGACACGGCAGGATGAGGAGTCATGGCCCGTTCGCCCCAATTTCCGCTACCACCTTCAATAATCTTGCGTGCAAGCGCGTTCAAAGCATCCTTCTTCCCGGCATAGCGGTCGGATATCGCCCGATAGGTCGGTCCGACAGACTCCTGATCCACCGAATGGCAGGATCTGCAGTCAAGTGAAGCAATCATCTGCTTCCCTTTTATATATTTGAAACTGCTCACATCCTGATTTCCGGTCAGCACGATTGCCGCATCTTTTCCCGAAGGAATAAATCCGAACGAAATGTCTATTCTGGAAGGATCAATTTTCTCCTCTTTATCTTTCACTTCCACCGAGTAATCGAGTTTGCTATTGTCCCAATAAAAGCTACGGTTACTGCCAGACACGATCGAAACCTCCGGAGGGGTGTTTCCCACATAGATTTTACGTTTTGCAATGCCCGCTCCTCCCTTATCATCGGCCACGGTCAGTGTCACTTCATAGGTTCCAGGCTTCTCAAAAGTGTAGCGAACCTCCTCGCCCTCTAAGTCCGCACCGTTTACCTGCCAGGTATAGCGAAGCTGATCGTCTTCATCAAAATCGCCCGATCCTTTTCCCGACAGCACTACCTTCAGCGGAGCTCCACCATACTGCTTATCTACCTGTATATCGGCCACCGGATTTCGGTTGCCCTCCGCATAGCGAATACGAACCAAGCGTGCGTTCGTGTTCTTGGAAAACCAATTCGTTCCATACTCAAGAAGATATATGGAGCCGTCGGCAGCCAACTGCATATCGACGGGCGCATCCCATTTCAGATGCTCCAGAAAGGGTTCCATTCGCAGATAATTCCCCTGATCGTCGAGCGTTACTGCCAAAATCCATCCCCGGATCCATTCATAAATAAACAACTTCTTGTCGTAGTATTCCGACAGACGGTAAGGAGCGTCTTTAAAGTCCGATGCATAATAAACAGGTCCTGCCATGGCACTCGCTCCTCCACTACCTACCAATGGAAACTCAGTGGAATTTCCCTTACCATACCAGATCATAGCAGGCTTAGCAGGAGGTAATTCCCGGGCGCCGGTGTTATTAGGAGAAGAATTAATGGGCTTTGCCGGATCTTTTCCAGGCTCCTCTTTTTTTGTTTCATAGTTATATTTTGGAAACACCTCGTTGTTGCCCAGGAAGTAAGGCCAGCCAAAGAAACCCGGCTCTCGGGCCTGATTGATTTCATCAAAACTCATAAACGCTCCGTTCGAAGCTTTCACTTTTGTGTCGGGCCCTACATCGCCCCAGTAAACATAACCGTTTTTTGAATCGATACTAAAGCGGAAGGGATTCCGGGAGCCCATGGTGTAAATTTCGGGGCGGCCTTCAGCTCCGTCTCTGGGGAATAAATTTCCTTCCGGAATTTCATAGGTACCATCTGGTAGCGGTCGAATGCGCAGTATTTTTCCCCTCAGATCCTTCGTATTTGCCGCTGTTGCCTGATCGTCGGCAAGCGAACGGCCCGGACGTTCGTCTACCGGCGTGTAACCCTCTGTTTCTTCAGCATTGGTATTATCGCCCGTAGACAAATACAGGAGCCCGTCTTTGTCGAAAGCCAAATAGCCGGCGGCATGGCAGCAGTAAACGCGTTGCGTAGGAATTTCGAGCACAACTTTTTCCGATGCCAGCGCAAGGCTGTCGCCATGCAGTTCGAAACGGGAAAGATAATTAACAGCATTTTCGCCAGCCGGCGCATAATAAAAATATACCCAAGCATTTTCTTCGAAACCCGGATCGATGGCCACGCCAAGCAAACCGTCTTCAATACCACTGAAAACATTTAGGTTGGCCAGGTTCTTCGTTATTCCGCTACTATCCTCATAGAGTTTCACTCCGCCCTTCCGTTCAACAAACAATACGTCGTTGTTGGGTAGCAGGGCCATCTGCAAAGGCTCGTCCAGTCCTTCCACCAACACTTCCCGCACATATCGGCTGCTATCCGGCACATTGAGCGTGCTTGCCTTCTCATAATTGGGCAGTTGGTTTTTCCCCACCAGAAACGCCAGCGTTGTTCTCATCTGCTCATCAGAAGCATTGGGTCCCAGAACGGCCAGACGCCCCTTATCCTGTTCGAAACTGGCACCGTCTTCCTGGGCAAGCCAGCTTTTAAGCCAGGGCCATCCCCTGTCGACAAAAGCTGTATCGCGCAGCGCAAGAATTCCTCCTCCACCCGCTTCGATATAGCGCTTGAGAGCGGGAATAGCGCGGTGATCCAACTGATTCAATTCACTCACCGGAATTACCAACGCACTAATATGCGTCAACGAATCGTCGCGCAACATAGAAGAATTGCTGCTGCGGCGAACATTCCACTCGGTTTCATTCTCCAGAACGTTTTGAAGCGCTGATTTCGAACCGTCGCCAGCAAAATAGACCACATGTACGTTGTCACGCTTAGGCTGGCAGCCGATTGTAAGCAATAAGCAATACAGGGCTACTACAAGTTGTATGTTTTTTTTCATTATTCGATGGCTACATGGTTATATCGCTACTCTTTTCCCTTTTCGTCTTCTACTGATATCGGCAGCATGCATAAAACGGAATATTTCCAGGGTTTCCTGCTCCGTAACAGGCACCACCCCGGTTTCAAAAAATGATAATATTTCCTCGACCAGCGGATTGTATGAGGCAAAAGGACCTAACGCTGCAATGCCCGTTTCACCGAATGCCGTACCGGCAATGTTGGATGCTCCTTCCCTGATCCCCCGTACGGTGCCTATACGCCCGTCGTCCCAAACACCCACCACCAGATCGGTTCCCTGCTCGTAAACTCGGCGTACTTCCTTGCATCCCGGCCCCATAACCGTAAACAACATCTCAACGCCATGTATTCCATACCAGGCCAGATCCATATGGTGAGGTTCTATGACGGCGGGACTATAGACATCTGCCCCGGTCACCCTGCCAATCGCCCCTTTGGCCACGCGCTGAACTGAAGGGTCAAATCGGAGGGCAGAACTGGTAAAAATCGGTGAATTGTATTGCCTTGAGGCCTCGAATAAACGTTTTGCATCGGCCAGATCGGCCGCCAGCGGCTTATCGATGAACATTCTTTTGCCCGCCTTCAACACAGGCAATGCCTGCTCCAGGTGCGGTCGGCCGTCAATACTTTCCAATAATACCACGTCGACCCTTTTAAGCAGTTCCTCGATGGAATCAACAATTTCAACTCCCATTGCTTTTACCGCTGCAATAATTCCAGGCTTCATTTCGAGGGCCTCAGGAATATCCTTGCTTCCGTGCGGGTAGGCCGCAACTACCCGATATGGGCCCTTAAATTCACCCTCGTTGATCAATCGGGTAAATACCTCACTGTGCGAGGTATCCAGGCCGATAATCCCGATCCGTTTGGTTGCTAATGACGACAGGCTCTGTCTTTGTTGATGGAAGGCGGATGCAGGCGTGACCGACGAGAGCAAAGCCACTCCGGCACCAGCTAGGGCTGTCTGCAATAAAAAGGAGCGCCGGTCGTATTTCTTATGTAAACTCATCTCTTAATAATTTGCGTTCTGAACCAACACACCGTTCGAACGATCTATTTCAGACTGAGGAATCGGGAACGGCCAGCTGTTCTCCCCCGCGTTAATTCCCTTATCGGCGAAGCCGTATTTGGAATGGAATGCTTTCATGGTAGGCGCATATTCATTCCAGCGAATTAAGTCATACAACCTGAATCCTTCTAAGGCTAGTTCCGTTCTACGTTCCTTTTTAATAGCCTCCATCAAATTATCCGAAACTTTTACGGCATAGCTGGCAGTAAAATCAGCATCGTTAATCGGCGTTAAGTCCTCGCCGAATTTCCGGAAAACAGCCGACCCGTCTTGTTTGGAAGTGGTGACAAATGCACGGTAACGAACTTCATTGATGTACTTAATCACCTCCGACGGACTCGCATTGGTTTTCAATAAGGCTTCCGCATAAATTAATAGCGCTTCAGAGTAGCGGATCCAATACGGCCCCCAGTTACTCCTCTGCAAATCGTTGTCAACGCGGAATTGCTGAGGTACAAAGGCTTTACGGCTGTGCTGAAGATTGTAGTCGTTGTAATACCCCCGATAGTTATGAACCTCCTGCCCGCCGGAAGCCGTACGAAATATATCACCATCGCTGATAATCGTAAACATCCTCCTCGGATCCTGGGGGTGATAGGCTGCCGCCAGGTCGCGGGTAGGCGTATTTCCGCCCCAACCCCCCACATTATTTCTGCCGACATTCATGATAGCAAAAGCGTCGCCGCTAAATCCGATGGCCGGAAGGTAGGATCTCAATACCGGAAATATCGACTCCTCAGAATAGGGACCTATTTTGTAGTCGCCCCGAAACAAGTCCTGAAAGTCGGGCAATAAGCGCAGGTTGCCATTTTTAACCACTTCTTCTGCCGCGGTGCGGGCAATCTGATACTCCTGGGCAGCGTCGCCACTCATTTTTCCGTTCTCCATTAGTCCGGCAAAGAAAAGTGCCGCGCGGGCTTTAAGCGTATACGCCGCATCTTTATTCGCGCGGCCTTTTTCACTGCGTGGAAGAGCAGCACTACGGGGAAATGAAGCAACCGCAATGGCCTCATCCAGGTCACTGAAAATCTGCAGACGGATATCTTCAATCGAGTTTTTAGGCAGCCGCGTTTCCGGATCCATGGAGTTCACTACCAAAGGCACTTCTTTAAAAACCCAAAGCAGATCAAAGTAGTACCAGGCCCTTAAAAACTTCACTTCCGCAATATAGCGCAACTTGGTTTCCTCGGAAACAGCAGCGCCACCCGCAACCAGGTTATCCCAGTTATCCTGAATCGTTTCCAGCGCCAGGTTACACTTGCCAATTCCTGAATACCGGTTGTTCCACATTTCCTGCAGCAAAGGATTGGATGCAAGGGGCCTTCCCCGGCCCACTTCTATCGTTTGCGGACGGTCGCCGGGATCTGACCCGCCACCATCGGCATTATCGACAGATTCATCGCCCAGGGCAATCTTATTCACCGTATAACCCCAACCATCGAGCATCGCTCCGTAACAATCCGTTACCAGCTTAAAAGCAGCATTATCTGTTTGAAAATACTCGTTCTCACTCAAGCTACCTTTGGGCTCCCTTTCAAGAAAAGATTTGCCGCAGGCGGCGAACGATATGGCGATGATCCCTGCTCCTATAAAATATTTTAATACTTTCATTTTCCGTGGTCTCTAATGATTAAAAAGTTGCGTTAATACCAAACATATATGATTTTGCTACCGGATAGTATCCCTGATCCACGCCACTGCTAAGCGGCGATGTACTTCCGATTTCCGGGTCCAGACCTGAATAGCCCGTAAAGGTTAGCAAATTATAGGCGCCTGCCCAAAAGCGAACGCTGCCAATCCCGGCCTTTGAGAGAAGGTTCTCGGGAAGCGAGTAACCCAGCTGAATATTTTTCAACCTCAAATAGCTTCCGTCTTCCACCAGCCAGTCCGATATCTGAAGGTTGTTCGTGTTGGTTGCATTGATAGCAAACTGCTCATTGCTTGGATTGGTGGGCGACCAAGCCTTGTCCATTAAATCTTTCGGAGCATTATACCAGCCTACCCCTGAGTTCATGTCAATCTTTTTGATGTTCATGATGTCATTCCCAACGGTCCCTTGCAGGGAAATCAGAAAATCAAAATTTCTAAAAGAAGAATTAAAGTTGAAGCCATAAGAAAAGTCGGGGAACGGATCTCCGATATGGGTCCTGTCTTCGTTATTGATCACCTGATCACCGTTCACATCCACAAAGCGCAGATCGCCAGGCCGGGCACCCTCCTGGAAATAACTATCTACCTCATCCTGACTTTGAAAAATCCCGTCCGTTTTCAGTCCATAGAAATATCCAATGGGCATCCCTTCCTCCGTCTTGGTGGTAGTGTAATTAATCCATCCGCCGCCCAGAATCGGTTCGCCACCGCCCAAACTAACTACTTTATTTTTAAAGGTTGAAAAGTTAGCTGAAACAGAATATTGAACAGCATTTTTATTGTTGTGATAGGCAAGGTCCAGTTCCAATCCCTTGTTCTGAACTTTCCCCGCATTGGTCCACGGGAAGTTCGGAAATCCCAGGTAATTAGGCAAAGGAACATTCAGCAACATGCCGTCGGTTGTCTTCGTAAACCAGTCGGCCACCAAGTCAACCTGTCCATCGAACAAGGAGAGCTCAATGCCGATATCAGTCTGTTCAGTGGTTTCCCAACGAACGTTTGGATTTCCCCGGTAGTTGCTACCTCCGCGGAGGTAGCCATTATAGTCGCCAAATAAGTAGTAGCCCAGATTTCCGGAATAAGTGTTCCGGTAGGCGCCGCCGCCGATGGCCTGATTACCAATCTGCCCCCAGCTTGCTCTCAGTTTCCCGGAGCTCAACCAGTTGGAAGACAGCATAAATTCTTCCTCTGAGAAAACCCATCCCGCCGAAAATGAAGGAAAATTACCCCACTTCTGACCAGAACCAAAATTTGACGACCCATCACGGCGGAAATTCGCGGTAAACAGATAGCGATCTTTGTAGGAATAGAATGCCCGGCTGAAGTATGAAGCCAATGCATTTTCGGTTTTATAGCCTGAAGCACCCGGATTGATGGTACCTGCATCAATAATCCACTGGCTTTCATCGTTGGTCACTAAACCTTGCTTGGAAGCGCCGGTTTGTTCGTATTTCGTTTCCTCGGCAGAAGTTCCTACCATAACGTTGACATGATGATCGCCAAACTCCTTTTCAAAAGTTAATGTATTTTCAAAAACCCAGTAATTGCTTTGACTAACCAGTCTGCTTACCGTAGCATCGGTGGTGAACTGCTCATTATCTAAGCGGTATTTGGGTGTAAAACCATCAGAGCCCCCACGACTCAAATCGAGTCCGAAGCTGCTCCGATACTTCAGGAAGTCGGTAATCCGGACATCTGCCGCCAGTCCTCCCTTCAGCTGAATGCCGCGCCAGACGTTATTTTTATAGATATTAACCTGCGAGGCCGGATTCTCCTTGTTGGTCATTAGAATCGGACTGTAAAAAGAATATGGATTGTTCTGGTCAATTTCACTCAGGAAGAAAGCGTCTTCCAGGAAAGAGGGAATATTCTTTAACCCGGTGCGAAAAACGGGCGATATAGGATCTGCCACAAAAGCGATGAATGCAGTACTGAAACCCGGACTACCTTCAAGCACATTGCGACGGGTTTCATGAACGAGCCCAACATTACCTGAAAGCTTGATCCAGTCTTTTACATTATGATCGAAGTTCGTTCTCCAGGTTAGGCGATCGTAATCCGACCCTTCGATAATACCTTTCTGATCCATATATCCCAAGCTGGTATTGTAAGCAAGGTCTTTCATGCCACCGGAAATGGTAATATTGTAGTTTTGAACAGGCGCATCGGCATGATTAATTTCTTTCCACCAATTGGTACCTTCCTCCGATCCGAAATTAGATCGTAAGAAATCTAGCACTTCTGTTTTTTGACTTTCAGAGAAATATGGAGACAGTCCGGCATTGGTGTTGGCCAGGTTCTTATACTCCATAAACTCCGCAGCGTTCATCATATCGTAGGTTTTAATCGGGTTTTGAATGCCGTAATAAGCATCAAAGGTTACGGTACTTCGGAGCACGTCGCCTACCTGCTTCCCTCGTTTTGTGGTAACCATAATCACTCCGTTTGCTGCCCGTGTTCCATAGATCGCTGATGCCGAGGCATCCTTCAGTACTTCGATCGACTGAATATCGTTGGGGTTAAGCCATCCGATGTCGGTTTGGGGCAGGCCGTCGACCACATATAGCGGATTATTATTATTCACCGTACCGATTCCCCGGATGCGCACCGCCGGAGGTGTTCCCGGACTTCCCCCGGTTGAGGTAACCATCACTCCCGAAGTTTGGCCCTGCAAGGCTTCGGTCGCATTTCTTACGGGCATATTTTTCAGGTTGTCGCCGCTGACCTGACTCACAGCCCCTGTAACGTCGCGCTTCTTCATGGTTCCATAACCCACTACGACCACTTCTCCCAGCTGAGAGTCTGCACGCTCTAAGGTGATAACCAACTCGGAAGCGTCCAGATCCACCGGTATTTCCTGCGAGGCATAGCCAATAAATGAAACCTGAAGAATATCATTTGATTGCACTGAAATTGAGAACAGACCGTTTAAATCAGTCACCACCCCCGATCCCGATTTTTCCTTTATTGAAACAGTAGCTCCAGGCAGTGCCAACCCTTCCTCGTCCTGAATTCGACCATTGAGCTGCTTCTGCTGTATCGCTTTCGGCGCAGAGGCAAGTGTACGCACTCTGGTAGGCTTGCGACTAATAACGACTGTTTTGGAAATGATCTCGAACTGGAAATTCGTGTTTTCCAACGCCTTTGTCAGGGCCGCATCTAAGGAACTATTCTTTACTTCCAGAGAAATCGCAGGAACGCGGGAAATCAACTCGTCATCATAAATGAATTTATAATCCGTCTGCTGGGAAATCTGAGCAAATACACTTTCCAGACTCGCCTTCCTTACCGAAAGAGTGACCGTCTGAGCCCTGCTGTCGGCATACGACGACAATGTTAGAAACAGCATAAAAAGCATGTTTAACTTCATAATGCGAATGAAATTCATAATGGTTTAAGGGATTAAGGTTAAAATAATAGGGTGTTGGGTTAGTGTTTTCTTCTACTGATTACTTCATATGCAATCGTTTTCCATCAAAGTAAAATTCATGGCCGCTTAACGATTTTAATATCCTCAGCACCTCGGATAATTTTAGGCGCTTATCAATGCTTCCTGAAAACTTACGTGCGGAGGGTACATCTTTCAGCTCCACTTCAAAGTCGTACCACCTCGAAAGTTCCGACAGGATATCAGCCATCGATTCGTTTCGGAAATAGAATTCATTATCGCGCCAGGCAGCTGCCTTTTTTAGATCTGCCTTCCGTATTGAAATTTGCTTATTTCTGATCAGGGCTTCCTGCCCGGGTGCCAAACGGCTGGATGCATGATCACTGCTTACTTTCACGCTCCCTTCGAACAAGGTCGTGCTCCATTGCGCATCGTATGCGTTAATATTAAATTGGGTACCCAGCACCTCTACCGTATTCGATCCCACCTCAACCAGAAACGGTCGTGATTTATCCGGTGCTACCTCAAAGTAAGCCTCCCCGATAAGTTCCACCCTTCTGCTGGCGGCAGAAAAGATGGCAGGGTACCGAAGTTCGGAGGCAGCATTAAGCCAAACTTTCGTGCCGTCGGATAATACGACCCGATAGGTTCCCGCTTTCGGTACTGATAGCTTATGATACCCATTCTCCAAAGCTGAAAAAGCAGATTGCATATAATCTAGCGCCCCGTTCAGATATGGCACAGGCAGACGGGGATCGTTCGTTTCACTTAATTCAATGACATCTCCTCCCTCCAATTCCAGAAGAGCCTTCACATTTCCAGGCTCCAGATCGAACATCGGCCGGTCGACCGTAGCGATGTATTCCGGAGCAACTGGCTGATCATTCTTCGGCCAAAAAACGAAGACCGAGATCAGAATCGCAGCAATACTTGCCGCATACCATAAGTACGGACGCAGCCTGTTTGATCGGAAAGATCGTAGTTTCGCCTTTTCCCATTGAGCATCGAGATCAATGGTATCAAAATATTCCAAGCCACTTTTCAGCTTCTCGGTTTCAACCAGGCGGTCGAAAAGTTTCTGATGATCGTCCGATTCGTTCAACCATTGGTCTAAACGAAGCTGGTCGCTTTCAGACAGCTTCTGCTGAATATATCGTGTAATCAGTTCGGATAATTGGTAGGGGTTCAAACTCATTTTAGCCTTATTTCCCTATTAAGAAAACATGCCGGGCAAAAAAGACTAAGGAAAAGTGAAAATAATTTAAATTCTATCGGGTGATAAGAATCATCAAGGTTAAGAATGTTTCCAGATTAAGCTGTGAACGCAGTGTTTTTAGTCCGTTCTGCTTATGGCAGCGAACCGTATTTACACTGATGTTTAATATTTCTGCAATTTTCGAATTACTCAGATTTTCAAAATAAGACATGATGAAAACCTTCCGGCAGCTTTCAGGCAAGGTGGCGACAGCTCTGTGGATATTCGCTATCACTTCAGCTTCAATAATCCCTTCTAAAACCTTCTCCTTTTCGAAGCTCTCCTCGTTCCGTAAAACGAAATACCGCTCTTCTACTTTGAGGCGCTTCAGATGATTCAGGCAGGAATTTTTGACAGAGGTGTAAAGAAAATCTTTGATCGCTGTGGGGTGTGAAGAGATCGTCTCCTTCCTATCCCAGTACATCGCAAATGCATCCTGCACAAAGTCTTCAGCCATTGCTTTATCTTGTACATACCGGAAGGCAAAGTAACTTAGGCGACCGAAATTCTCCCTGAATAAGGTTTCAGGTGATGGTGCGGAAAAACCGTCAGGAAAAAGGCGTTTCTTCACATTAACTCTGGATTGAAATTGTAATTGTAATAATACAATAAAATTAATTCAATCCAAAATTAGGAGATCAAAAGTATCCCGAATATTTTGACATACCACCATGAAAAGCTCCATTTGCATTCCCCCCGCCGTTTCATTAAATTAGATAAAATTACAAACCTGACCATGGCCGAACTCAAAACCAAACAAACCGAAGCAGACGTTCACGCATTCATCAATGCATTTGCCGACACCGAACAAAAACGCGCGGACAGCTTTGAACTGCTGAAGATTATGGAAGACTTTACCGGCTATGAGCCCAGGATGTGGGGGCCTACCATGATCGGGTTCGGAAAATATCATTATAAGTCTGAACGGAGCCGGCAGGAGGGCGACTGGCCACTGGTAGGTTTCTCGCCGCGAAAGGCAGCGATTTCACTTTATGTCTACACAGGGAGCAAACAGCACGAGCACCTGCTTGAAGATCTCGGCAAATTCAAAATGGGAAAAGCGTGCCTCTATGTCAAAAAGTTATCAGACATCAACACCGACGC
>DAIRDA010000042.1:0-13172 GCA_036796375.1 Albibacterium sp.
CGACTGGGTGATGCTAAGTGAGGTGGAGGGGTCCGAATTTGTCGGATACAACGACCTTGTAATCGATACCCGTGTTGCACGATACCGTAGAATAAAAACGAAAGATAAGGTGCAGTTTCAGATCGTATTGGAAGCGACGCCATTTTACCCCGAGAGCGGGGGACAAGTGGGAGATGTCGGTACGTTTGACTTTTCTGGCGAACTTATCCGTGTCAGCAATACAAAAAAAGAAAACGAGCTGATCGTTCACTTTACTGATAAACTGCCTCAGAATATTGAAGCCCCCGTGAAGGCAAGCGTCGATTTTCAAAAGCGGCTCTACACCACCTATAATCATAGTGCTACCCATCTCCTGCAAGCTTCTTTAAGGGAGGTGCTCGGTTCGCATGTGCAACAAAAAGGATCTCTGGTTTCAGCCGATGTGCTTCGATTTGATTTCACACACTTCGCGAAAATAACGGATGAAGAACTTCAGCAGGTTGAAAAACTCGTAAACGAGAAAATCCGGAGCAATATTCCGGTCGATATCCAAGTCATGTCGAAGGAAGCTGCCCTGGCATCAGGTGCTACAGCACTCTTCGGCGAAAAGTACGGCAATACCGTTCGGGTCGTCACCATGGATCCTGATTTTTCCGTCGAGCTCTGCGGGGGTACGCACGTTCCCTATACCGGGATGATTGGCGTCCTGGCGATTGTAAGCGAATCGGCCGTTGCTGCGGGCATTCGCCGTATTGAGGCGCTGACCGGTGCTGCTGCACTCCGTTTCTTTTCAGAGAAAATACGCCAAAGCAAGATGGTCAGCGAACTGTTGAAGTCAGTCAATCCCATCAAGGCAGTGGAAGACCTTATTCAGGAAAATAATTCCCTTAAAAAGGAGCTTGAGAAAAGCATTCACGATAAGGTTGTGCACCTGAAAGAGACCTTGATTGGACAAGCTGAGAACATCGAGAACCTCCATTTTATCGCCCGTAAAGTAGATCTGCCCAATGCCGATGCCATTAAAAGCCTTTCGTACGCACTTCGCGATTCGCTCGAGAATGCCGTGATCGTACTGGCGGCTGAGTTGAATGGAAAGCCTTTTCTTAGTGTCATGATATCCGATGCGCTTGTCAAAGAAAAGAACCTTCACGCCGGAAATATTATTCGCGAGTTGGCGAAAGAAATCGGTGGAGGCGGAGGGGGGCAACCCTTCCTGGCAACCGCCGGTGGGAAGAATATGGCCGGAATTGCACAGGCGCTTTCGAAGGCCAAATCATTAATCCACTAATTGACTGAAAATACTTCAGTGAATGATTAACTGAATCAACTGATGAGAAAACTATTCCTGGGATTTATCGCCCTGACCATGCTGGCATCCTGTTCCAACAACGATGAATTCGTTTTGAACGGGCAAGTAGAAAATGCCGGTGATCTAAAAAAGGTATTACTCTATGAGGGTGAAAAAGTGATCGACTCAGCCTTCCTCAACGAAAACGATAAGTTCCGTTTCAGGAGAACCGCTCTTGAGGCAAAACCTTATACCCTGGTGGTTGGCAACCGTCCTTATATGCTGGTACTTCAAAACGGCGACAAAGTAGAATTCAAGACCGATTTAACTCAAAGCGAAGATAAATATCAGATTGAGGGTTCCGAGATTTCGTTAAAACTGCAGAAGCTGAGCGCCATCAAGGCGACTTTCCAGCGTGCTCAAAACGACTTGCAGCAAGAGTTTGAAACCCGTTTGCAGAATGGTGAAAACGAGGCCGAGGTTCAGGCCGAGTTGATGTCCCGCCATCAGCAGGTGCTCGAAGAGAGCTCCCGGGAAACCTACCAGTTTGCCAAAGACAATGCCGATAATTTAGGCGGCTTTTACGGTATGATGTCGCTGTTCGCGCTCGACCCTATCACCTATGAGCAGGAGCTAATCAGCTACGCCGATAAAGCAAGGGTACAGTTCCCCAACAACTCAGCAGTTCAGTTCTTTGCCAACCATATGGCCGAACTTAAACCCCTCAGTATTGGGCAGAAGGCCCCCGATTTCGAATCTCTTTCGCCCACCGGCCAAACGGTAAAGCTGTCGGATTTTAAGGGTAAATATGTATTATTAGATTTTTGGGCGTCATGGTGCGGCCCTTGTCGTGAGGAGAACCCGAATATAGTTGCGCAATACCATGCGTTTAAAGACAAAGGGTTTACCGTGTTGGGCGTATCGCTTGATGATAACCCGACGGCCTGGTTGAAAGCGGTGAAAGACGACAAGCTCGACTGGACTCAAGTGTCTGAGCTGAAACGATGGGATAGTGAAGCCGGCTTGCTCTATAAAATCACGGCTATACCCGCTTCCTTTCTGATCGATCCGGACGGAATTATTGTGGGAAAGAACCTCAGAGGAACGGCTCTCGAGGAAGCGTTGAGGAAGCATTTACCTTAATATAAGATTACTGTTAAGCCGGCTTTACAATTAATTAATATTCACTTAACGCTGAGGTTTTAGTATCTTCATATATTCGTCAAAAATAAGAGGAATGAATAACAGCAGGAATAATATTTTAATTGTAGACGACGAACCGGATATTCGGGAACTTATTGAGTATAGCCTGAAGAAAGAAGGCTATCAGGTGCGCATTGCCGAGAACGGAAAGGAAGCAATTGCGATGGCCAAGGCACAGATTCCCGACCTCATCATCCTTGATATCATGATGCCGGAAATGGATGGGATAGAGGCCTGCCGCATTATGCGCACCATGCCGGAGTTCAAAAACACCTTCATGGTTTTCCTGACGGCTCGCAGCGAAGAATATTCTGAGATAGCAGGATTCAATGTAGGCGCAGATGATTATATCGCAAAGCCTATTAAGCCCCGTCTTCTGGTCAGTCGGATAAACGCAATCCTGCGGCGTAACGTTCAGCAAGAAGAGCCTATACTTGATAAAATTGCGATTGGTGATCTTATTATTGATCGGGAAGCTTTTATGGTATTTCGGGATAGCGAAAAAATAGTTCTTGCTAAAAAAGAATTTGAGCTCCTTTATCTGTTAGCGTCCAGGCCTGGGAAGGTTTACACCCGCGATGTGATTCTAAAAAGCATTTGGGAAGATTCTGTAGTCGTCACCAACCGGACAATCGATGTGCATATCCGAAAGCTACGCGAGAAAGTCGGGGAAAATTACGTAACCACCGTAAAAGGAGTAGGTTATAAATTTGAGTTAACGTAATTTATTAAATTGTTAAGCCTGTCGATCAGGCTTTTTTTATGTACCTCCGGGCAAGGTTCTCCAGCTCGTTCAAATCGAAGGGTTTTTTCAGGTACGTATCTGCACCTGCTTCTTCGGCCAACATCTTCAGGTTACTGTTCGCTGAAAACAGAATAACCGGCAGATCGCTATACTTTGATGCCTTAATTTCCTGTGTTGCTTTTACGCCACCGATATCTGGAATCCAATTATCCATCAGAACTAAATCAGGTTTGGCCGACTCCACCTTGGATAAAATATCATTGCAGTTGTCCGCGGAAACTACATGGAATCCCATATTTTCAAATACATAAGTGCAAAAAAACAAGATGTCCGGATCGTCATCAAGTATAAGTATCGTATAGGGCATATTTTTTATCCTACTATTCTGTTTTTTCTGGAGTAGCACAAAAGTGGTTCCAAATTTATCTAAATCGCTTTTTTAGGTATAAATAACAGCCATCGGGTTTCATTTCTTTTACGACACTCTCCAATCCTTCAATTCTTATTGTATTTTTGTCCAAATGAAGTCATCCAACAGCAAGTTTATAAAATTTACCGATATCATTCTCTTTGAAGATGATGACCTGATCGTGATCAACAAACCCCCTCTGGTCTCCTCGCTCGACGATCGTGAAGGCGCAACGACTAACATATTGCGGCTGGCGAAGCGCTATCATGAAGATGCTCAAATCTGTCATCGGCTCGATCGCGAGACTTCGGGTGTCATGCTGATCGCCAAGAACCCGGAAACGTATCGCTTGGTTTCCATCGAATTTGAGCGGCGTCGCGTCGATAAGAAATACCATGCAATTATTGAAGGCGTTCATTTTTTCGACGACCTCATGATCGATCTTCCCATTCTGAACCAAGGCAACAAAAACGTGAATATTGATCGGGAACGAGGTAAAAATGCCATCACCTACTTCAATTCCATCCGTCATTTCCGCAAGTTCACCCTGGTCGAATGCCGACCTATCACCGGGCGGATGCACCAGATACGTATTCACCTGGCAACCCAACGCGCCTCTATCGTAGGGGACGAGCTTTATAAGGGATCGCCCGTATTTCTTTCACAACTAAAGAAGAAATACAGTTTAGGAAAGGGGCAGGAAGAGCAGCCCATCATGCAGCGCTTTGCCCTGCATGCACGTTCGGTGAAGTTCAGCATCAATGAAAAGACCTATGAATTCGAGGCTCCCTATCCGAAAGATTTTGCAACGTTAATAAAGCAACTCGAAAAGTTTGATTCCTGAGCCGGCCGGTTTTCTGTCGAAACGGTATCATTAAAAGCAACTATTGAAATTGTCAGGCAGAACTAAAACAGCCAAACGTAACTGAAAACGTTCAAATAAAAAAAGGGAGCCTTCATTCAGAAAGCTCCCTTTTTGTTATCATGACGTTGAGCTAGTAGCCCAGTATTTTTAATACCTGTTTGCTGTTTTGCTCTTCCCCGAATACCTCGAAGTTGAATGTTTCGTCGCGGTTTCTGCGTATAATCACATGTTTGGGCGAGGGGAGCAGGCAATGATGGATACCGCCATAACCGCTTAAAACCTCCTGATACGCGCCGGTGTGAAAGAAGCCCAGGTATTGCACCTTTCGCGTCTTCGGCATAAACACGTTGTTCATGTGAGCTTCCGAGTTGTAGTAATCTTGCCCATCGCATGTAATTCCGCCCAGATTTACCTTCTCGTATTCAAAATCCCAATTGTTAACGGGCAGTAAAATATACTTTTGATTCAGCGCCCATACATCCGGCAGGTTCGTAATAAACGACCCGTCAAGCATTAGCCAGCGCTCACGATCATTCTGCTGCTTTCTTCCAATCACTTTGTACAGAATACCTGAGGCTTCCGCCACGGTATATTTTCCGAACTCGGTGATAATATCAGGTTCCATTACATCGTGCTGAGCACAGATTTCTTTAATCCGGTTAACAATTTCATTGACCATATATTCATAGTCAAAGTCGTGCACCAGCGAATCTTTGAATGGCATACCACCGCCGATATCCAGCGTATCGAGGTACGGATTGATCTTTTTGAACTTGCAATACAGCGTTACATATTTTTCCAGTTCGGTCCAGTAGTATGGTGTATCCGAAATCCCTGAATTAATAAAGAAATGAAGCAATTTCACCCGGAAGTTCGGGTTGGGTACGATCTTATTATTGTAGTATTCAAGGATGTCTTCCATACGAATACCTAAACGCGATGTATAAAACTGCGAATCAGGCTGTTCTTCCGCTGCAATACGGATACCCAGGTTACAGGGAGTATCCAGTTCCACTTCGTCGTCAAACAGGTTGAACTCCTCCTTATTATCCAATACCGGGATAATGTTTTTAAAACCGTCGTGCAGCATATCGATGATGTACTGCTTATATTGGTAGGTTTTAAAACCATTGCAAATCACCGTAACGTCTTTGCTAACGCTTCCTTTTTTCTCCAGAGCGTCAATCATCGGCATATCGAAGGCAGAGGAGGTTTCCAGGTGGATGTCGTTTTTCAACGCTTCTTCCACCACATGCCTGAAATGAGAACTTTTGGTACAGTAGCAATATTTATAGGTGCCACGATAATTATTCTTTAAAATCGCGGTTTGAAATAGGATCTTTGCCTGTTGTATTTTTTTGCTGATCATCGGCAAGTAGGTGAACCGCAAGGGCGTACCATACGTTTCGATCATCTCCATAAGATTGATATCCTGGAAATACAATTCGTCTTCTATGATCTCGAATCCGTCTTGCGGAAAACCAACACTTAAGTCAAGAAATTCCTGATAGGTCTGCATTATTTTTATAATTTTGGCAAAGATATGCTTTCGCTTTGGAATGTTGAACACCTAAACGTCACTTTTGTTCCTTATCTTTGGAATCCACATTGCATGCCATGAGAGAGATCCAACTATTAGAAGTCAAGTCCGAATTGGGAGCAGGAACGCGGGGGGCAAGCCTTGGCATTGACGCCATTAAGATCGCCGCTCTCGATTTCGGCAGTCGTTTCTTCAAGAAATATTCCTCCATTGAAATCCCGAACGAGAATCATCTGCTGTTTGAATCTTCCGGAAGTCCATTCGCCAAGCGTGCTTCAGGGGTATTAACCGTTTGTGAACGCGTGGCTGATCAGGTCCACAAAACGTACGACGAGCATAAGTTCCCCGTTGTTTTAGCCGGTGATCACAGTACTGCCGCAGGAACAATTGCAGGCATTCGTAAAGCGTTTCCAAAAAAACGTCTTGGCGTCATCTGGATTGATGCGCATGCTGATATTCACTCGCCTTATACAAGCCCCACCGGTAATTTGCATGGAATGCCCATCGCCATCTCACTGGATGAAGACAACCTGGCAAATAAGGTAAACACTCCCGATCAGGAAACACTGAACTATTGGTATCAGTTAAAGAACCTGGGTGCCATGGCTCCTAAAATAGAAGCGTCCGACCTGGTCTACATCGGTGTCCGCGATACGGAAGCTCCGGAAAGCAAGCTCATCAAACGCAAAAAAATAAAGAACTTTACTGTAGCCGATTTCCGGGAAAGGGGAGCGGAGCGGATCATCAGCGATATTGTTAACTACCTCGATAAATGCGATCTTATTTACGTTTCCTTCGATGTGGATTCCATGGATCCGAGCATTTCCCGTGGCACGGGTACTCCGGTTCCCAATGGCTTTACCGAGCGGGAAGCGGGAAATCTGGTTGCCCGCCTATGTGCGCATCCCAAAATCTGCTGCTTCGAACTTGTGGAAGTGAACCCAACCCTCGATTCTGAGAATCTTATGGCCGAAAATGCCTATGAAATACTGGTTCGTGCTATCAATGCATTAACCAACGATTAATTTTGTCTGCCAAATAACATGAATATACAAACCAGCCTTGTGCAATACGCCATTCAGGGCGTTAGCGAATTATATAATTCAACCCTAGCCGAAGAACAGATTAGCCTCCAGGAAACTCGAAAAGAGTTTTCAGGTCATCTTACACTGGTTACTTTCCCCATTACCCGCTTTTCGAAAAAATCGCCTGAACAGACCGGTCAGGAGCTGGGAGCCTACCTTCAGGAAAAGATAAGCTTCGTGCAGGATTTTAATGTGGTGAAGGGTTTTCTAAACCTGGTGATCAGTTCCGATTACTGGTTCGAGCGCATGCAAACGGAAATTTCGAGAAAGGACTACGGTTTTTTCCCCCCAAATGGTAAGCGCCTGATGGTTGAATATTCGTCGCCCAATACTAATAAGCCGCTGCACCTGGGCCATGTCCGCAATAACCTGCTTGGCTATTCGGTCGCTGAAATTTTAAAAGCCTATGGTTATGACGTTGTCAAGGCCAACCTGGTTAACGACCGCGGAATACATATCTGTAAGTCGATGCTCTCCTGGAAACTCTTCGGAAACGGCGAAACACCAGAATCTTCAGGCTTGAAGGGCGACCATTTAGTGGGTAAATACTACGTGCTGTTTGATCAGGCTTACAAAAAGGAAATTGAGGAAGGCTTACAGTCGGGCCTTACAGAAGAGGACGCAAAGAAGAATGCGCCTTTAATGAAGGAAGCCCAGTCGATGCTACGTCAATGGGAATTAGGCGACCCGGAAGTAGTCGGCCTCTGGAAAATGATGAACGACTGGGTATATGCCGGATTTTCAGTAACCTACCAAACCATGGGCGTCGATTTTGACAAGTACTACTATGAGTCTGACACCTACCTGCTCGGAAAAGATATAATTCAGGAGGGCCTCGATAAAGGGGTTTTCTTTAAGAAAGATGATAATTCGGTATGGATCGACCTGAGTGCCGATGGTCTGGACGAAAAACTGGTGCTCCGCGGCGATGGTACTTCGGTATATATTACGCAGGATCTGGGAACCGCTCAGTTGAAATACGATGAGTTCAAGATGGATCACTCGATCTATGTCGTTGGAAACGAGCAAGACTATCACTTCAAAGTTCTGTTCCTGATTTTACAGAAACTTGGAAAATCGTGGGCGAGCGGACTCTACCACCTTTCCTATGGAATGGTTGATTTGCCGACAGGCAAAATGAAATCCCGCGAGGGAACGGTGGTCGATGCCGACGATCTGATGAAGGAAATGGTTGACACCGCTCGTGCGCGCACCGAAGAACTGGGTAAGGTAGAAGGTTTCAGCGATGAGGAGAAGGAGGTTCTGTATTATAATATCGGGATGGGCGCGCTTAAATATTTCCTTCTCAAGGTGGAGCCTAAGAAGCGGCTGCTCTTTGATCCGAAAGAATCGATTGATTTCCAGGGACACACCGGCCCTTTTATTCAGTACACCTATGCCCGGATTAACTCTGTGCTTAAGAAAGGTGGCTTTAACGCCGAGGCATCGGTTGTCAAACCTGTTGAATTCAAAGAATCTGAACTCGACCTCATCCAATGGTTGGATCGTTTCCCCGAAAAAGTGGAGGCCTCGGCCCGGGAATTCAGTCCCGCGCAGGTAGCCAACTATGTATACGAGCTTGCAAAGCTTTACAACAAATTCTATCACGAAGAAAGTATTCTGAAAGCGGAAGATCAGACTGTTAAAATTTTCCGCCTTAAACTCTCTCAGTTAACCGCTTCTACCATTGCTAAAGGAATGAAGTTGCTCGGCATCGAAGTTCCTGAACGAATGTAGCCATGTGCAGGTTTTTACTCGTACGAGTAAAAACCTGCTTTGCTTTTTTTGCCTAGCTTACCGGCAGCCACCATATTAACCAAAAGCGGGCAGGGGGCATATTTAGGGTTTCCAAACCCATTATGCAACACCCGTAAAATTGCCAGACATACATCCAGTCCGATAAAATCTGCCAGCTGCAGAGGCCCCATCGGATGGGCCATTCCAAGTTTCATTACTTCATCAATAGCCTCTTTCGTTGCCACACCTTCATACAGCGCATAGATCGACTCGTTAATCATGGGCATCAGAATACGGTTGGCGATGAAGCCCGGATAATCGTTTACCTCTACCGGGACCTTTCCGATTTCCTCGGCCAGCGCCACGATCTGCTGTGCACAATCGTCGCTTGTGTTATAACCCCGGATCACTTCCACCAGCTTCATCACAGGAACCGGGTTCATGAAATGCATACCAATCACGTGGGTCGACCGCTTCGTGGCTGCTGCCAGTGCAGTAATGGAAATGGAGGACGTATTAGATGCCAGAACGGTGTGCGGTGGACAAAGATGGTCCAGCTCCGCGAATAACTCGAGTTTAATTTTCTCGTTCTCGGTTGCTGCCTCTACTACCAGGTCGGCCTCTTTCACACCCTCTTCCAGGTTCGTGTAGCACTTTATGCGCTGTAAGGTCTCTTGCTTAGCAGTTTCGTCGATCGATCCTTTTTTTACCTGCCGGTCTAAATTCTGGCCGATGGTGACAATTGCTTTTTCGAGCGATCGTTCACTGATATCGACCAGCGAAACTGAAAATCCATGTTGTGCAAAAGTATGGGCAATTCCATTGCCCATCGTTCCCGATCCGATTACCGTTATATTCTTCATTTAAATTGCTTTAGCGTTTTACAGGCTTCCAAAATAAGCAAAAAAAAACGACCCATCGAGCGATGGGCCGTTAATTTTGGTCCGCTACCTACACGGACCTTACTAAACCTAAACCTAAACCTTAAAAAAAATAAACTAATTATAACACACTCTTTTTCATCACATCAAGTGAATCTTTCTTTCTCATTCCGGGCCCACGTTTAAAGTCGTCCCGTCTTTTATTCATTTGCTCAGTCCGAAGCGCTTTGTATTTACTCAGCTGTTCCGGAGTCAGGATTGCTTCGAGTTTTTCCTGACGCTCTTTCATCCGGTTCTTCATCGCCTCTCTGTTTGTATTTCGGTCGGCTCGCATCTCCCGGTTCGCTTTACTGTCTTCCAACGTCATGTCGTAGAATTTCTTTTGTTGCTCGGCAGTCAGATCCAACTGTTCCGTTAACCTATCCGTATATTTCTTTGCTCTTTCTTCCGGAGAACTCTGTCCCCGTTCCTGACCAAATGCTACGGTGCTAATCAGGATGGCGAAAAGGATGCTTGCTAACTTTTTCATTTCTTTTTCTGTTTGTTATAAGATAGAGTGTTAGAAACAGAAAAGGTTTAAGGGTCAAATGTTAAAAAGTGTTAAAGCACGCTTGGCCACTCTTAGTACTTATTTCGCTGGTAGCTCTGAATGGTTTTCGCCATGTCACTCATCATCGCGGTGATTTTGTCGAGCGATGGACCGTCTTTCGGGGCTGGGAATTTCGTGCTTATAAATGCTTTCGCCGTCCATATCTCCAGAATATCATCCTGAGGGATGTAGTAAGCTTCGTATTCCGTATTGTCCGACACCAGCTTCAGGCCCTTGGTCGGGTGTAAGCGGTTGGTTAAACGTTTATAAACCACGCCCTCGGTCCTTGAAACAACCACGTAAGTTTCTCCCAGCTTCAGGTTTTTCCAGTCTTCCAGGTATTGCCCTACGATAATGGTGCCCGATTCAAGGGGCAGCATTGAATCGCCTTTTAATTCAAAAGCCCGGTAAGTTCCGTCCGAAAACATAGGCAAGCTAAATCGGGGAAGCTCCTCAATATATTCCGGATCAGCATACCCATTCAAATAGCCTGCACTCGCTTTGACAGGCACCAGTTGAATGTTTTCATTATCATCCTTATCCACCGTAATCGAAAGAATTCTTACTGATGACTTGTCTGCAGTGGTTTTAGGTTTCCACCGATCGTCGATCATTTCGTTCACCAGTTCATCCATGCTTAAGCTAAAGAAATTTGCCATTTTCTTTAGCAAGTCATATTTGGGCTCAGCTCGAAACTCTTCGTATGCGCCCACAAGTGAGCGTTTAATGCCCATTATATCAGCAAGTTGTTGTTGGGTTAAGCCCTTTTTTTTACGTAAGTACTTTAAATTGGCAGCGAAATTCGACATATTATTTTTTTTAAATAAGGTTATAATTCTAAAAAAGTTAGTATATTGTCCCCAGTATTATTAGCAATTATCTGCCGAATATATAAAAATTTAGTCAAATCAGCAACGTAATGAAGCATTTTATCTATATCCTTACCAATAATAATCGCAATTCGTTCCAGATCGGTGTCACGCACGATCTTTGCCACACCATGCATCACTATAAGGAACAATATCAGCAATACTATGATCGCGCCAAGGCGACTGCGCGCTTGGTATATGTAGAAGAGTTTGAATCGGCGGAACAGGCAATAGCGAAACTATCGGCAATGTCAGCCTTTACACAGCCACAGAAGGAAAGGCTGATCAGAAGCAGCAATCCAAACTGGACTGACCTCAGTCAGCCCAATTTAATTGTTATGTATCATAACCATCTTCGTCAGATGGCGTCCTAAGCCTTACCAGCCCGGGGCAAAGTTAATTCCGAATGTTCCGAATTTGACATCCTCACGTTGGAAGGGAATGGCATAATAAGGTTCAATCACGAAGTACCCGAACATGTTTACACGCAGCGAAACGCCCGCACTCATGGCCGGTACCCGCTCGTAAACATTTACATTATTAAACGGATTATTGGGGTCCCGAATCGTCTCAACAATACCCGGTTCGCTTTTGAAAGCGACTTTATCCCCTTCACTCCAGGCGAGTCCCATATCGAAGAAAACATTCAGGTCAGAAAAGAGCATTCCCGATTTGAAAAGCGAAAGTCTTTCAGGTCCGGTAAACGGTATACGAGCCTCGATATTCGCGACCGCAATACGGGTTCCCATAAGCTGGTTGATATTGAAGTTTGAGGCTGCTCCTGTCTGACTGTTGTAGAAACTGGACGACTCATAGCCACGTACCAGGTAAGGGTAGCCCAGAAACATCGGGTAGAGTTTATCATCATCCTTGCCCATCCGCATATAGCTGTATCCCCGCACAGCCAGTGTCACAGGTTTCATTCGGTGATATTTCCGAAGGTCGACGGTATAGGCTCTGAAATTATAGTCGCCAAAGTACTGTTCCACACCAAGCCGGTACCGATAGCCGTCAAGGGGGGCGGCAACTCCAAACACAGAATTATCGCCTACCAGGGCGGAGTTGATCTGCTGAATGGTAAACGCTTCAAAAGAACTTCCGTAAGTTTGTGCGGCATCATCCAGTGAAATCTTTTTGCGGTCGCCTCCAAGGAAATACATCGGATAGCCTGTATTCGGATCTGCAGCATAATAATTCGTATAGCGGTCTACCCGGTAGCTGTAATGCGCGAAAGCACCACCCACTTCAAAACGGCTTGTGCGCGAAAAAGGGTAGGCTGCAAATCCTTCAATCTGCTCCTGGAAGGTGCGGATGATATCGTAATTGTCCAGATAGGCAACACCGGTTGGCGAAATCGTCGAAGCTTCGTCGATGGTGGCCGATACCAATCCTGATACAAAAGGAATGTGCGATACGGCCCCTCCCCAGTTCAGGCGACTGGCCTGGTTAATATAGGCCACCTGCCCACCGAAGTCGTAAATCTCTCCGTTAATTGCAAGTCCCGCAAAAATCTGGTTCCTTCCCAGGATGTCCGAGAAAATTCCCTGAATACCGCTTGCCAGTCCTGCGCCGTAGCGGCTTCCCACCGAAACACCCATGCCACTACTGGCCAGGTAATCCAGCTTAAATTGCGGGCTGTAGGGAATAGAATTAATCAGTGAAGTATCAATACGGGCAAAGTTTCCAAAGTTCCTGAGGTTGGTATTAATCACATCCACCCCATAGCTCTTTACTGGCGGTAGCATCGCTGCCGTGAAATCGATATCATCATTGGCCACCGCAATTGGGGTGAATTCGGCCGCTTTCGCATTATAAATGGTGTAGCGTTGCGAACGATAGTAGGAATAAACCACATCGTCGTTAGCCGAAACGCTCAGGGCAGGCGAGTACTCGGTAATTCCACTGATACCCGTAAAATAGTCGGTCAGCATCTCCGTCGAATTATCGGCCAGTGTATAGCGATACAAGTTTCGGAAACCATC
>DAIRDA010000043.1:0-12971 GCA_036796375.1 Albibacterium sp.
GTCCGTTGCCGAAGTTGACGTTGACGTTTGGCATTGCCCCCTGAATGGCCTGCGTAATGTTAGAAACAGGCCTGTCTTCCAGTACTTCCGAACCGATCTGGCTTACCGCACCGGTCAGGTTCACTTTTCTCTGCGTGCCGTAACCGACTACTACAACGCTTTCCAGCTCATTTTTATCGTCCAGCAGTACTACATCAAGCCGCTCGTTGTCGCCTACTTTGATCTCCTGCGAAACAAAGCCGATCATCGAGAATATCAGCACCGACTCTTTATTTGGTACATTTAGCTGATATTCACCGTTATTGTTTGAAGACACTCCTACACCGGGATTTCCTTTAAGGTTCACCGATACGCCGGGCAACGTCTCTCCCTGTGCATTAACGACACGTCCGCTGATAGTAATTGACTGTGAAAATGGTGTTTCTTTTAAGATACTTCGGTTTTCTGTATGAAAGGGCATTTCTGGCACCGAAGCCATTGCCGGGCCCGCAGATAAGAGCAGTACGGCAGCATAAACCCGGTACGCAGACCGGGAGTTTTTTCTAGGTTTGGATTTACGCATGTTTTTAGATGTTAGGTGTTAAAGTGATTTTGTGTAGTTTTTTTGGGTGCTGTCCTCCTTTTTTTATCATCCTGCAAAGGAATCGTTCATATATGAAGCGGGTTTAATGAAAATGTTATCAATAAATTAAGTTCGCATAGGTTGCGATGGCTCGTCCTAATTTAAATATTTTTATGCTGATAAGGTAAATTGTTTTTATTTCTAAAATCTTTTCTATCTTGAGCTTAGAACTAAATATTCCAAACCATTATGAATACCGAACACCAACACAATTTGCATCAGACCGATCGCCGCTCTTTTCTGAAAACTTCCGGAATTGCCTTACTTGCCGGCACGCTCGCTTATCCCTTAGGCATGGCCACTGCCGCCGGTTCAACTGCTAAATCGACTCTTAAAGTCGGACTCGTCGGTTGCGGAGGACGGGGAACGGGTGCTGCCGCCCAGGCAATGAAGGCCGATCCTGGTGTTATCATCACCGCCATGGGCGATGTATTCGAAGATCGGCTGGAAGAATCGTATGCAGCGCTTCTGCAGGTCGGAGAAAAACAGGTGAAGGTGGATAAAAAGAATAAATTTCTCGGTTTTGATGCCTATCAGAAAGTCATTGATTCCGGGGTAGATGTGGTGTTGTTATGCTCGCCGCCCGCTTTTCGGCCCAGTCATTTTACTGCAGCGGTTAATGCCGGCAAACATGTTTTTTGCGAGAAACCGGTAGCTGTCGATTCGCCCGGCGTACGCCAGGTGCTGGAAGCCTCGCGCAAAGCCAGAGAGAAGAACCTTTCAGTCGTTTCCGGCTTCTGCTTCCGTTACGATTTTCCTAACCGCGCTACCTTCGGCAATATACTGAACGGCGATGTCGGTGAAATTAAAACGGTCAGCACCTTCCGAAACGGAGGGGAAGCCTGGTATCTGCCGCGTCAACCCGATTGGAACGAAATGACTTATCAGATGCGAAACTGGTATTACTACAACTGGCTGTCGGGCGATTTTATCGTGGAGCAGGCTGTCCACAGTCTGGATATGATGTCGTGGGCCATGGGCGATGTGATGCCTCTTAAGGCCATGGGCACCGGGGGGCGCCAGGTGCGGACAGACCCGAAGTACGGGAATATCTACGATCATTTTGCCGTTGAATTTGAATATGCAAGCGGGGCCAAGGGCTATCACTTTACCCGTCAGCAAGCCGGCACTGCTCATCGAAATTCAGTCGACGTACTCGGTTCGGAAGGGAATGCCGTGGTGAATATCGGAAACCAATATGAGTTGAATGGAAAGAAACCCTGGAAATATAACGGTCCCCGGAATAATATGTACCAAACCCAACACGACGAGCTTTTTGCTGCTATCCGGAACGGAAAAGTTATCAACGATGGGGAGTGGATGGCCAACAGCACCCTGCTGGCCATCTGGGCCCGCATGGTCGGCTATAGCGGACAGGTCATCACTTTCGAACAAGCCTTAAATTCTGAAATAGCGCTTGGCCCCGATACCAAACAATATCACTGGGATTTAGAAATAGCCATGCCGCCCATAGCCATTCCGGGCGTAACAAAATATGTTTAAAGCCAGCCCTATGCGTTTGAAAAAAATCCTGGCTCTCGCTGCGGTCCTTTCCTTTCCCTTTCTGGGCCTCGCGCAGGAAAAAGCCGTGGTATTCGGCGAAGACCTGGCCTATGAAGACCTCCTTGCGGGGAGGGCTGTAAAAGGCAACCCTATTCAGTGGATCAATGTCAATACCGAACCCGATACCTGGCGTCGCGAGGGCGATTTGCTGATTTGCGAAGGGCTGCCCATCGGGGTAATCCGTTCCGAAAAAATGTACGAAAATTTTATCCTGCACATCGAATGGCGGCATATGGAGGCCGGCGGAAACTCCGGAATCTTTGTTTGGAGCGATGCCATACCCGGAGAACACAACCGGCTACCCGGTGGGGTAGAAGTGCAAATGCTTGAACTCGACTGGGTGAACCAAAATGCACGGGATGGTGTGAAACCACCTATTGCTTACGTGCACGGCGAGCTTTTCGGCGTAGGAGGGGTGAAAACCCTGCCCGATAATCCCCGTGGCGACCGAAGCAAGTCGGTCGAGAACAGGGCCAAAGGAAAGGGGGAGTGGAACACTTACGAAGTCATCTGCGTCGATGGAACCATCAAGCTTTCCGTAAACGGAAGGTTCGTAAATGGTATCAGCCAATCCAGCATCAAAAAAGGTTATCTCTGCCTGGAATCGGAAGGCGCAGAAATTGAATTCAGGAATATGAAAGTGATAGAATTACCACCCGGAGTAACCGCTGAAAATCAAATAGTCAAGCCGCTGACGAACTAATCAGCGGCTATTTGAGTGATCTTGGGCGTCTCATTCCCGTTGTGGCAGGTCATACACGAAATGTTGGCGATCATGCCCTGTTCGTCCTCGCGATGAAAATATTTCTTGTTGATCTTCGCGGTCATTTTCATCATTTTCCGTGCAATCTCTTTTTCAATTTTGTCGTCACTTGCAAAATCCAGCTTTTTGGGGTCTAGTGTACTGGGAGCATGGCAATGACCGCATTTCACGCCAAGCGCAGCCTTAAAGCCATCCATCACCTCGTCGAGTTCCTCCTTGCTGATGTCTTTTGGCAATACCTTCAGGTTTTTCGCCCGGTATTCCTCCTCCTGCGGGCTGACTTGTTGAGGCATAAAGGCACTGAGGGCAACACCCAGCGATAAAATAAGGGCCAGTGTAAAAAGTTTTTTCATAATTGTCAGGTTTTAGCTTGATCAGGAATTGGATCCCATATCCGAATATATTTAAAAAATCAATATAAAAAAAGCGTGCGGAATATCTTAAATCCTCCGCACGCTCTTTTTTATTCCGGTATCTGTTATCGACTGCAATTGGCAGTCCAGGTTCCTTCACTGTTTGTTACCAGCATGTTAAGTCTGCTGGCTGATATGGAAATTCCGGTCAGGCCGTCGCCGACACTCACATACGAACCATCATTACTCTCTTCGAATTTGACTCCGTTAATGTCAGGAATCCCACTACCGAAAGTAAAGTTATAGGTACTTCCCACTTTGCTTACCGTTACCTTTCCGTCATCGTCGGCCTTGGTTTCACCACCGCCCGTAAACGTTATGTCACCCGTATACGTACCCACGAACAGATCTGATTCAGTAGGGCTATCGTCTTTGCTACATCCTGCGGCGAACATCAGGGTTGCCATAATCATTACGCTTAGCATTTTAATTTGCTTTTTCATATTCATTGTATTTTGTTCGCCCTGATAAGGCAAAGCGTATGCCGCAAAAAATAATTCCTCTTCCGTTTGTTTTAAGTTTTACCTATCTTTAATATTATAAACCTTTTATGAATGAAAATTCAATTGTTTAATTCTCAGTGATATGGATCGAATAACCAGCGGTAAGGTTACCTTCCTTACCAGTATCTTTCTGACCCTCTATTTTTTTCTGCTTATGTTAAACGGGCTCTACTGGAAGTCTGATTTTGTCTTAATCGGTGTTGTCCAGGAACTGATCACCCTTCCGGCTATGCTCCTCTGCATCGTGCTGTTTGTGGTGGCACTCGTCAAGCTTTTTAGCCGGGAAGGCCGTGCAGCGAGACCCTACTACGGACTGGCCATAGGTTTGCTCATTATCAATTTTATAGTCAACTGGAGCGGCTGGTTAATTCGTTAACGAGCCTTATATAACCCCCAGCTCTTTTGCCTTCTGCACCAGGCTGATGGTTTTGCTGACGTTGAATTTGCGTAGCAGGTTTTTGCGGTGACTGTCGACGGTTAGTGAACTGATAAACATCTTTTCGGCAATCATCGGTGACGTCAGGCCCTCATCCAGGTATTGCAGCACCTCTTTCTCGCGTTTGGTAATGGGCGGAAGGTCGATCAGCTCCGAATGGGTCAGGGAGCTCAGCGTACGCTGTGCTTCCTTGCCGAAGTATACGCCACCTTCATAAATATGCCGGATGGCCTGTTCGACCACGTCTACCGACTCACTTTTCACCAGGTAGCCCGAGGCGCCGTTGTTCAGCATACGCATAATGACACTGCGTTCATTGAAATTGCTGAGCCCCAGAATACGCAGATCGGGATAAGCCTTTTTTATGGTCATGCAAACCTCTGTACCGTTTTCGTCGGGGAGGTTCACATCCAGCAGTAAAATATCGGCGCTGTGCTGTTTGAGTACTTCCCTTAATTCTGCAGCACTTCCCGCCGTTGCCACCACTTCCATGTCTTCTTTCTGGGTAATGAAACTATGAATCCCTTCCGTTATCAGGGGGTGGTCGTCGCATATTACAATTCGTATTTTTCTCATAGCCTGCATTCAATGGTAATGGTCGTTCCTTTTCCCGGACGCGAATCGATGTCCATCGTTCCTTCCAAATATTTAACCCTCATTTCAATGTTATTCAGTCCCATGTTCCTTTTCGTGTTCTTCAAATCGAAACCCTTACCGTCGTCCTCTACATCGATCAGGATAACGCCATCTTCCAGCGTACATTGCAATAAAATCTGAGAAGCCTCTGCATGCCTGACGGCATTGTTCACCAGCTCGAGCATGATGTGATAAAGCACCAGTTGCGTATTCTTGTCGCCGATAGCCGACAGGTCGTTGCAGTAAAAAGTTATTCGGGTCTGGTCAGTCGAGAGCGACTGGCAAAAGTCTTTCAAGGCCTCCTCCAGGCCATATTTCATCAGATTTTCCGGAATCAAATTTCTTGCTGTCCGGCGAAGCTCGGCAAGAACTGTATCCAGCTGACAAACGATCTTTGAAAGGTCGGCATCGTCCCTCAAGCGGGCTTTCGAATCGAGTTTCATCTTGATACCCGTAATCATGCCACCCAAACCATCGTGCAAGTCGCGCGCAAGCCGCAATCGTTCCTGTTCTTCTCCCTCCACCAGGGCTCGCGACACTTCAATTTCCCGTTGCTGCTCCATCGACAGAAGCTGCTGCTCATTCCTGCGCTTTCGCTGTTTCAACGCATAAAGGAAAAAGCCGCTGAGAATGGCAATAAACGCAACGCTGAGCCAGAGCAGCATATACTCGGTCTTCCGTTTATTTTGCAGATTCAGAATTTCCTTCTCTTTTTCAGACGTTCGGAACTGCGCTTCCATCCGTGCTATTTGTGATCGGTTATTTTCCGAATTCAAGGAGTCGTTCAGCAAGCGATGCTCGTCCAGAAGCTCATAGGCGCGCTCGTTATTACCCAAAGCCTTTTCGGTACTCGCCAACTCAATCAGGAAAGCAAGTCGATTCTTGGTCAGACTCTTATATTTGTTGTTGGTCAGGATACTCTCCAGTTCCTCCTTGGCCGCCTGATAATTCTCTAGTAGCTTAAAAAGCTGGTATTTTTCGTAGCGCAACAGCAGCAGGTCGTAGTCGGAATTGATTGCATTTGCATAGCTCAGTCCCTGGGTGATGCTAGCAAGTGCACTGTCGGGTTCGAGTGCCAGGCGATGATACATCGACTTGGTCAGATAGTAGAATGCTTTGATTTTGGACTCAGGTAACTTCTCCAGCAGTTTCCCGGCCTCGGCCAGCGACGCGCTAGCCCCCGGAGCGTTATCCTGGTAAACCTGCGTCTGCGCCAGGTTGATATAGGTCCGTGCCAGAAGGTCGCCCGCCACCCCCGCTTCTTCAGCCACTTTGATCGATTGCTGGTAATAGTCAGTCGACTTATCATAGGCTTTATGATTGTAGAAAATCATGCCCACATCGGCCAGGTAGGAGGATAAAAGTTCCATGTTTCCCGCGCGCTTGATATAGGGTATGCAATACTTTAACTTGATGTCTAAGAAAGCTTTGTCGTTACCCGCCATCTGTTCCAGCGTTGCATAGTTGTGCCAAGCCCGGGCCTTGAATTCGCTGGCATCGCCGCTGTTGAAAGGTTCCAGGCGCCGAACACATTCCATATAAAGCCCTTGGCTTCGCTGAGCATCATAATCAAAATAAATGCCCGCCTCATAGAAAAAGGCCACAGCCTGAAGGAACTCGTTCTTTCCTCCCAACTTTTTTCCCTGCTTCAAATAGGCCAGGGCCCTGGTACTGTCGGAATACGACCACTCATCCGATAGTTTAAACAGAAGTAATGTTTTTTTACTGACGGAACTCTCCCTTGCAACCATTATTTCCAGGCTGTCGATACCCTGAGCGGAGCTTTGTAAGCTTCCCAGAAGGAAGAGGAAGGTGAGAAATCTAAGCAAAATGAGTTTGTTTACCCAGTAAATTTAGGAACGTTTTTCAATAGCTGTATAGCT
Organism: Albibacterium sp.; assembly: GCA_036796375.1. Lineage (GTDB taxonomy): Bacteria > Bacteroidota > Bacteroidia > Sphingobacteriales > Sphingobacteriaceae > Albibacterium. The sequence goes on from DAIRDA010000043.1 coordinate 6,820, forward strand.
TTGCCGCTTAAAAGCAAAAAATCCCTGAAAGAGGGGATAGAAAATTACACCCTTGACAGGATTGTGTTGCCCATGCTCTTGCACTATTTTTGCTTATCCACTTTTTATGAAAGCAAACAGAATAAAAAACTAAACCCTTTAAAACTACACATCATGAAAAAAGTAAATTTCAAACCTCTTTTTGCACTTATAATTTGTTCGGCCATCGTGCTTTTCTCAAACTCGGTACAAGCCCAGTACAAAACAGCTGCCGGTCTGCATATTGATGCCGGCGACGGAACCACCCTGGTTGGTCCGCATATCAAAACCTTCTTCTCACCCAACAGTGCCGGAGAGGCGGGTGTGCTTTTCGGTGGGGGGCTGACCGCTATTCAGGCGCAATACCAATATCATCAGGGCATCAGCGGTGCCGAGGGACTTCAATGGTACCTGGGTGCAGGTCCATCCTTCCTGTTTTCCGATGGTTCAGACACGGAAGTGTCGCTGGTAACCGCTCTGGGTCTTGACTACAAAATTGCCAATGCTCCGCTTGACTTGTCGTTCGACTGGCGGCCCCGACTGGTATTCTACGACGGCGACAGTGAATTCCTTCCTGGCCGTTTTGGAATCGGACTTCGTTTCGTCTTCAGATAATACACTTTTGCTTTCATAGTGTAGACCCTGGCGTTCTTCTCATGGCGTCGGGGTTTTTTTGTTAATAATTTGACTTTTCTTTCGATCTTGGTGCTGAAGCATTATCTTAGCAGCATTGCCTGTTATAAACACCAGAACCTCTTCGAATGAAGAAACTATACCTGCTTGTTGCCCTTTGCTGGTTCTGTTATCCTGCATTGGCGCAATCGCTGATTTATTCCGATACCATTCCAAAAGTTGATATTCGTATCTCTCCGGATCATGCGATGGGTGGAACGGTGGCTGATCGGATCGAAGATTTGACTTTTATACCGCTGAGAGGGGATGTTATTCCTTTCGTTTCAGATTTTGCCATCCAGCATGGTCAGATAGCGCTGGTATCGCGCGGTGCGAAGCTCAGAGATAAATTTCTTCTGTTTGATTTGGAAGGCAAACAGCTCTACCAGTCCACCGATGAAAGCCTCGGTTTTACGTCGACAGAGCGAACCATAACCGATATCGGAATGTGGGACGATAAGCACCTCGTTGCCACGATGCGAAACACGATCCATTTAGATCCGGCGAAGCTAGCCTCTGTGAGTAAGGACGCACAAACTACCGGGAAAGCAGACGATTCTGTAAAACTTAGAAGCACCACTTGGTATTACGACAGTCCCCGTTACCTGCATGAACGAATCAGCAAGAGCGCGTTAAGCAAAGGTGATAAGATTCTTGTGAAATACGGTCGCGACAGCATGGGGCCGATGCATGACCTCCAACAAAATTTCTCAAATGTGTTTTTTGAGGGTGGCGAGCCGCGCGCGTACGCCACATTCTCGTACCATTACAAACTTTTTGAATTAGGCGAATCGGGAGTTGCCAAGATTTTTAATGTTGTCCTTCCGATGAAGCATACCATCGACACGGCGGCGATCTTCAATTTCACTACTCAGCAGGAATACGACCAATATTTTGATTCAGATCCTGTGTTAATCAAGGGTTTCAATAGCGTGATTCGATATAGAGATTATATCCTTTTCAATTTGCTCGGCACACGCTTCGAATGGTTGGCCTACCATACAGAAACGGGCGAGCTGATGAACCTTCGAAATATCCTTCCAGACAAAACGAACGATTTTATAAGCTTTGTCGGCAGCGAATTGAAGACAGACGGAGACTTTCTTTACTCCTATATTTATCCGAACCAAATACGTAACGCTATGGAGAAATCCAGGGAAGAAGGCCATTTGATGCGTCCGGAATATCAGGCAATGGCGAAACATGATAATCCGATCCTGGTTCGGTTTAAGCTGAAATAAGCATGGTCTACGGGCGCCTGATTTGTCTTTTCATTCTGTTCCAGAGCTTCACAGCCTTTGCTCAAACCGAGATCAAAGGAATACTCATTGATTCAGCCCGTCAAACCTTCCTGGAGTCGGCCACCATTTCGGTGTATGAAAAGGGTGATTCGAAGGTCAGCAAAGTGGCCCTTTCCGATCGTTTCGGGAAATTCATACTGAAAGATTTGCCGGCCAATAAAGCGTTACGTGCAGAGTTCACCTATCAGGGTTTCGAGAAAGTCGTTATTGAATTTAAACTTCAGACAAGGGATCGCAAAGATTTGGGTGTCATTAATATGCTGATGCAAGCCGACGAGCTTAATGCGGTGGAAATTCTGGCTCCCGTTCGTTTGAATGGAGATACGATCGAGTTCAATGCAGATGCCTTTGCGCTGGATACCAATGCAGTGATCGAAGATCTTTTACACAAGCTGCCCGGTATGGTGGTTTGGGGTGACGGGATGATCACCTATAACGGACGGGAAATACCTAACGTCCTGGTAAATGGGAAGCCTTTTTTTGGAAGCGACAAGGGGATTGCGCTGCAGAATATTGATAAGGAAGCAGTGAAAAAGCTCCAGGTATACGATACCCGTCCAGAAGAAAAAAAGTTGGAAGATCCGCTGAACCCTGATTATGAGATGAACGTGGTATTAAAGGAGGGGCGCGAGCGAATGTATTTCGGAAACCTCACCGCCGCCGGTGGCACGCAGGAACGGTATGAAGGCAATGTGAACCTGAACGTTGCTAATAGAAAAACCCAGTCGACCGTCGCTTATTCCGCAAACAACACCAACAAATATCTGAATAGTGTCGATCAGTTATTGAAGAATACCACCTTTAAGGGGGTGGGGGTTAATGCCGATTTTGATTCCGATTTTTTGCGAACAGGTATTTTAAGACAACAGGTGTTGGGCGGTCGATTTCAATACGACTTTAAAGGAACAGGGGAGGTGAACGAAGTTAATCTGCTGACGGCGGATATTTTAACCCGGTGGGACCGGACCCTGGTGCGCGACTCGTCCCTTACTCAGCTCGTTTCGGAAGATGGTTTCGGAGCAAACAGGCGATCGAACGTCTCCGGAAGCGAGCAGGCTTTTCAATCGCAACAGGGCCATGTAGGGTATCAGGTCAATAAGAGACGAAATCATCGCGACTGGTCGTTGAATGCTTCCCTTCAACTGAATCATGAGGACCGGCAAACCGAGTCGAAGATTGATCGCATGTTCGATTATGCGGTAAATCAATCGCGCCTCGAATCGTTTCAAGACGGCCATCTTTCCAATAAAGGAATGCGGTTCTCCACCACACTATTCATTGGAGAAAATACCGGTAGCGAGGCGAACGATAATTTTGGTCAGTGGTTGAAATACAAATTTGAGCTGTCGTCAAACCTCCATCAAAATCGCTCAGGCAGCCGGAACCAAACCGATTTTCAAGATCTTCTAAACAAAGATGTGAGCCGGTACATTCATCGTCAATACAACAGTGTGCAGGACGGAGGAAACCATTCCCTTGCCGCAACTGTAGAATACAAGTCGCTGGAATTCATAAACCGGCTCCAGCTGTCAAGCGCCGTTACCGATGCAAGAGCAGGAGATATCCAAAACGGCATCTATCGGGATAATGAAGCACTAACGCATGTGTCGGACTATAACCAGTTAATATACAGCTCTTCCATGCGATACCGGCTTCGATTGTATGACCGAAATCTCACGGGCCGCGTGAGTGAGCGCTTAAGCGCCGAAGGCGGATTAGGCTACCGTCTTCAGCATGAGCGCAATGCGTCGACCCTGGCTTATCGCAATGTGAGACGCCAGTATGCAAGCCCGATTCCCGAAGCAGCGTTGAAATACCACTATTCGCGTGCCGGACTCTTTATTGCTGATGCCCGGCTTACTTATGCCCTGGAGGAAACTTACCCCACGCTTCAGCAGCTTCGGCCGTTATACGATGACATCGATCCGACTTATCGCTATTTTGGTGGCGCCAACCTTCGTGAAACCCGTGTCCAGGTGCTCTCTGCCATCTTCGATTTTCGGGAAATGAAAGCCTATGGCATCGCGTGGAAACTTGAGGCGAGTTACCGAAATTCAGTAAATGGGCTAAGCGACAGTATTCACTATTCGGATGGGCAGCAGCAAGTGTATCTCGTAAATATTTCGCGCCCGATGCAGTCATACCGTATAGAATCGCACCTCAGCAAGGCATTCCTGCTCGAGGGTGATCGTAATCTGAATCTTATCTTAGGGATCAACCGTGGTTGGAACGACCGTTTTCAGTTTATCGACGGACAGGAACAAAATGTTGAGATAAATTTCGGAGGCGCTTCTCTGGACGTCTTTTATGCCCGTTTAAACAAGATGCAACTTGCATGGAGCAGTCAATGGAATCGTTATCAGAGAATTAATCCGGCTTTTTCGGCCAGCCGCTCTGCGTCGACTGAATGGGCATCTGGCCTCAGCGCCAGCTATCAGTTGGTATCCAGGTGGAATATCGCCAGCAACCTTACAGTTCGCCATAGTAGCTCTTCCTTTCATCAAAACAAGGCCCTGATATGGAATGGAAGTTCAACCTATCGCTTATTGAAGGGTAATAATCTGCACATTAAACTATCGGCTTACGATTTACTCCGGCAGTTCAAAGGCGTCTATCAAAACAACCTGATCACCGAGTTTACATCGGGCTATCGCAACAACCTCCAGCAGTACTTTACGCTCTCCCTCAGCTATTTTCCCAGGAAATTCGGGCTGTAGGGCAGCCGGCTTCTCTTTTTCTATTACAGATCAGGTGGTGAGTGTGCTTAATCATTGATTTATTATAACTTTATAATTCAGTTAAAACGCCGACCATGAACCCTTCGTTAAGAAATTTTCGCTTTGTTAACCTGACACTGACTGTTATGATTTGCCTGTTTTCCTTCAGTTCGCTTGCCCAGCATCCGCTACGGCTGGCCATCGCCGGCCTGAGTCATGGCCATGTCGACTGGGCATTCAATAAGCCTGATCGTACGGACATCGAACTGGTGGGTATCTATGAAGCCGACCCGGAACTCGTGGAACGCTACGCGACACGGTATAAGCTTGACAGAAGCCTTTTCTTTGACAAGCTCGAGCGGATGCTCGACCAGACAAAGCCGCAGGCGGTATCGGCTTTTGGTGCGATCAGTGAGCACATCACAGTGGTGCGAGCTGCTGCTCCCAGGAAAATACACGTGATGGTCGAAAAACCACTGGCTTTTACGCTCGCAGATGCAAACGAGATTCAGCAACTCGCAAAGCAACATAATATCCACGTGCTTACCAATTTCGAAACTTCCTGGTATGCAAGCAATCAGCATGTGAAGCAACTTGCGGCTGCAGGAGATTTGGGGCAAATACGAAAAGTGATGGTAAACGACGGTCACGAAGGTCCGAAAGAGATCGGCGTAAGCAAAGAATTTTTGCAAATTCTGACCGATCCGAAGAAGAATGGAGCCGGCGCACTCATCGATTTCGGATGCTATGGCGCTAACCTGATGACCTGGCTGATGAACGGCGATAAACCCTTGTCGGTCACTGCCGTCGTTCATCAGAATAAACCGGAAGTTTATACAAAAGTAGACGATGAAGCATCCATTATACTGCAGTATGACAATGCCCAATGCATTATTCAGGGATCCTGGAACTGGCCCTTCTCGCGGAAAGATATGGAGGTGTATGGCGACAAAGGATACGCAATAGCCGTCGACGCGACCAGCATCCGGCAGCGCTTCCGCGACAAGGGAGACGAAGTGCGCGTGAAGCTCGACTCCCGTCCGGCCCCCTTCGACGATCCCTTCGCATTGCTGGCTGCGGTAGTCAACAAAAAGTTATCACCTTCGGCGTACGATCTCTACGATTTGCCCATTAATGTCACCGCCGTGGAAATTCTGGACGCCGCCATTCAATCGGCAATTTCACAGAAGACGGTCTTCCTGGAAAAGTAAGATTGATTTCCCCCTATCCCTTTGTTAGGGATCTGTGTCGGACTGGTTTTCGTTTGCTTTTTTTTAAAACAGCTTCGGACCAGCTTCGGACCAGCTACAGACCAGCTTCGGACTTTGGCGCTTTTTTCCGAACATCATCTGTAGGGAGTTCGAACCTGATTTACCGCTGCTATAAACCGATTATAAACTGTTCAGAAAGAAAATAAAAATGTACCTTTATCGCCATTTCAACC
>DAIRDA010000044.1:0-12915 GCA_036796375.1 Albibacterium sp.
AGCATTTTCGCACCGATAAAGATCAGCAGGAAGGATAGTCCGGTTTTCAGGTAATGGAATTTATCGATGACGTTCACCAGAAGGAAAAACATCGACCGCAGTCCCAGAATGGCAAAGATGTTTGAGAAAAATACAATATAAGGGTCTTGCGTTACCGAAAAGATCGCCGGAATGGAATCCACCGCGAAGATAATGTCGGTCGATTCAATCATGAGCAGGACAAGAAAGAGCGGTGTAATAAACCGTTTCCCGTCGATGGTATGAAAAAACTGGTCGCCCACAAAGGTCGGCGTCACCGAGAAATGTTTCGACGCAAATTTAACAATGCTGTTTTCCTGCGGGTCGAGCGTTTCTTCCTCGTTCCGCTTTATGAACATCACAATGCCGGTATACACCAGGAAGATGCCAAACAGGTAGAGGATCCAGTCGAAACGGCTGATCAACGCGGCACCCAGGAAAATAAAGATAAAGCGAAAAAATAAGGCTCCTAAAATACCCCATACCAACACCCGGTGATAATGCTTCGGATCAACTCCGAACGAGCTGAAAACCAAAACCATGACGAATATATTGTCGACCGACAAGGCGTATTCCACCACATAACCCGTCAGGTACTCCAGCGCCAGGTTTTTATTGTAAATCGCCAGGCTCGCCTCGAAGTCGCTTGGGATAAGAGTGATCGAGTGCATATGTTTTTCGGTCACTGCTACCAGGGTCTGGAAATCCTGGATATTGTGAAGCTCGTGTCCCCAGACGCGTAATATCACATAGAAAATAAGCGCAAAGCTCACCCAGATACTGCTCATAATGGCCGCAGCTTTAAAACTGATGGCCTCGTTTTTCTTTGAGAAAATCCCGAGGTCAATGGCAAGCATCAGAGCGATAAAGATCAGAAAGCCTCCGAAGAAGAGCATTTCATGCGTTATAAATGAAGTATCCATGGATTATTTTTTGCGTTCAGTTGTAAATTGTACTAGTTGTTGAAGTCCGGTCCGGTATTCACTATCGGGGAAAGATTCCAGAATTTTGAAGGCTTCGTCTCTGTATTCCATCATTTTCGCCGTGGCATATTCCATTCCACCGCTGCGCTTTACGAAGTCGATCAACTCCTGCACTTTCTTCGGATCGTCGCTGTGGTTCTTCACCAGGTTGATGAAGTAACGCTTTTCTTTTTTGTTGGTTTGTTTCAGCGCATAAATCAGCGGCAGGGTCAGCTTCTTTTCCTTTATATCGTTCCCAAGGGGCTTCCCTACATCGTCGATACCAAAATCAAATAAGTCGTCCTTAATCTGAAAGGCAATGCCCACTTTTTCTCCGAATGCATGCATCTGCTGCACAACACTCGCGTCCGAACTGGCCGAGGCCGCACCGCAGGCGCAGCAGGAAGCAATCAGGGAAGCCGTTTTTTTCCGGATCACCTCGAAGTAAACCGCCTCATCGATATCCAGCCGGCGTGCCTTTTCCATCTGCAGCAATTCCCCTTCGCTCATTTGTTCCATGGCTTCTGAAACGATTTTAAGCAGGGTGAAGTCGTTGTTCTTAATGGATAGGGTCAGGCCCTTGGCCAGGAGAAAATCGCCCACCAATACGGCCACCTTATTCTTCCAGAGGGCATTGACCGAGAAAAAACCCCTTCTTTCGTTGGAGTTGTCCACCACATCGTCGTGAACGAGCGTAGCGGTATGCAGAAGCTCCACAAGCGCGGCTCCCCGGTGCGTAGCATCATTAATCAATCCGCAGGTCCCTGCTGCAAAAAACACGAACATCGGTCTGATCTGTTTGCCCTTCCGTTTTACGATATAATGCGTAATTCGATCGAGCAGCGGAACAGAACTTTGCATCGACTGTTTGAATTTGCCTTCAAACAAACTGAGCTGTTCTGCAATCGGGATTTTTATCTCATCGAGTTTCAACATGAATGATGATGCTTGAAAATTTTCAGCACAAACATAAGAAAATTTTAAGGTAATATGCTCAGGGGCGTGAAGAAGGCTGACACCGATTCATAATGCCGGCAATCTCGTCCGGCGAAGCAATCTGGTCGATTACCTCCCGGGCAATTGCCTTGGAAGGCATAAAGGCAACCTGCGCGGTGAGCGGGTCCTGAGCCACGCAAAAACCGCCATGGCGCTTGATGATTTCCATTCCGCGCACACCATCGGCATTGGCTCCCGAAAGAATCACAGCCATTGTACGTTCTTTGTAAGCATCAGCAGCGGTCATAAAGGTCAGGTCGATACTCGGACGTGAATAATTGATCTTTTCCGATATATCCAGCGAAAGTGATCCGTCCTTTTCCACCAGGAGATGGTAGTCGGCCGGTGCAATATAAACCACGCCACCATTTAACCTTTCCTTGTCTTCCGCCTCTTTGATGGTAAGCGTCGTTTTGGCCTTTAGCAGATTAATCAGCATCTCGGGATGAGGAGTTGCCTTCCGGTGAAACACAACCACAACCGGAACCTGAAGATCGGAACGAAGCAATGGAATAATCTCCATGACCACCTGCAAACTTCCGGCAGATCCACCGATAGCAATGAAGTCAATGATCATGCTTCCTCCAGATTTTTTCGCGGGGATCTACCTGCCGGTATCTGCTCGCAATTTTAGCAAAGCGCAAGGTCTCTTTCGTTCCCAGGGCAAGATATCCCAGGGTATCGAGGCTTTTATCCATCAGGTCGAAAACCCGGCTTTGAAGATGGGTATTGAAATAGATCATTACATTGCGGCAAAGGATCAGCTGAAAGGAGTTGAACGAAGAATCAGAAACCAGGTTATGGGTAGAAAACACCATTTTCTTTCGAAGCACCTCATTGAAAATCGCTACATCGTATTTGGCCGAATAATACGAAGAGAAATCCTCGTACCCGCCGCTCAGTAAATAGTTTTCGGAATATTGCCGGATTTGTTTTAACGGGAAGATGCCCGATTTCGCTTTCTCCAACACCCGAGGATTCAGGTCGGTCGCGTAAATCAAACTTTTATGAAGCAGATTCGCCTCTTTCAGCAGGATCGCCATGGAGTAAGCCTCTTCGCCCGAGGCACAGCCGGCTATCCATATCCGGATGAGCGGGTAGGTGCCAAGCGTGGGGAGGATATGTTGACGCAGGTATTTGAAAAACTCGGGGTCGCGAAACATCTCCGTCACATTTACCGTGATTTCTTCAATGAAGCGTCGCAGGTACGATTCGTCGGCCATCAGCCGGTAGCGCATCTCAGCAAAGCTCGGGAACTTATCGAGGGCAATAAGGCGGTTGAGCCGTCGCTTCATCGAGGCGCGGCTGTAATCTGAGAAGTCGTAACCGTGTTTCCGATGGAGTTCGTCCAGCAGCAGCTCTATCTCGTCGTCTTTAATGGTTTGTGCTTCCATTGCCCAAAAAGCGATTAATTATGCCGATCAACAGATCAACGTCTACGGGCTTAGATAAGTAATCAGAAGCACCTGCTGCCAGGCATTTTTCCCGATCGCCTGTCATGGCCTGCGCCGTGACAGCAACAATGGGCATCTCTTCCCAACCCTGTTTCGACCTTATCTGTTTAATCGCTTCATAGCCATCCATATCCGGCATCATCATATCCATTAAAACTATGCCAATGTCGGGGTTGTTTTTTAAATGCTCGATCCCATCATAAGCCGATAGCGCCGAAATGCAGGTCCATCCCCGTGATTGGAGAACGGCACAAAGGGCAAAAATATTTTTTGAATCGTCGTCGACAACTAATATTTGTGATTTCATGGACTTAATTATAGAGCCATACTCTGAGTAAAGAAATAAGCTGGTCGATATCTACCGGCTTGGAGATATAATCGGACGCACCCGCCCGGATGCATTTTTCACGGTCGCCCATCATCGCCTTGGCCGTCACCGCCAGAATCGGTATGCTGGCCATATTCGGCATCTTGCGGATGCGGGCGGTGGTTTCATATCCGTCCAGTTCCGGCATCATCATATCCATCAGGATAATATCAATCTCTTCTTCGTGTTCTTTCAGAATTTCGAGCGCTTCCTGACCATCGTTTGCAGAAAGCACTTTCATGTTGTGAAGTTCAAGCGCTTTGGTGAGGGAGAAAATATTACGGATATCGTCGTCGGCAACCAATACCGTTTTTCCATCCAGGATTTCATTGAAGCGGCCGGTCTGGTTGCGTTTGGTCGTTTTTTCAGCGTCTGTTTTGTTCTCTTCTACCAGATGAAGGAAGAGGTTGACTTCGTCCAGAATGCGCTCGTACGAATGGGCTGTTTTGACCACAATGGAATTCGCATACTGGCGGATTTTCTGTTCTTCAATACGGCTCAGGTTCTTGCCGGTAAAAATGATGATCGGAAGGTTTTCCAGCCCGGGATTTTGTTTCACCATCTCGAGTGTCTTATATCCGGTTTCATCCGGAATTCCCATATCAAGAATCACGCAATCAATCTCCGCCTGCTGCAAGGCCAACACGCCATCTTCAATCTTTCCCTTTATCTCCGACTTTACATGGAATCCTTCCAGGTATTGGGCAAGCGCTTCCGCATGCTTGGCATTTTCTTCGATAATCAACACCTTTTTCGGGCTTTTAGTCAGCGCCTTTTCCAGCTTGTTGAAAATTTCATTCATTTGTTCATAAGCCACCGGCTTATTGATGAAATCGATCGCGCCCTTGCGCAAACTCTCTTTTTTAATTTCGAACGAAGACATCATGTGCACCGGAATATGGCGTGTCTCCGGACTAGCCTTCAGTTCCTGCATCACCTGCCATCCATCCTTTACCGGAAGCTGCAGATCCAGGAGAATGGCTTGCGGACTATATTGGAAGGCCAGTTCAATACCATGGTCACCGCGCACGGCCACCAGTCCCTTGTAACCTTTTTTACGGGTGTAAGAAAGCAGCGACTTGGCAAATGCCGGATCGTCTTCAATGATCAGGATACTTTTATCACCTTCTTTAATCTCATCGCGATCGTCGGGTATATCGGCCGGGATCACTTTCGCGATAAAACGCTCCGGCTGATTCTCGTCCTCCTCCGTGTGCTTTTCCGTCGGGGAAGGTGTTTTCTTTATCCGCGGAATGCTTGCCTCGTTGCTTTTCGTTCCGTCGGGTTTCCCGGTCGGTTCAACGGGTATGGTTATTGTAAATTCGCTGCCGGCGTTCACTTTGCTTTCCAGCGAAAGTTCTCCGCCGAGTAATTTGGCCAGTTCTCGACTAATCGCCAGGCCCAGTCCCGTACCACCGTATTTCCGGCGGGTCGATCCGTCCGCTTGCTGGAAGGCTCCAAAAATATGTTCCTGCTTATCTTGCGGAATTCCAATTCCGCTGTCTTTTACCTTAAAGGAAATAAAGCCGGGTTGTTCTGCCGGTTCTACCCGCAATTGAATAAAGCCTTTCGAGGTAAATTTCAGCGCATTGGCGATTAGGTTCTTTAGTATCTGCTCCAGGCGAAGGCGGTCTGTCACAATATTTCTGGGTGCATTGCCACTAACGGAGAGCTGGAAGTCGAGATGCTTTTCCTTGGCCATCTCGCCAAAGAGGGAGCGCATGGCCGACACAATTTCATCGATATTTTCCGGCTTAAACTCCACGCTCATTTTTCCGGCTTCAATTTTCGAAAGGTCGAGGATCTCGTCAATAAGCGAAAGCAAGCCTTTTCCTGAATTCTGGATTACCTGAGCATATTCTACCTGATCTTTCGAAAGGTTGCTGTTGGTGTTTTCACTTAGCAAGCGCGATAGCAATAGAATCGAGTTTAGCGGGGTGCGGAGCTCGTGCGACATATTCGCCAGAAATTCCGACTTATACCGGGTGCTCAGTTCAAGTTCTTCGGCCTTGCGCTGAATATCGAGGTTTCGCTCGATAATTACCTGGTTCCTGTCTTCCAGCAAATTGCTGCGCTCTTCCAGCTCCTGATTGGCTTGCAAAAGCTCTTCCTGCTGAACTTTCAGTTCCTCTTCCGAAGCCTGCAGCTTCTGGGTCTGAGCCTCCAATTCAGTGTTCAGGTTCTCAAGTTCGCTATGCTGGGTCTGCAGTTCTTCGGTCTGTGTCTGCGTTTCCTCGAGCAATTCCTGAAGTCGAACCCGCGATTTCATGCTTTGGAAACTGCTCGCGATATTCGCCGACACCAGCTTAACAAACTCCATGGCTGAAGGATTAAATTCCTCGAAGGAAGCAACTTCAATAATGCCTTCCACCTGACCGTTCTGAACCAGCGGAATCATCAGCAAATGCTTTGCCTGTGCTTTGCCCAGGCTGCTGCCGATGTAGAGGTATTCGTCGGGAATGCTTTCAATAATTACGGGTTCCATCTGCAGTGCCGCAAGTCCCAAGCGGTTTTCACCCAGTTTCACCATCTTCGGTATCGCCGAATCGTTCAGTGTGGCATGACTGCATTCAAGCTCCAGCATCTCGCTGTAGTTTAACAGGTATAAGGTCCCCACTTCGGCGTTGAGATAATTCACCATCGAGGCGAGCACCGCCTGTGCGGTCTCATGAACGTCTTTTTTGCCAATCAACACGCTGTTGAGGGTCGAGAGTCCGGTTTGAATCCAGATCTCCTTCTCATTTTCCACTGAAAAATCCTTCAGCGATTTGCGCATCTTCAATATGGCGTGGCCGAGCTCGTCTTTCTGACCCCTTACGCGGAAGGGAGTATCAAATTTGTTTTGTCCGATATCGGAAGCGGCCAATGCGATTTTTTTATTATTCCGGTCGATCTGAATAAAAGAGCGCGCAAGGTTGCCCAGCGCATCGTTGGGATATTGGGGCAATTCAATACCCGTTTCACCGCGAGCCATTTCTTCGGCGGCCTCTTTCAATTCATCGATTTGCCAGGTAGTCGACTGCACAGCGTAGTACACAATCGCGAAAATAACCAACATCAGAACGATCAGGAAGATAAAGAGGTTACGTTGATTGGTAACATCCTCTTCAAAAGCATCTCGGGCCTTCAGTTGCGTTTCGCTCATCTTATCGGATGAGAGCGACCGGAGGCTGTCCATACCGGTGGCCGACACCCTCCACCATGCTTCCGGATCGTAGGTGTCGAGCACCCGTCCGCTGTCGGCAACCTGTTTAAGGTACTCCAGCGTCGGAACGAGCCCAGAGTTCTGTACAAGTCGTTCGTATTCTTTTCTGATTTCTGCGCTCTGGTTTACGCGAAGTTCGTGGTCGTACGACTGAAACAGGCGGTAGTTTTTGCTGAATTCATCCAGCGAGCCCGAAATCGATGTGTCACCCACCAGTGTCAGGTACACCTCCAGACGCATCATGGCAATCAGATTGGTCATGCGGGCGGCGATGGAACCAGCCGTTAGCTGATTGCCCGAGCGTTCCAGAATCACCGGATTATCGGTCCGGATGTTTGAATTTACCTGCACTCGTTCGATCAGCAGCTGATAATTCAGTAAAACATCTGAGGCCTGAATGGTGCGCCTATCCACCTCCGATCGCCAGTTTTCCAGATCATTGATGTAGGAATATTTACGGAAATCCTCCGTGAAACCCTCTTTCATGAGGCTTTCATATTCGCTGAACACCCGATCGGTTTCTTTTCGAGCCGTAATCAGGTTCGCATTGTTTTCCCGCCCGAGCAAGTAGCTCAGACTGTAGCGTCTTTCCTGCTGAATCTGGTCCACCAGATCGCCACTGGCAACCGTCAGGTCGAGTCGGCCGATGAAGTTTTCAGTGGTCTGAATTCGCACCGTTCGTTCCGTACTGATCACTGAAAAATAGTAAATCAGCACCAATAGTGGAATGACGGCACTTAAAATCAATTTTATATTCAGCGGAATTCTGTTGAATAATCTTTTCATTCAATCGATTGGCTATAAATGGTTTTTAAACAGAAAAAGGTAGCGGTAATTTAAAAAAGAAGGTGGAGCCTTTGCCGGGTTCGCTTTCCACACCACATTGTCCGCCGTGACGCTGAATAATTTCCTGGCAAATAAAAAGGCCGATCCCCAAGCCCTGAAATCGATTGGACGTTTCTTCCACCCGGAAGAACTTTTCAAACAATTGTTCCTGAAGCTCTTTCGAAATACCAATTCCGTGGTCCTTCACCCGCACTTCCAGCATATTGTCGGCCACCAGAGTTTCCACTTCGATCTCCTTCTCGTCTGGCGAATACTTGATGGCGTTCGTGAGGTAGTTCACCACTACCTGTTCCAGGCGCATCTCATCGCCGGGGTAGAAAAAGTTAGCCGACCCGATACGGCTTATGCGGTGTTCGGGGTAAATTTGCTGGATATTGTCGATGGCGTTGTTCAGCATATCTTCAAAGGAAAAGGGCCGGATATTGAATTTCATCTTGCCGCTTTCCATATTGGAAATGTCGAGCAGATCCGAGACCAGATCACCCAGTTTGTTGATTTGCGTGCTTACTTTCGTAATGTAGTTGTTTAAGGCTTCGTTATCTTCCTTCTGAATCATGCGTTCGAGCAGTTGCACATAGCCCCGAATACTGGTCAGGGGCGTTTTCAATTCGTGACTGGCGATGCTGATAAACTCATCCTTTTTTTTCTCAAGCTCTTTCCGGTGCAATATCTCTTTCTTGAGCGCCTTCTGAATCTTTTTCAATTCATTTGTTTGCTCAAATAAGCGGTTGAAGGTTTTTACCTTGAGGAGTAGAATATCCGGATCAAACGGTTTGGTGATATAGTCGACCGCCCCCGACAAATAGCCGCGGGTGATAAATTCTTTATCGATATTGACAGCCGACAGGAAGAGAATGGGCGTGTCTTTGGCTTTACTATAGCCCAGAATGGTCTCTGCAACCTCGAAACCGTCCATGCCGGGCATTTGTACGTCGAGGATAATGAGCGAGTAAACCGTTTTTAAAACCTTTCTTAGTGCTTCCTCTCCGGATGATGCCTCGTCGACCTCCAAATGGTTGTGTTCAAGAAAGCGTCTCAGCGAGACCAGATTTTCGGGTTTGTCGTCTACAATCAGTATCATGCCTTTTCATTGGTGATCTTTGCCGGTGCCCCCTAATGGCTTACCTTGCGGCAAAACTTAACAATTTTACAAAAAAGGCGCGACATTAAAGACAGTTTATCGGAAAACTAATAAAAACAAAGGCTGACCCACGGTACGTGAATCAGCCTTTGCCTGACGTTGATGCTTACTATAGTATTAAAATCAACAGTAAAATAATAATGATGATGGCTCCAACGGAAAGGTACACGCCGCCCTGACCCATGGCTTTCGCCTCTTTATTCATCTCTCTCAATTCTTTCTTAAGCGCCTTTCTTTCGGTACGACTTAAGTCAGATTTATCCATCTCTTTGATTTCATTAACCCGCTGGCGCATTTCATTCATACGCATGGCTATCTCCTCTTCAGTGAACGTGGTAAGAGGTTTGTTGTCTGCTGGGGCAGCCGAAACCGGTGCGCTAAATGTAAAGGCAAGCAGCAGTACAGTCAATAAAGAATAGATTTTTGCTTTCATGGTAACTTGTTTAAGTGAGAAAAATTATAGATGTACCATATAAAGCAAAATGGCTGTACTTTGTTTTGCCCTGGAGCAAATTTTTATTCCTGCGCTATCAGATATTCTTCATAATGGTATGCCCCATCTTGTCGCGTTTCGTGCGCAAATACAATTCGTTGTGTATATTCGACTGAATCTCAATGGGTACATTCTCGATGACCTCCAATCCGTAACCAACCATTCCGGCTCTTTTCTTTGGGTTGTTGGTCATCAGGCGCATTTTGGTAACGCCCAGGTTCCGCAGTATCTGTGCCCCGATCCCGTAATCCCGCTGATCGTCTTTGAAGCCCAGCTGAATATTGGCATCCACGGTGTCCAGGCCGTTTTCCTGCAGGTTATAAGCATGCAGCTTATTGATCAGACCGATTCCGCGGCCTTCCTGGTTCATATAAACAATCACGCCCTTTCCTTCCTTCTCAATCATCTGCATGGAGGCATGCAACTGCGAACCGCAATCGCAACGGCAAGATCCGAAAATATCGCCTGTCACACAAGAGCTGTGCACCCGTACCAGAATGGGCTCGTTCGGTTCCCACGATCCTTTGATCAGGGCCACATGCTGCTCGCCCGTATTTTTCTGCGTATAGGCCGATAGCTCAAAATCGCCCCACTCCGTGGGCAGCTTTACAGACACTTCCTTGGTAATCAGGGAGTCTTTGTTCAACCGGTATTCAATCAGGTCTTCAATCGAAATAATTTTCAGGCCGAATTTCTCGGCGATCGGGAACAGGTCGGGCAAGCGTGCCATCTCGCCATCCTCTTTCAAAATCTCAACCAACACACCTGCCGGCTCGAAACCCGCCAGTCGTGCTAAATCGACAGCCGCTTCGGTATGTCCGGTACGACGCAATACGCCTCCGTCTTTGGCCCGTAAGGGGAAAATATGGCCCGGACGCCCAAGTTCTTCCGGCTTGGTGTCTGGATTAATCAGCGATAAAATTGTTTTGGAACGGTCGGTTGCCGAAATGCCCGTGGTGCATCCATGACCTACCAGGTCGATCGATACCGTAAAGTTGGTTTCATAGGCAGCCGTGTTTTTCCCCACCATTAAGTCGAGCTTCAACTCATCGCAGCGCTCTTCGGTTAGCGGGGCACAAATCAAACCCCGGCCATGGGTAGCCATAAAGTTGATGATTTCGGGCGTAGCATTGGCGGCGGCGGTAACAAAATCGCCTTCGTTTTCACGGTCTTCATCATCCACCACGATAACGACTTTACCGGCCTTAATATCCTCAATCGCTTCTTCGATTGTATTCAATTGAATTGCCATAATACTCAGATTGGAATTTTTGTACAAAAGTACGGTTTTCCTTACGGTTAAACGATAATGCGGAAGTCATTAATCCTCCGAAGCCGGACGCTTCCGCAGGCGGTTCCAGATTTTCTTGACGCTCAGCTTGTATTGCTCCACATCGAACAGTGCCGAGTCGGTCGCCGCCTTGTAAGTCAGGAACACCCCGATGGGTGCCAGCACAAAAATGGCTGTCCACATTCCCAGGGTTACATCGATATTTCCCTCGCGGGCCGATTTCTCCGCCAGCGTCGAAATCACATAATAAATCAGGAAGAAAATAATGGCCATCACCACCGGCAATCCCAGTCCTCCTTTGCGGATAATGGCTCCCAGGGGCGCGCCGATCGAGAAGAAAACCAGGCAGACCACCGACAAGGTGAATTTACGCTGGTATTCCATAAAGTAGCGGCGTATCGAGCTGCTGTATTCCGCATCGGTAGTGGCCCGGCGGCCAAGCTGATCGCGGATATAACGGACCTGATTGCTGGCCTCAGAAATGGTCTGCATCCGGTTATCTTCCGGCACCACGCTCAGGAAATTGCCCTCGTATTGCGTCGGGTTCTTCGCCTTCACAGGGCTTGCGTACTGGTTGTAAATCCGGTAAAAGGGTTGAATATCCCGGAACACCTCGTTCCGAAGGCTGTCATTATATGCCGATATTGAATCGCGGTAATAACGAAGCTGCTTAAGGTTCAGCATCGCATAATGGCTTTTAAAAAGTTCTTCATCGGTGCGCTTCATCTGGAAGGCCGACATATCGAACTTCTGCTCGGTCTGATCGAAATAGTAGCGCGTAAATAACTGTCGCGGATCATAGCTGCGCGATCCGGGCGTTTCTTCATAGCGCACACCGTCTTTCAGCTGCAGCACCATATACTCGTTATTCTGCGAGTTAAACATCTTTCCCTCTTTGGCCAGCAGCACATTTGTTCCCGAACTGCCCCGATCGTGCTGATAGATGATCAGGTCTTGAAGCTGACCGCCCTTGCTGCTTTTTTTCATCGCCCGTATGGAATAACCGGGAATACTGTTGTTAAACACGCCCTCCTTAATCAGGAAGTCGGCTTTCTTCTCACGCACGTCGTACAGCAGCGATCCCATTTTCAGGTTCGCTATCGGTAGCATATAATCGCTGAAAATAAAGGCGCCGACGCTAAAGAATGAGACAAAAATGATAAGCGGCATCATCGCCTTCTTGATGGAAATTCCCGCAGCTTTGATCGCTACGAGTTCATAACTTTCGCCGAGGTTTCCGAAAGTCATGATAGAGGAAAGCAACATGGACAGGGGGAGGGCCATGGCGACGTTCGTGGCCGAAGCATACCATAGCAACTGCAAAATAACATACCATTCAAATCCCTTGCCGATCAGATCGTCAATGTATTTGAACAGAAAAAGCATCAAAAGCACAAACATTACGATAAAAAACGTAACGATGAAGGGCTTTATAAACGCCTTAAGTACAAGTATGTGAACCTTTTTCACACTGCAAAGGTAAGCAGAAATAATGATTTACGCACCCAAAACGCTGAGCAGGTAATCAATTTGGTTATCCCAGATCAGCTTGCGGTCTTGCATATTATCTTCATTGGCAAAGTCGGTTACCGAAAGCGCCACATCGTTGGTCAGCTCATCCTGAATAATTTCCAGTTCGAAATAGTAAGGTTCATCGTCCAGCCACTTAAAGCGAACCATCCTGTTTTCCTTTTCGGTAATCAGTTTCGCCCTCCGCTGATCGTCGTGCCAGGTAAACGTATAAATATTTTCACGAATCGTTACTTCATCTGCGAACCACTGCGACAAAGCATTCGGCTCAATCAGGAAAGAAAATAAAATTTTTGGTGATGATTTTATTTCATACTCTAACTGGAATTTTATTTTTTCTGACATATATTTCGATTCAAATAGATAAGGAATAGATTTTAAAGTTTTTTTCTAAAGAAAGGGAAATTAAACTATATTTGCAAACCGAAAAACGGGAGTATCTTTTTTAACCAAACAGATGCTTTTTTACGGCGGGGTAGCTCAGATGGTTAGAGCGCAGGATTCATAACCCTGAGGTCGGCAGTTCGATCCTGCTCCCCGCTACGAAATACAAAAGAGGCAATCAACAGAAGTTTGATGCCTCTTTTTCGTTTTCAGACTTTTCTTGCTATC
>DAIRDA010000045.1:0-2347 GCA_036796375.1 Albibacterium sp.
TTCCTCAATTCGTGGCGGTTCACCTGATAGGCAAAACTATGCCAGTCGTTCTTATACGCCGGCTCCCAATTCTTTACCGCTGACTTTTCCCACGACGCTTCCGGCGACCAGGCGCGTTCGGCTAGCGCCAACAAGCGTGGAAGCAGCATATGTTCCATAAAGTTTTCGTCGACTACTTTTTCGGCGAACAAGCTTGCTTTCACCCCGACGATATTCTTTCTGCCTTCGGCCGTCAGGTTTTCCAGTTGTCTGCCGGTACTTTTAATATTCCGGAAGAAGTTCAGCGGTATAAAGCTGAAAGAGCGTTCCATATCCGTAAACGTTGCCCAGCTATGTCCCGGTTCCTGATAGCTATTGTTCCAGGCCTGATCCAGGTAAAAGTTATTCGCAGGAATAAATACAACTTTATATCCCTGGTTGGCGAGTTTGTAAGCCAGGTCCTCCGCACCAGCCCCGGCCACATTGTTCCATACATCCAGGTAGATGTTTTTGTTGCTGAGGCCCGGATTCGGCTTCATTCCTTTTCCCTGGTTTACCATTCCCATCTCTTCCCATCCGGCAAGTGTTAACTTTTTCGCTGCCAGCATGGCTGTTATCCGTTCAATGTAATAGGGCCATACCTCATGAACCGATTTCATCGATCTGCTTTTCATCAATTCCTGGATCTTGGGTGATTTTTCCCAGGCACCGCCGGGCACTTCGTCGCCTCCCAAAGAGATAATTTCCAGCGGCACGCCAGCTTTTGCATACATATCTGCAAAACCATCCACCACCTTTTCGATAAACCGATAGGTAGACGGAAGGGCAACGTTCATCACGTTGTCGGTAAAGTATTGCGCCGAGCTGTATACCGAGCGGTCGCCAAAGTCTCTCAGCAGAAATTCTTCCGCTTCGGTCTTCCTGCCCGCCTTCATCAGCCGCTCATAGCGCTTGTCCATCGCCTTGATTGCAGCACGTCCATGCCCGGGCGTCTCAATTTCAGGAATAACACGGATATGTCGTTCAGCTGCATACCGCAATATTTCGATGAATTCGGCTTCCGTCAGGTATTGCTTATCCTTTGCTTCGGCCCCCGATCCGTAGGCCGGTTGAATGGAATTCCCTGTGCTGAAGTCAGACCCGCGACGGCTTCCCACTTCCGTCAGTTCCGGCAAGGCCGCTATCTCGATTCTCCATCCTTCATCATCACTAAAGTGAAAATGAAAGGTGTTTAGTTTGTAATGGGCCATCAGGTCCAGCACTTTTAGTACCTGCTCTTTCGGTTGATAGTTTCGGGCGATGTCCATCATAAAGCCTCTGTAGGCAAAGCGCGGCTCATCGCTGATGCTCAAGGCTGGTATTGCCAGGGCCGTTCCCGGTTTTTCCCATGCTTCAACCGGCAGCAGTGCTTTCAGGGTTTGAATACCATAAAACGCTCCAGCAGCATCCGAAGCTTGAATAACGATGCCCTCGGTGGTACTTTTGAAAGTATAGGCTTCCTTACCCAAGGACGCCAGAAATTCCAGTCGGATATCAGACGCCGTGTTCCGGGCGTTGCCTTGCAAACTGTTGCCCGTAAGTTTCATCAGAAATTCGTTCAATTGTTCCGCCTCCCGGGCAAAACGCTTGTCGGCGCTGATCGAGGTTTTTGCTGAAATAGAAAAACTGCCTGTTCCGGCAGTCATGGCCGATGGCCGGGGAATAATCCGGAGCCCCGGATTCCTGATCTGATCCAACTGTTTGTTTAAGTCGTATTGCGCCGACAGGTATTGCATTTCCCGTTTTACGTCGCCGCGGTAGGGGAGAAGCGTGTAATCGTCGATATCGATTCCTCTTGCTTCACCCTTTCGCGCCATGTATAATCCGGCTGGCGCAAAGGTATAATTGATCACATTGCTGTGGAAAGCGAAGGAAATTTTCACCGAATCGCCCGGTGCAATGCCCTTAAATCCTTCAGGAAAGGCCAGGCGGTACAAATCACCATTCACATGTACCAGCTCATACCGTTCGGTCACGCTGGAAGGATCAATCAGTCGCATTGAATTGAACCACAACTCCCATTCCTCGTTAAGGAGCGGTTCTTTTCCAGCATTGCGTATCACAAACTCCGAAATAGTAGCACCCTTGGGCGTAGTTCCGGTGACACCCCAGCTAATCGAAGGCATGCTTTCTTTTTTCTTTGCCTCTTTGGCATTTTGAGCTTGCGAGGAGGCAGGCGTCAGGTTACAGGAAGTAAGGATCAGAAAGGTCAGGAGTATTTGAGCAAGGGAGGTTTTCATAATCGAAAATTTAACAAAACTTTCGATAAATATAAGAAAACGAATGCTAATTTATCCTCGATTTCGCTATTGAACATCAGCTAAGGAAT
>DAIRDA010000045.1:2447-12747 GCA_036796375.1 Albibacterium sp.
CGGTTTATATCGGGCAGGCGGATTTCTTCTCCCAAAAGCTCGATTTCCATGTCTTCTCGCGAACTTTTCCATTCAAAACAGATCCACCCGTTTTCAGAATGGAAAGGTGCATTTTTAACAATCAGCGACGATTCATCGATCGAAAGGTAGCTCACAAGATCGTCGCGGCCAAGCAAGTCTTCATACCGGTAATTCTTGTTTTTCAGGCATATGCTCACCGGGTGCTTATCCTCTTCAACAGGAGCCGTTTCTTTTGCAGTACCCGTCCACGACAGCCCGGCGGCCAGTAGCGTATAAGCAACGATTTTCATGGCATCGGGTCATAGATTATGCGACTTCAAGGCCATCGAACTGTTTAGCTTTTTCTCTGTATGGCTTTCCTGCTTGATCATCCCGATGTCCGGAGCGATCCAGAGATAATCAATTGTCGGCGGCATGGTTTTGTTGAAGCCCATGACATTCATGGTAGTGTAAGACACCGAGCGGATTTTCAGGCATTCGAATGTGCCCGCCTTGGTGGTAACCATTTCTTTTGCCAGCACCTGCCGATCGCTTACCAGGGTCTGGAACGACATTTCACCCATCCCGGCCGAGGTTTTAAATGAAAAGTTCATATCCTCCAGCTTGAGTCCCGGATACATCGTCTTCGGAAAGGATGCAAAACCATTTTCGAAGTCAATTTCCATATTGCTGATGGCTTCCTGCGCCTCTTTATTGCCCGCCAGTTCCGGATTGCTTTCCATGAGGGCTTTCATCATCGACCCCATATCCATGTAGATCCGATCGCCCTCACAAACGTAGTTCATCTGATAACTCATTTCCCCCGTTTCCGGGGTATTCATTGAGGCTTGCACCTCGGCAACGGTAGCAGATCCCTCGGTTCGTAAATCCAATATTTCCGTCCGGGTAGATGCTTCCACCTTGCCTTTTCCATCCATCACCTCGTATTCTAGTATCGCTCCTTTTGTAAACCAGCTGAAGTCGTTGCAATTTCCCCCGATCAGTGTCATCGATTGCCCGCGGTCGACTGCCACTTCCTCGAATACAGGTGCATTCTTTTTCGTTGGCACCGCACCGTCCAGGGCACTGTTTACCGATTCCGCGGCTTTTTGGTCTACCTTATCAAGTGCCTTATCCACTTGCTTGTCTGCTTTCCGCTCAATTCGGTCCTCAATTTTCTTTTCCAGTTTTTTTCCAAAGCCTTTCAAAATCTGCGCTTCTGCTTTAATAAGCGTACCGCTTAAACCGAAGGTCATGGCCAAAAGAAACAATGCTGCTTTTTTCATAATGGTGTAGATTTTTGTTGTTTTCAAAAGCGTCGATTGCAGGTCGCGCCTTTAACGATGGTTGAAGATAAAGCACCCGCCCGCAGTGGTCAACAGGGAATGAGTATTCTAATCGATCCATTTAGTAAGCGTACTGAATATCAATAAATTCCGTATCTTCACACTGCATCACAACCAAGCGGACCATCCGTATCATCCATCCTCATTGCCTAACGGTATGGAAACTATAAAGCAGTCATTTTTAATTGTTGCCCTGATCGGCAGCTTTTTCGCTATCCCGAAGGTATTCGCCCAAAATCGTATCGACAGCATCCGGATGGGAATTGCCGCCGCCGCCGACGACTCAACCCGTGTTTATCGGATGATCGATTTGTCGCGCGCTCTCAACCGTGGTGGTTCCGGCAGCGAGGAGGCTCTCGACGTGGCCACCGAAGCCATGCAGCTGGCAGCCAGGCAAGACAGTTTCACCTACAGTCAGTCGATTAATAATCTGGGCTTACTGCTTCGCTATCATCAGCAGTTTGAAGAGTCGCTCGCACTCCATATTCGCGCTTACAAGATGATTGCCGACCGAAAGGGTTTGCCGCTCGATAAGATGATTTATGCGAACAATGCGGCCGTCTCTGCACGCTACCTGGGCGCCTATGATCTGGCTGTCGAATACCATTTGATTGCGCTCCGGATTGCAGAAACAGAAAACGATCTCCGAAACATTGAAATTGCCTCCAACGGACTGGGGAATACCTTTATGGCCATCCCCGGACGCCAGAAAGCCGCGTTGGAATACCTCGAACGCGCCCTGAAAGCGGCCGTTGAAAGTGGCAACCGACGGGGCACTGCCATTCAGTACCTGACCATCGGTGGCTATTACGACGAATTAAAGGAGCACGACAAAGCCCGTCAATATTTTAATGATCTGTTAAAAATTAATGAAGAGATCGGCGATGATCACGGACGGAGCATGGCCTTCAAAGCCCTGGGCGAAAGCTATATGAATGCCGGCGATGATCTGAGTCGCGCCGAACGTTATTTCAGGCAGGCCCTGGCCATTTTCGTACAGCTGGACGATAAACAACAGCAGGCGCAAAGTTGGATTCAGCTTAGCAAACTCAGCTTCAAGAGGGAAAATCATCAGCAAAGTCTACATGAGCTGAAACGCGCGGGTGAAATTGCGCGAAATCTCAACAACAAGGTTCTGATGCAAAGCGTCTCCTCGGGAATTTCGGAAGTTTATGAAGCGATGGGCAACGATCGGCTGGCGCTTTCCTATTATAAACAGTCGCGTAATTATCAGGATAGTATTAACCTTACCAATCAGGCTGTACAAATCTCCGCCATTAACCGCCGCTATCAGCTGGAGAAAAAAGAATCGGAAATCGAACTGCTCAAAGCCGAGCAGGCTATGAACGCGATGCAGATGGAGGAACAGACGAGCCGCTTGCGGAGTCGTGGCGCTATCATCTTGTTATTTATCGCGCTGTTCGTAACGCTTGTGACGGCTTATATGCTTGTCGACAAGCAACGGAAGAGGAAGCGAAAGGTGGAAACGCTGCTTCAGGAGGCAGAACGGAACCGGATGAAGGCAGATTATGAGCGAAACATCATCGAAGTGGAGATGCTCGCGAATCAGATGCGCATCAATCCACACTTCCTTTTCAACAGTTTGAATGCCATCAAGAACCTGATTCAACAGGAGCTTAACAAACAGGCCGTTAAATATCTGGTGATGCTCGCGCGCTTTTCACGACAGGTTCTTGAGACAGCGAAGAGTCCCACGCACTCGCTCCTGGAAGAGTTTTCCCTGGTGCGCAATTATATCGAGCTAGAGAAAAATCGCTTCGACGAACGCTTTTCCTGTGTAATCGAGGTGCCGGAAGGGCTCCCGGAAAACCTTCAGATTCCGCCGCTGTTGCTTCAGCCATTTGTGGAGAACGCAATCTGGCATGGCCTTCTTCCGAGCGAGAAAGAGAAGAAGCTACTGTCTTTATCGGCCCGATGGGTGGAGCGCAACGTTCTGATCACGATAAGCGACAACGGCGTTGGTCGTTTCCATGTAGCCAGTGAAAACCGGCGTCATAAGAGTCGCGGCACCGAAATCACAAATAAACGGATCGCCTTGTTTAATACCCTCCAACAAGATACACTGCAATACCAATTTAAGGATCATCAGGATGACCAGGGAAACGCCTTGGGAACCTCCGTTGAAATCTGTTTAAAAATAATCCAGCCATGATGAAGATAGCTATCCTTGACGATGAGAGGCATTGTGTAGAAAGTTTAACACTGCACCTCAAAGGCCTTTTCCCCGAGTTTCCGGTTGTATTCAAAAGCACTCAGCCCAGGGAAGCGGTGGAAGTTCTCAAACAAATTGAAGTAGATTTACTTTTCCTCGACGTAGAAATGCCTGTCATGAGCGGATTTGACGTGCTCGAACAGTTTAGCGAACTACCCTTCGACGTCATATTCACCACCGCTTATAGTCAATATGCTGTCAAAGCATTCAAAGCGCAGGCGATAAACTATCTGTTGAAACCCATTGATGACGACGAACTGAAAGAGGCGATGGAACAGCTTCTCAGGAAAAGGAAAGGGTCTGAACAGACCAATGAGGTGGCGCGACTGCTCGGTGAATTGCGAAAGGATGGTATTCTGAAAAATAAGATCGCCATTCCTAACAGCGAAGGACTGGAATTTATCGAAATAGACAACATCCTTTATTGTCAGGCACAAAGTAACTATACGCAAATATTCACCTTCGATGGCCGGACCCATCTTATTAGCCGAACCTTGAAAGACGTGGAAAAGCTACTTGAGCGCTTTGCTTTCATCCGGGTTCACCAATCATACCTGATCAACCCCAACTATATGGAAAAGTATTGCCGGAACGACGGAGGCTACATCACGATGGCAAATACGCACCATATTCCGATCAGTCATTCAAAGCGTGCCAGCGTCATGGAGATGTTTAATAGCCTGCGCGGGGGCTAGTATCAAAGCTCAAGCGGTTCTTCAATCGGCTCGGGCTTTTCAACAGGTTTCTTTTTCCCTTTAATCACTTTGATAATCACCGGGGCAGTGGCCGCAATTACAATCCCCAGAATCACAAATTCGAAATTTCGTTGCACCCAGGGGTTCTCGCCCAGCAGGTAACCAAGCGTCATAAGGCTTCCTACCCAGACAAAAGCACCCACAATATTGTAGAAGGCGAATTTTTTGAAATC
The DNA here is from genome assembly GCA_036796375.1 of Albibacterium sp. Classification (GTDB taxonomy): domain Bacteria; phylum Bacteroidota; class Bacteroidia; order Sphingobacteriales; family Sphingobacteriaceae; genus Albibacterium. The sequence continues at coordinate 6,955 of DAIRDA010000045.1, forward strand.
CATTTTAACGATGCCAGCCACGATGGGAGCAAAGGTGCGGACGATTGGCAGAAAACGCGCTAAGATAATGGCGCCACCACCCCGCTTATCATAAAATTCCTGCGCCTTGTGAATGTATTCTTTTTTGAAGAGCCAATTATCTTTTGTTGCCATGAGCCGCTGGCCGAAATACTTGCCGCAGGCATAGCCCAGGAAATTTCCCAGAATGGCCGCCACGGAGATCAGTGTAATCCAATAGAGGAGGGTCAGTTCAGGATGGGCACCACCCATCGACATGGTAGCGATAATTACCCCGGCTATAAACAGAATCGGGTCTCCAGGAAGGAAAAAGCCAATCAGGATACCGGTTTCAGCAAAAACGATAAATAGCAACAGATACAGGCCGCCGTGGGCGACGATCCAGTCGGGATCGCTCAGGTTGTTAAAAAAATCTAAAAGTACTTCCACAAGTGATTTGTTTTCAGCTGCAAAGGAACGAACAAATCCTGAAAACCAATGGTAAAAATTAAGCTAGATGAAAGGGCCGGCTAAAAAAATGATTAAGAGATTATAAAAAAACGCCGCATAACTTCTGAAAACAATATGGTACGCTTTTTTCTTGTAGGATAGAGAACCGGCTAAAACCTGAATACGATGTTTAGAACCACGTTAAAACGAGGGGTGACCTTACCCAGTATTATCTTTATAACCGTCATTTCCCTGGTGTCAATTCTGTTTCCTTCACTTACCGAAGACCTTCTTAATGTCATAAAAAACTTCATCTTCGTGAACCTGAACTGGGTGTATGTGTGGGCGGTAACCATCTTTGTGATTTTTCTGGCCTACCTGATGTTCAGCCGATATGGAACGATCCGGCTGGGAAGTAATGACAGCAGACCCGAATTTTCTTTTTTTTCGTGGATCTCGATGTTGTTTGCAGCAGGAATGGGTATCGGATTGATGTATTTTGGAGTAGCCGAGCCGATGCAGCATTATTCCTCGGAAGTATTTGCTTCCGATCATGTCGTAAGCCGCGCTAAGAGTGCACAACTCTATACCTTTTTTCATTGGGGAATTCACGCCTGGGCTATCTATGCCCTCATTGGTTTGTCCCTTGCCTACTTTGCCTATCGTTATAATTTGCCACTTTCGCTTCGTAGCGGTTTTTACCCTTTGCTCAAAGAGAAGATCAACGGCCCCTGGGGGAATGCGATCGACGTTTTTGCCCTTTGCAGCACCTTCTTCGGGATTACCACCACCCTTGGGTTCGGAGTTGTACAAGTCAATGCCGGACTCCAGATTCTCGGGATTGTGCCCGACACCAGCTTCACGTATCAGGTCCTGATCGTGGCCGTTCTGGTGTCGCTGTCCATTACCTCTGCAACTACCGGAGTAGATAAGGGCATCCGTATATTGAGCAATATAAATGTCGTGGCCGTTATATCCCTTCTATTGTTTGTGCTTTTTGCAGGTCCTACTGTCTATCTCATCGGAAGCTTTACGGAGGGTCTGGGAAACTATATCACCAACTTTTTCAACCTGACTTTTGGAACCCATGTCTACGACGAGGCGAGTCTCCCGTGGTTTTACGACTGGACCATCCTGTACTGGGCCTGGTGGATTTCCTGGTCGCCCTATGTTGGATTGTTTATTGCGAAAATTTCACGTGGAAGAACCATTCGTGAATTTATAGGTGCTGTTCTGATTTTGCCCACACTTTTCAATTTTATTTGGATGTCGGTATTTGGAAATAGTGCGATCTGGCTCGACTTAAATGTTGCCAACGGAGCTTTGAGTGAGTTGGCCTCTAACCCCGATGCGCTAATGTTCCGCTTTATGGAGTACTTACCGCTATCTACGATTTCAAGCTTTCTTGTAATTGCTATCATCATCATCTTCTTTGTCACTTCTGCCGACTCGGGCATGTTTGTTATGAATAATATCGCCACACGCAACGCAAGGGTATCTCCAAAATGGCAGCTTGTCTTCTGGGGCGCTTTGCTCGCCGTCCTGTCGCTGCTGTTGCTCAACGCCGGTGGATTGAATGCGCTGCAGAGCATGACACTGATTACTGCATTACCCTTTTCCATCATTATGCTGCTCTTTATCGTTAGTTTAATGAAAGCGCTCACGATCGACGGGGAATATTATGAACGTAATTTTGCCGAGTCGTCGGTACCCTGGTCAGGGAAATACTGGAAAGACCGGCTAAAGCGAATTGTGTCCTATAAGAACCGGCCCTCTGTTGAAGAATTTATCCGGACGACGGTAAAAAGTGCCTTTGAAGAAATGCAGCAGGAGTTTGCACAGAACGGTATTGAAACCCACATAAAATCGTTAGAGGATCCCTTTCGACTGGAAATTGAGATTAAGCACGATGTCGTCAACAACTTTATGTATGGCGTAAAGCTGCAGCCGAAAACCCTTTCCGATTTTATGGTCAGCGAAGAAAATCTGCCGGATGTCGATAAGAATCAAACGTATATCCCGAAAGCTTATTTTGGCGACGGCCGGGAAGGCTATGATGTGGCGTACTTCACGAAAAACGAGCTGATTTCCGACGTTCTAAAGCATTATGAACGCTTCCTGGGCATTATTTCCGAGAAAAGGAATGAAATGTTTATCAGTGCCAACGCCAATAGGAAGATGAAATAGGCAGACTAATTGTTTTTCCTTTGCTTTTTCCAGTTTTCCCTGGCCCACTTTTGCATATCTTCAATATCATCGAGCTCGTCCGTAATCTCCAGTCCCAGCAGGGTTTCGATGATATCCTCCATGGTGGCGATGCCGCTTGTTCCGCCGTATTCATCCACGATCAAGGCAATATGTTCGTTTTTCTTGATTAAACGCTCAAAGACCGAAGCAGTATTGGCGGTTTCGGGCTCTACCAGAAAGGGCCGGATAATGCTCTGCAAATCCTTGTCGCCATTGCCATCAATGATTTCCTCCAGAATCTCGTCCTTCAGCACATAGCCTTTAATATCATCGATCGATTCGGCATAAATAGGAATTCGTGAAAAGCGTAAATTTTCGGCGTTGTCATAGAACTCGCGAATCGATTGATCTTGCGAAGCCGCCACCAGCACCGTTCGGGGCGTCATAATGGTATTGATCCGCATCTGATTAAAGCGGAGGATGTTATTGATAATACGATACTCATCCTGCTTTAAGGCTCCTTCTTTACTGCCGAGCTCAGCCATGGCCGAGAAATCGGCACGGCTTAACACGCTTGTTTCCTTGTTTTTATTCAGGGCTTTTGTAATCAACTGAGAAAACATAACGATGGGATAAAGCAGGAAAATCATGATTTTGATAACCTTCACCGTGAACGGCGTTAGCTGCTTCCAGTAATTAGCGCCCAGTGTTTTGGGAATAATTTCCGTAATAATCAGAATCACGATGGTCAGTATAATCGACACCAGCGTCAGGTACTGATCACCCCAAAGGAGCTGAGCCTGCGCACCTACACCCGCAGCACCAATGGTGTGCGCAAAGGTGTTTAACGTCAAAATTGCAGCCAGCGGTTTATCAATATTGGATTTGAATTCCTGAAGGTCTTTGCCAAGTTTAGGGTTTTCATTGCTTACAATGCTGACATGCGATGCCGTAATGCTAAGCAGAGAGGCCTCTATAAGCGAACAAAGGAAGGACGATACAAGGGCGATGCCCAGGTAAACGAGTAAAAGCGTCATCTAATTATTAAGAATTTTCTCAAATATAACGAAATTACTGCACGAGAAGTTTGAAATATAAAATGCCCTTTGAGTAGCCAGTTTATCGCTCGCATTCTTCCCTGAAGCAATCGAGCAGGTAGGTCCAGCCTCCGGACGAGTCCATCGCCTTGAGGTACTCAATCCAGCCTGGCCCGTGAAACTGAAAATTTCGATGTTCAAGTGTGACTTCCGTCAGCGATTCGAAAAGCTCTTCGAAAACAACCGTTACTTCGCTCGATTTTTTCGGGTTTGGTTCTGGAACGCGTGTGGAGCTTATTTGCCAGGTGAAGCGTATCAAATGGTCGCTCTCCAGATCGGTTACCCTTCCCCAGTCGACACGAAAGTCGTGGGGGCCAATCTCGGTGCAAAATCCGCCGACCTTCGCATCAATTTTTACTTCCTGAAGCAAGTGTCCTGACCAGGTGTACGCTATTGGCCACCATCGATGGATACCTTTTGTAAACAGATCGAAAGTCTCCGCTGCAGATCGTTTAATCCGAACACGTTTTGTAATCTTATCCATAACAGCGTGGTTTATACATTATCAGATAAAAGTTTTAAATACAATAAGTTGAAGGCAATAAAGTTTTAGTACTTACATCCTATAAACTACGATTTACAAATCGTAATATTGCTTTTATTTTTGCATTCAGGAATCATGTAAGAATTAATCGACTATAATGGAGCATAATGCTAATAATTCTGCGTCACTCGATCTCACCCTGACCGAGCAGACGAATGCAATCCTGGCCGCGATTGTCGGGAGCTCTGATGATACGATTATCAGTAAAAATCTGGATGGAATTATTCTAAGCTGGAATCCTGCCTCGGAGAGAATGTTCGGCTTCAGCGAGGAAGAGGCTTTAGGAAAGCATATTTCCATCATCATCCCGCCCGATCGCATTGAAGAAGAAGATTACATTATCAACGAAGTTAAGCAAGGCAGAAAAGTAGATCATTTCGAAACCATCCGAAAAGCTAGGGATGGACGTAGAGTTCCCATTTCGCTCTCTGTTTCGCCCATCGTTGATGCGAAAGGCCGGGTGATCGGCGCTTCAAAAATTGCGCGTGATATCAGCGAACGCAAACGTGCAAACGAAAAACAAGCGGTGCTGGCTGCCATTGTGGAAACGTCGGACGATGCCATCGTCAGCAAAACGCTCCAGGGGGTCATCACCAGCTGGAATAAGGCTGCGGAAAAAATGTTCGGCTATTCCGAAGTCGAAGCGGTAGGCAAACACATTACGCTGATCATACCTCCCGAGCGTTTAGACGAAGAAAGCTATATTATCGGTGAGATCATCAAAGGCAATAAAATTGATCACTTTCATACCATTCGGCGTGCGAAAGATGGCCGTCTGATACCCATCTCGGTGTCGGTTTCGCCCATAACAGACGAAACCGGAAAGGTTGTAGGTGCTTCGAAGATCGCCCGCGATATCAGCGAACAACTGTCGCTTCAGGCGGAACGTGCCCGTCATTACGAAGAGGTCAAGGCACTAAACGCGCGTAAAGACGAATTTATCGGTCTGGCCAGTCATGAGCTTAAGACGCCCCTGACCAGCGTGGCCGGCTACCTGGAAATTCTCAGTCGAATGGTCGCTGACGAAAAGAGTAAGTTATTCCTGCATAAAACCAGGCAACAGGTGAAAAAATTAAGCTCCCTGGTAGACGATCTCCTGGATGTCACCAAAATTGAGTCGGGTAAGCTGTCCTTTTCAGAAGAGCGTTTCGATATCCGTCGAGTGGTGGAAGATGTTATTGAGTTGATATCGCATTCGAACCATGCGTTTCAGTTCGTCCTGAACACGGAGGTGGACGAGCTTTTCATAACCGGTGACCCTCACCGGATCGAGCAGGTGCTTTCCAACCTGCTCACCAATGCCGTGCGTTATTCTCCTGGTACCGACCGCGTCGAGCTGTTGCTTTCAGAAGAGGAAGAATGTGCTTTAATAGGTGTGAAGGATTACGGTGTCGGGATCCCTCAAGATAAGCTGGAAGAAATTTTCTCCCGTTTTTACCGGGTGAATGAAACCAAATCGCAAGCTTCCGGACTGGGTTTAGGATTATATCTGTCGCAGGAAATCGTAAGCCGCCACGG